>DASQEZ010000211.1:0-3092 GCA_035633415.1 Ornithinibacter sp. | reverse complement strand
CCGGGCGAGCACGACGTAGCGGGAGCGTTCGGTGCCGGCCTGTTCCTGCACGATGCCTCTCGCCGCGGTGGTGAGCCGTTCCGGCGAGTCGACCAGGTCGGTGCTGTTGAACTGCAGTTGGGCCCGCTTGGTGAGCTGGAGCGCCTCGGCCGACGCGACGGCGCGGCGGTCCTCGACCAGTCCCTCGCCGATCTGCCGGTAGAGGTAGGTGCCGACCAGGGCCAGGACGAGCACCCCGATGGTGACGGTCGTCGCGATGACGCGAAAGACGAGCGAACGGCGCCACGTGGAGGTCAGGGCGCCGACCGCGGCGGCCACCCGGATCCCGGCCACCACCTTCATCGCCTAGGCCTGACCGGCCTTGTAGCCCACTCCGCGCACGGTGACGACGATCCGCGGATGCTCCGGGTCCTGCTCGATCTTGCTGCGCAGCCGCTGCACGTGGACGTTGACCAGCCGGGTGTCGCCGGCGTGCCGGTAGCCCCACACCTGCTCCAGGAGCACCTCGCGGGTGAAGACCTGCCACGGCTTGCGGGCGAGGGCGACGAGGAGGTCGAACTCCAGCGGGGTCAGGCTGAGCGGCTCGCCGGCGCGGCGGACCGAGTGGCCCGCCACGTCGACGGTGAGGTCACCGATGGTGAGCCGCTCCGGCTCCGGGTCGTCGCCGCGCCGCAGCCGGGCCCGCACCCGCGCGATGAGCTCCTGCGCCTTGAACGGCTTGACGACGTAGTCGTCGGCACCGGACTCCAGGCCCACCACGACGTCGACGGTGTCGGTGCGCGCTGTGAGCATGACGATCGGCACCCCGGACTCGGCGCGGATCCGGCGGCACACCGCGAGCCCGTCGATGCCCGGGAGCATGACGTCCAGCAGGACCACGTCCGGCCGGCTCTCGCGGAAGGCGGCCATGGCGCTGGTCCCGTCGGCCACGTGGGTGACCTCCAGGCCCTCCCCCTGCAGGACGATGCCGAGCATCTCGGCGAGCGCCAGGTCGTCGTCGACGACCAGCACACGACCCTTCACCGACGCATCCTCTCCCGTGCCGACCCGACTGCGCGCCATTCTCACACAGGGGGATGCGAGCACCCGGGACGATGGAATCGACGGCCCGACGAGAGCCGCGTCGGGTTGCCCGACGACTCCATGCCGGACGGCCACGGCAGGGATGCGCAGGGTGACCGGAGCGGGTCAGTACCGGTAGTGCTCCGGCTTGTACGGGCCGGCGACGTCGACGCCGAGGTACTCCGCCTGACCCTTGGTCAGCTCGGTGAGCTGGGCCCCGACGGCCTCGAGGTGCAGCCGCGCGACCTTCTCGTCCAGGTGCTTGGGCAGGGTCCGGACGACCGGCCGGCCGGCCTCGTCGACGTACTCGTCGGCCTTGGCGAAGAGCTCGATCTGCGCGATCGTCTGGTTGGCGAAGCTGTTCGACATCACGAAGCTCGGGTGGCCGGTGGCGTTGCCGAGGTTCATCAGCCGGCCCTCGGACAGCACGATGATGCTGCCGGTCGAGCCGTCGCCCCAGGTCATCGTCCACTCGTGGACCTGGGGCTTGATCTCGGTCTTCTGCACACCGGGCAGCTTCGCCAGGCCGGCCATGTCGATCTCGTTGTCGAAGTGGCCGATGTTGGCGACGATCGCCTTGTCCTTCATCCGGGCCATGTCGCCGGCGCTGATGACGTCATAGCAGCCGGTGGTGGTGACGAAGATGTCGGCCTGCTCGACGACGTCCTCCAGGCGCAGCACGGAGTAGCCCTCCATCGCCGCCTGCAGCGCGCAGATCGGGTCGACCTCGGTGACGACCACGCGGGCGCCCTGCCCGGCCAGCGCCTGGGCGCAGCCCTTGCCGACGTCGCCGTACCCGCAGACCACGGCCATCTTCCCGCTGATCAGCACGTCGACCGCGCGGTTGAGCCCGTCGATGAGGCTGTGGCGGCAGCCGTACTTGTTGTCGAACTTGCTCTTGGTCACCGAGTCGTTGACGTTGATCGCGGGGAAGAGCAGCTCACCGGTCTCGGCGAGCTGGTAGAGCCGGTGCACGCCGGTCGTGGTCTCCTCGGTGATGCCCTTGATCTGGTCCGCCGCGGTGGTCCACTTCCGCGGGTCGGCGGCCAGCGTGCGCCGCACGAGCGCCTTGAAGACCGCGAACTCCTCGGAGTCCTCCTCGGTCACCGGCGGCACCTGGCCGGCCTGCTCCCACTCGCGGCCCTTGTGGACGAGCATCGTCGCGTCGCCGCCGTCGTCGAGGATCATGTTGGCGCCCTCACCGCCGGGCCAGGTGAGGATCTGCTCGGTGCAGTCCCAGTACTCCTCCAGGCTCTCGCCCTTCCACGCGAAGACCGGGACGCCCTGCGGGTCCTCCGGCGTGCCGTTCGGACCGACGACGGCGGCAGCCGCCGCCTCGTCCTGGGTGGAGAAGATGTTGCAGGAGGCCCAGCGGACCTGCGCGCCGAGCGCGACGAGGGTCTCGATGAGCACCGCGGTCTGCACGGTCATGTGCAGGGAGCCGGCGATGCGCGCGCCACGCAGCGGCGCCGAACCGGCGAACTCCCGGCGCAGGCTCATCAGGCCGGGCATCTCGTGCTCGGCGAGGCGCATCTGGTGGCGGCCGGCCTCGGCGAGGCCGAGGTCGGCGACCTGGAAGTCGAAGGGCTGTGTGGGGTCGGACATGGGTGTCTCCATCGGTATCGGTGGGTTGACCCGGCGCCGCCCTTCTGGGCCGTCGTTACGGGTCATCACCCGCGCCGGCAGTCCACCCAGTCTACCCGGCGCCGGGCCGCAGCTCACCCACCGACTCACGGCACCGACTCACGGCGGCGGCACGCGGTGGCTCAGCGGAGGCGGCGGCGGTCGGCTCCGGACCGGGCGCCGGGCGCGCCCGCCTCCCCATCGTGCGGGCTACCGTGTCCGGTATGCCGTCCGCCCGCGGAACGCTGTCCTGGTCACCTGCCGCGTCGCACCCGGACCTGCTCGCCGCACCGGTCGCGGCCGCCGTGGCGGCGGTGCCCGCCGCCGAGGTGGCGCCCATCGACCCGGCGCACGCGGACACGGCGGCGTTCTGCACGGCATACGACGTCTCCCCCGGCGCCAGCGCC
>DASQEZ010000210.1:0-5938 GCA_035633415.1 Ornithinibacter sp. | reverse complement strand
GACCTTCGCGTGCAGCATCCCGGGGAGCAGCAGGTCCCCGGTGTAGAGCGCGTCCCCGGTGAGCTTCTCGATCGTCTCCACCCGGGGGTGGTCGACACCGACCGACGGGCCTGCCGGGGCGCCCGGGCCGGGAGGGTCGTTCAGCTCAGGAGGTGGGACCTCGACGTCGTCAGACATACCTCAGTGCCCCCTTGGTGGAAGCGTTCAGCTGGCCGGAGGCGTCGAGCACGGCCTCGACGATCTGCTCGTAGCCCGTGCACCGGCAGAAGTTGCCCTCGATGCCTTCCTTGATCTCCTCCACCGTGGGCCTGGGGTTGCGGGTGAGCAGGTCGCGCACCGACATCACCATGCCGCCGGTGCAGAAGCCGCACTGGACGGCGTGGTTGCGCGCGAAGGCCGCCTGGATCCGCGAGAGCCGACCGTGGTCAGCCTCTCCCTCGACCGTCGCGACGCGGCCGCCGTCCACCTCCACCGCTAGGACGAGGCAGGAGTTGACGGTCTTGCCGTCGAGGTCGACGGTGCAGGCGCCGCACTCGCCGGCACCGCACCCCTCCTTCGTGCCCGTCATCCCCAGGCCATCGCGCAGGAACCGCAGCAGGGTCCATTGCTCCTCGACGTCTCGTTCGAACGCGTGCCCGTTGACCGTCACCGATACGCGCATCACGCCACCTCTCGCAGTGCCCGGCGCACGTACACGCCGACCATGTGGGTCCGGTACTCCTTGGAGCAGCGCACGTCGCTGATCGGACTGATGACCGCCCGCGCAGCGGCCACGACGTCATCGGCCGGGTCCAGCGCCGACAGTCCGTCCACGAGCAGGGGCGTCGCTGCGCAGGAGCTGATGCCGAGCCGCAACGCGCCGTCCTTCGACGACGCCGCCACCCCGACGATGCCGAGGTCGTGGCCCTTGATCCGCTTCAGCTTCCGGTAGGAGCCGCGCGCACCCGCGGCCTCCGGCGGGATGACGATCCGCTCGATCAGCTCCCCGGGTGCCACCACGGTGCGCTTCGCGCCGGTGAAGAAGTCGGTGACGGGCACCTCGCGGCTGCCGTCCCGAGAGGACAGCACCACCGTTGCCCCCAGGCACAGCAGGGCGGGCGACATGTCCGCGCAGGGTGAGGCGTTGGCGACGTTGCCAATCACCGTGGCACGGTTGCGGATCTGGTGCGAGGCGAGGTCCTGGGCACAGGCCACCAGCAGGGGGTACCACTCGCGCACCCTCGCACTCAGCAGGATCTCGTTGATCGTCACGCCCGGGCCGATGATAAGCCCCTCCTGCGCGCTCCAGATCAGGTCCGCAAAGCCGTCCACCCGCTTGACGTCGACCACCATCGCCGGGCGGGCCAGACCGCTGCGGACGTCACCCAGCAGGTCGGTGCCACCGGCCAGGACACGGGCCTGCGCACCGTGATCGGCCAGGAGCAACAACAGCTCCTCGCGCCGGGTGGGGGCTGCGTAGCTGAACCTGGCCGTCATTGGCGCTTCCTCACGAGTGGCGCGACCGTGCGGCCCCGCCGACCCCCCTGGAGGACACCAGCGCGGTCTCCGAGGCGGGCCGTCCGGCCCGACATTAACGCTGCTCACGAAGGTGCGGATAGACCCCATCGGCAATTCATCGGTGGAAGTGACCGGTGTCACGGCCGCTCGGTCGACCGGTGCCGGTCCCGCTGTCTCGTCGGGCGCGGGGCCGCTACGGTGGCGTCGTGGTCCTTGCCCAGCCGTGCCAACGGCAGCACGTGGCCGGTGCCGCGTCGGTCTCGGTGCTCGGCACTGTCAGCGGACCGCCCCGGTCGGCGGCCGTCCTGCACGCCGGCCAGGACGCGGTGTACGTCGACCTGGACGGTGCGTGTCTCGGGGTGCTGTCGTCGCGTGCGGTGCTGGTGCCCTGCGGCGTGCGCACGCAGCGCCCCCGGCTCCCGGCGCTCCACCCCGGCGACAGTGCCACTGTGGGAGGCGGCTCGATCGAGCTGCCGGGGCTCGAGGTCATGGTCACGCACATCGTCGACACCACCGTCGGAGTCCTCGTCGGCGATGACCTCGATTCCGGAGCCCACCTGCTCCGGCACGCCGTCGGTGACCGGCTGGCCGGGGCGCTCGCCGAGCTGCCCGAGGACCCGATGCGGCGGCTGGCCGCGTGCGACCCCGCTGCGGTGACCGGGCTGATGGGGTTCGGCAGCGGGCTCACCCCTCTCGGCGACGACGTGCTGGCCGGGTGGCTGGCTGCGGGGGTCGCGACCCGGCATCCCGCGCTGGAGGCCCTGCGAAGCGGCGTCGTGCGCTCCGCCCGACAGCGGACCACCACACTCTCGGCGACCCTGCTGGAGTGCGCCGCACGCGGCGAGGGGGTGCCGCAGTTCCGCAGCCTCCTTCTCGCCATGGCCACCGGCGACCCGGCTCGGGTCGAGCGGGCGGTCGACGACCTGCTCGACATCGGCGACACCTCCGGGTCGGGGCTGGTACTCGGCGCTCTGGCCGCCGTGGAGTCCCTGCAGTTCCTTTCATCCCCACTTCAAGGAGCCTCCCGATGAGTCCCAGCGACGGGTACACGCACGTGGAGCTGCGCAGTGCGTATGCCGACTCGGTCACCCTGCTGCAGGTCAGCAGGGACGTTGCTGCGGCGCCGGGGGTCCTCGCCGCGCAGGTGGCGATGGGCACCCCGCTCAACGTGGAGGTGCTCGCGGGCATGGGCTTCGACGTGCCCGCCTGTACCCCCAACGACATGGTCGTGGCGCTCCGGCTGGAGTCAGAGGAGGCGCTCGCAGGGGCCCTCTCCGCCGTGGCCGGCGCCCTCGTGGTCACCGTCCGCCCTGACGGCGGAGCCACCGGCGCGGTGCGGCCGCGCACCACCGCCAGCGCCCTGCGGCGGTCAGGTGCCCCCCTGGCCATGGTGTCGGTGCCCGGCGAGCATGCCGCCGTCGAGGCCGTGGACGCCCTGGACGAGGGCGCGGACGTGATGATCTTCAGCGACAACGTGCCGGTCGACCAGGAGGTGGCGCTCAAGCGGCTCGCCGCCGACCGTGGGCTGCTCGTGATGGGCCCCGACTGCGGAACCGCGGTGGTGGGAGGCGTCGGGCTCGGTTTCGCCAACGTCACGCCTCGCGGAGAGGTCGGCATCGTCGCAGCCTCGGGCACCGGCTGCCAGCAGCTGATGTGCCTGCTCGCCGCGGCGGGTGTCGGGGTGAGCGCGGCCCTCGGCGTGGGCGGACGCGACCTCTCGACCGCCGTCGGCGGGCTCTCGACGATGGAGGCACTGCGCCGCCTGGACGCCGACCCGTCGTCGCACCGCATCGTGCTCGTGTCGAAGCCGCCCGCACCCGAGGTGGCGCAGGCGATCCAGAGGTACGCCGACGCGCTGTCGACACCGGTCGAGCTCGCCCTGCTCGGCCCCGGCCGACCGGACCTGACGACGGCGACCGAGGAGCTGCTGCGCTCCCTCGAGGTACCCGTGCCGCAGTGGCCGGTGTGGGGTGAGCGCGACTGGCAACCGGTGCCCGGGTACCTCCGGGGGCTCTTCGTGGGCGGAACCCTGTGCGACGAGGCGATGCTCGTCGCGGGGAACCGGCTCGGCCCGGTCCGCAGCAACATCCCCCTCTCCCCGCAGCTCGCGCTCGACGAGTCGCTCACGGCCGACGCCCACCTCATGGTCGACTTCGGTGACGACGCCCTCACGCGCGGCCGGGCCCACCCGATGATCGACCCGAGCCTGCGGCTGGAGCACCTGGCTCGGGCGGCCGCCGACCCAGCCACCGCAGTGCTCCTCCTCGACGTGGTGCTCGGCAACGGTGCGGAGCCCGACCCCGCTGCCATCCTCGCCCCAGCGGTCGCCGCCGCCATCGCCGCGGCCCGCGACGGTGGTCGCGAGCTGCCCGTCGTGGTCGCCTGCGTCGGCACCGAGGACGACCCACAAGGGCTCACCCGGCAGGCGCGCGCCCTCGCCGAGGCGGGCGCAGAAGTGCACCTGTCCAACGCCCACGCGGCCGCCCGGGCCGCGTCGTTGACCACCGGAGCCACGTCATGACACTCGCGAACCCCCCCGCCTCATCGGGCACCCTCTCCGGGCTGACCTCCGCCGGCGCCGGCCACTTCGCCACGGCGGTGGAGGCGCAAGGCGTGCTGGTGGAGCGGGTCGAGTGGCAGCCGCCGATGGCCGGCACCGCGGACGACCTGGCCGTGGTGGCCACCGACCCGCTTCGCCGGGCAGCCAACCAGCGCGCTGTCGAGGCGGTGCTCGCCAGTCAGGCGACGCTGGTGGACGTCGCCCCGGCCTCGCAGGTGCTGGGGCTGGAGCCCGGTCAGTTCCTCCACGCCGGTCCGCCGATCACCTGGGAGCGCACCTCGGGGCCACTGCGTGGAGCGCTCATGGGCGCGGCGGCCTTCGAGGGTCTGGTGGATGACGCCGAGGACGCCGTGGCGCTCTTCGAGGACGGCCGGTTCAGCCTCGAGCCGTGCCACCACCGCAGTACCGTCGGCCCGATGGCCGGCGTGGTCTCCTCGTCGATGTGGATGTTCGTCCTCGAGGACCCCGCCACAGGGGGCCGAGCCTTCTGCTCGCTCAACGAAGGGCTGGGCAAGGTGCTGAGGTTCGGCGCCTACGGCCCGGAGGTCCTCGAGCGGCTGCGGTGGATGTCCGCCGTCCTCGGCCCGCTGCTGCGCGACACGGTGCGCGCCGGTGACCCGATCGACGTCACCGGGATCCTTACCCAGATGCTGCAGATGGGCGACGAGGCACACAACCGCAACCGTTCCGGCACGCTGATGCTGCTCCGAGACCTCGCGCCGGGGCTCGCCTCCTCCGGTCACGACGCGGCCGAGGTGGCGCAGGTGCTGCGGTTCATCGGAGGCAACGACCACTTCTTCCTCAACCTCTCCATGCCCGCCTGCAAGCTCGCGCTCGACGCGGCCCGCGACATCGACGGGTCAACGATGGTGGTCGCCATGGCCCGCAACGGCACCGAGTTCGGCATCCAGGTGTCGGGCACCGGCGACCAGTGGTTCACCGGCCCGGCTCAGTACATCGACGGGCTGTACCTCGGCGGCTTCGGCCCCGAAGACGCCAACCCCGACATCGGTGACTCCGCGATCACCGAGACCGCCGGCATCGGCGGGTTCTCCATGGCGACCGCGCCGGCGATCGTGCGGTTCGTCGGCGGAACGGTGCCCGACGCGCTCGCGACCACCCGGCGGATGCACGAGATCACGCTCGCGAAGAACCCTCGGTGGACGATCCCGGTGCTCGAGTTCGAGGGAGCGCCCACCGGCATCGACGTCACCGCGGTCTGCCGGACCGGCATCCTGCCGCAGATCAACACGGGAATGGCGGGCAACCGGCCCGGAATCGGGCAGGTCGGAGCCGGGCTGGTCAACCCGCCCGCCGAGATCTTCCCCGCCGCCCTGGCCACGCTGGCCCAGCAGGCCCGTTCCCGCCGCTGATCCCGCGCGCGGGCACCGCGGCGCACACCGTCGACATCAACGGCGTCACCGAGCTGGATGCCGTCGGCGTCACCGGCGCTTGAAGCGCTGGTGCGCCACGCGGCCCTGGAACGGCATGACGGAGCCCGTGGTGCGCTGCCCCTCTTCGGCCAGGCGCTGCGCAACGTCGCCCACCCGGCCATCCGCAACCGTGGCACCACCGTCGGCTCCATCGCGCACGCCGACCCCGCGGGCGAGATGCCCCACGTCCTCGTGCTCACCGGGGGTGTGGTGGAGGCCGTCGGGCCGAGAGGGCGCCGCGAGATCGCCGCGACCGACTTCCTCGAAGGACCCCTCGAGACCACGCTCGCGCACCACGAGTTCGTCGAGGTGGTGGGGCTCGGCTGGTTCGCGCCCGGCACTCGCAGGGCGTTCGTCGAGGCAGCACGGCAGCACGGCAGCACGGCAGCACGGCAGCACGGCAGCACGGCAGCACGGCAGCACGGCAGCACGGCAGCACGGCAGCACG
>DASQEZ010000209.1:0-16950 GCA_035633415.1 Ornithinibacter sp. | reverse complement strand
GGTGAAGAGCGAGACGGTCGCGGCGAACCCGGGGTAGCGGTCATCGGTCGCGAGGTACCACGTGGAGTACACCTGCACCGCGAGCGCGACGAGCGCGACCACACCGGCGAGCGCCCACCGGGTCGGGTCGGCGAGAACGACGAGCGGCACCTGCAGGTCGCCGACGGCGAGAGCCGATCCGGGGGAGGCGGCCTCTGCCGGCTCTGCGACGGCCCAGCCGACGACGGCGAGCAGGAGCGTCAGGGCGGACGCCCCCACCGCGACGCCGCGTGCCACCCGGTCGCGGCGCCCGCTCGCCAGCCCGGCGAGGGCGGCGAGGGCCAGCACGACGACGAGCAGCCAGGGGTTCATGGCGCCTCTCCGCTCGGCTCGTCGAGGTCGATGCTCGACCGTTGCCGGAACGCCGTGAGGATGATCGCGAGCGCGACGACGGTCTCGGCCGCGGCGATGGTGATCACGAACAGCGGTAGCACGCTGCCGGCGGCCCACCGGTCGGCGCCGGCGGCCTGGGTGGTGACGAGCAGCACCAGGGCACCGCTGAGCACGAGCTCGACGCCGACGAGGAGCAGGACGGCGTTGCGGCGCACCGCGATGCCGAACACGCCGAGCCCGACGAGGGCGGTGGCGAGGAGGTAGGGCCCGGCGAGGTGGATCACGAGGGTGCCTCCTCGCGGGGGATCCGCGAGACGGCCAGGGCGGCGACCAGGGCCGTGAGCAGCAGCAGCGAGAGCAGCTCGAACGGCCAGACCCAGGTGCCGAACAGCTGCCCGGCGACCTGGGTCGAGGTGACGTCGGCGCGGGAGACCGGCTCCCCCGCCAGCGGCAGGAGCACCGAGGCGAGCAGCACTGCGACGGCACCCCCGAGCAGGGCGGCGCCCGCGGTACGCCAGGGGCCGGCCCGGTGCTCCAGGTCGGGGCCGATCGGGGCCCGGGTGAGCATCAGGGCGAAGAGCACGAGCACGACGACCGCACCGACGTAGACGAGCACCAGGACCAGGGCCACCAGCTCGGCGCCGAGCACGAGCAGCGACCCGGCCACACCGAGCAGAGCCACGACCAGCCACAGGGCGGCATGCACGACGTGGCGGGTGGTCACGGCGAGGAGGCCTCCGGCGACGGCCACCAGCGCGGTGGCCGCGAACGCCGTGTCGAGTGCGGTCATGTCGCGTCGTCCGCCGCGGGAGGTCCGGGCGTCGGGTCGTCGGTCGTGGCTCGGGGGACCCTGGGACGCACCGTGCGCGGCATCCGGGCGCCCGGGCCGCCCGCTGCGGCGGCTCCTCCACCCGCGGGAGCGCCACCGGCGCCGACGAGGCCGGTGCCTCGAGCCGGCTTGTTCGAGGCGGCGATCTCGGCCGGCTCGGCCGCCCGCTCGTCGAGGGCGGGTGGCGGCGGCACGGTGGCCATCCACTGCCCCAGCCGGTCCTTCTCATGCAGCAGGTCGAGGATGTCGACCTCGGCGTACTCGAACTGCGGGCTCCAGTGCAGTGCGTCGAACGGGCAGACCTCGATGCAGATGCCGCAGTACATGCACAGGCTGAAGTCGATGGCGAACCGGTCGAGCACGTTGCGCTGGCGGTCGCGCCCGCCCTCGGTGGTGGCCGGGATCGTCTCCTTGTGCGAGTCGATGTAGATGCACCAGTCGGGGCACTCGCGGGCGCAGAGCATGCACGACGTGCAGTTCTCCTCGAGCAGCGCGATGACCCCGCGGCTGCGCGGCGGCAGGTCGGGGGCGACGTCGGGGTACTCCGCGGTGTGGGTGGGCCGAAGCGCGGTGCGCGCCGTGGTCACCAACCCCTTGAGGATGCCGGGCAGCCCGGCCCCCGACCGACGCCCCGGTCCGCTCACCATCCGAGCACCACCCCGGCGCCGGTCAGCAGCAGCTGGACCAGGGCCAGCGGCACGAGCCACAGCCAGGCGAGGCGCTGGAGCTGGTCCTCGCGCAGCCGCGGCCAGGCCACCCGCACCCAGATGACCAGCACCGCCACGGCGAAGCCCTTGAGCAGGGTCCACAGCCAGCCCAGGGTGTCCTCGAACGGGCCGTGCCAGCCCCCCAGCCACAAGGTGGCGAAGAGCAGCGACATCACGACGATGCCGGCGTACTCGGCGAGCAGGAAGAAGGCGAAGCGCAGCCCGGTGTACTCGGTCCAGGCCCCCATGACCAGCTCGGCGTCGGCGACCGGCATGTCGAACGGCGGGCGCTGCAGCTCGGCGACCGCGGCGACGAGGAAGACCACGGCCCCCGGCAGCTGCCACAGCATCCACCACGGCGACCAGCGGTCGGTCAGCGTCAGGAGGGACAGCGAGCCACCGGCGAGCGCCATCGAGGCGATGGCGAGCACGATCGGCAGCTCGTACGACACCAGCTGGGCCGCGGCGCGCAGGCCGCCGAGCAGGGCGTACTTGTTGGCGCTCGCCCAGCCGGCCATCAGCGTGCCCAGGGCCCCGACCGAGGTCGCGGCGAGCAGGAGCACGACCGAGCCGGGCACGTCGATCGCGGCGACGCCGGGGGCCACGGGGATGGTCGCGAGGGCCACGAGGTAGGGGATCAGGGCCACGGCGGGGGCCAGCCGGAAGACCCACCGGTCGGCGGCGCGTGGGGTGATGTCCTCCTTCTGCACGAACTTCACCCCGTCGGCGACGAGCTGGGCCCACCCGTGGTAGCCGCCCGCGTACATCGGCCCGAGCCGGCCCTGCATGTGGGCCATCACCTTGTGCTCGGTCTGCCCGACGAGCAGGGGCAGCACGAGGAAGGCCGCGAGCACCGACAGCGCGCGGACGGTCACCTCGAGCAGGCTCATCGAGGCCCCCACTCGGGCGGCGGCACGCCCGGTGCCTGCACCCGCCTGCGGCGTGCGGGGGATGCGACCGACTCGTGGCCCTCCCCCGGCTCCTTGCCGCCCGGCCACGGTTTCGAGGCGCGCGCGGCGAGCTGGAACGACTTGCGCAGCGGGGTGCCCTCGAAGCCGTCGGGGAGCAGCAGCGGCCGGATCGGCAGGCCGCTGCCGTCGTCGTAGCCGGCGAAGTCGATGCCGAACATCTCGAAGGTCTCACGCTCGTGCCACGCGGCTCCCGCGAAGACCCCGGTGACCGAGTCGACCGGCTCCCCGTCGGCGACCCGGGTCACCAGCAGGATGCCGCGCAGCGCGCCGGGTGTGCCCACGTCGAGCAGGTGGGCGGTGACGTCGAAACCCGGTGCGGCCTCGTCGTAGGTGCGGTCGACGGCGCTCAGCCAGTCGAAGAAGCCGAAACCCTCCGCGCGCGCGGCCTCGAGCGAGGCGCGCCACGCCCCGGCCTCGACCACGCGCGTCTCGTCAGCCACTCCGGCAGCCTAGCGAGGCCGGCGCCCCCACCACCGACGGCGCGGCGCCCGATCGGCGGGACTCCCGCCGGCTACCGCCAGACCGGGGCGACCTCGCGCCGGTAGCCGCGGCCGAAGATCCCGGTGAGGACGGCCAGGACCGGCCCCGGGACCGGGATCGCGGACCGCGCCTCCGGCGCGATCCCGTCGGTGAGCCAGGCGAGGAACCGGCCGGCGACCTGGGGGCTCTGCTTGCGGAACTCCTGTGCCATCGCCCGGATCTCGGGGTGCTCGTCGTTGGCGAGGTAGAAGGCCTCGATCTCGGACTCCTCGTGGTCGAGGTGCTGCACCGTGGCCGTGCGCAGGGTCTCCATCGCCGACCGGGCCGCTGCGGCCTGCTCGCGGGTCGGGCGGCTCGCGAGCTCCGCCATCGCCGTGCGCGCACCGGCCATCCCCTCGGCCATGACCTCGTGCTCGGCATCCATCCGGTCGAGCAGCTCGCGGGGGACACCGGCCCGCTCGAGGTGCGGCCACGCGATCGCGTGCTCACCCTCGTGGTGGTCGGTCAGCATGGCGTCGAAGTTCGCCCAGGCCCGGGCCAGGGCGGCAGCCCGGGCCGCGTCGCCCTCGCGGAAGTCGTCGAGCCCGACGGCGAAGCGGTCGAGGTCGCGGCGAACGGCTGCGTGGATGACCTTGTTCATGCTCATCGTCGGCATCGTCCAAGGGTAGGGAGACTGCCGGGCGCTGAACAGGACCAGTCGGTCAGGACCCGCCGGGGTCGGCCTGCGGCAGCACCACCTGCGCGGCGACGACCGCGACCCCGGCCAGGCCGACGAACCAGCCCCAGCGCTCGTGCCCGACCGCGATCAGGCCGTAGGCCCCTGCCGACGCACAGCGCGGCCGACACCAGCAGGCGAGGGCCGGTGGTCAGGCGCCGTCTCGCCCTGGGGGCGATCAGGAGGCCCCAGAGCACGACGACGCCACCGGTCGCGGCCAGCCCAGCCACCCACCCCGCGAGCCCACCGTCGACCAGCTCGTACGCGATGGCACCGACACCCCCGAAGAGCGCCAGCTCGACGAGGAACGCCACGACCGCGAGCGCGAGCAGGCTCGGGGTCGACATCAGGTCGGCGCGGTGGCCGGGAGTGGGGCGCTGGGGCGCCTCGTCGCTCACGGCCTGGCCACGAGGTCGCGGGTCACCTCGGCCGCGGCGGCGCTGCGGTGGCCGGCGTACCTGGGTGCGGGTTCGAGCACCCGACCGGGCTGGCGAGCCGCGATGCCCGCGCCGCTGAGCCGCTCGTCCGCGATCTTCTCCTGCAGCCGGATGATCCCCTGGAGCAGCGCCTCGGGCCGCGGCGGGCAGCCGGGCACGTAGACGTCGACGGGGATCAGCTGGTCGACGCCCTTGGTGACGGAGTACGAGTCCCAGTACGGGCCACCGGAGTTGGAGCAGGCCCCGAACGAGATGACGTACTTCGGCTCGGGCATCTGGTCGTAGAGGCGCCGGATCGCCGGTGCCATCTTGTCGGTGACCGTGCCGGAGACGACCATGAGGTCGGCCTGGCGCGGGCCGGGGGCGAAGGGGATGACGCCCAGTCGCATGAAGTCGTGCCGACCCATCGACGTGGCGATGAACTCGATCGCGCAGCAGGCGAGGCCGAAGTTGAAGACCCACAGCGAGTAGCGGCGGCCCCAGTTGAGCACGACCCGGATCGGCTTCGGGGCGTGCTCGGCGACGGGCCCCACCCGGGGCATCGGCAGGTCGACGCTCACGAGTGGCACCCTAGCCCCATGGGCCGGGTGCGGGCGGTGCGGCGGAACGCGTCCTGGCGGATCGGGTTCGCGGCCACGGAGGCGCTCGCAGGCGACGAGGCACTGCACCCGGACGAGGTGGCGCTGGTCGCCGGGGCGTCGCCCGGGCGCCGGGCCGAGTTCGCCACGGGGCGGCAGTGCGCCCGGCTCGCGCTCACGTCGCTGGGCAGGGGCCCGGCTGCCGTGCCGGTCCTCCGCGACGACCGTGGCGCCCCGCTGTGGCCGGCGGGCGTGGTCGGCAGCATCACCCACTGCGCGGGGTGGACCGGCGCCGTGGTGGCCAGGTCCGGCCGGTCGCGGTGGGGGGAAGGCGTGTCGGCGATCGGCCTGGACGCCGAGCCGGTGGGGCCGCTACCGGACGGGGTCCTCGACGTCGTGGCATCCGGCGAGGAGCGCGCGGCGCTCGCCGGGCTGGCGGTGGGGCCGCCCGGCATCCCGTGGGACACGGTGCTCTTCGCCGCCAAGGAGGCGACGTACAAGGCGTGGTACCCGTTGACCGGCATCGTCCTCGGTCACGCGGCGGTCGGCGTCGAGCTGTCACGGTCGGGCACCTTCACCGGGGTGGCTGCCGCCCACGACCTTCGCGGTCGCCAGGTCGTGCACCGGGTGCGGGGACGGTGGGGCCTCGGGCCGCGGGTGCTGGTGGCGATGGGCGTCGTCGGCTGACCTCGAACGTGGGTGAAGACCGTCGGCTGGGCGAGGGTCTTCACCCACGTTCGCGGTCACACGGTCGGCGGCAACGGGGGCAGCGCGGCCTGACGCAGCCACGGGCCGAGGAGCGGCTCCGGGTCGAGACCGGTCTCGAAGCGCACGGCCTCCTCGAAGTCGGCGGTCGTGACCACACCGAACCGGTGGGTGTCGACCCACGCGCGCAGCAGGGCGAAGAAGGTCACGTCGCCGGTGGCCCGGCGCAGCGCGTGCAGGGTCAGCGCGCCGCGCTTGTAGACGCGGTCGTCGAAGGTGCGGTACGGGCCCGGGTCGGTGAGCACGAGGTCCTGCGGCAACCGCGCGAGGATGCGGTGGTGCCGCTGCGCCTCTTCCGCCGCCGTCGTGCGACCGACCGCCTCCGACCACAGCCACTCGGCGTAGCAGGCGAAGCCCTCGTGGAGCCAGATGTCGCTGAGCGACGCGGCGGTGACCGTGTTGCCGAACCACTGGTGGGCCAGCTCGTGGGCGATGAGGCGCTGGGCCTCCCAGGCGCGGCTGAGGTGGTTGGTGCCGAAGGTCGACAGGGTCTGCGACTCCAGCGGGATCTCGAGCGGGTCGTCGGTCACCACGGCGGTGTAGGCGTCGAACGGGTAGGGGCCGAACAGGTCGGCGAAGGTGGCGATCATCCGCGGCTGGTCGGCGAACGCGCTGCGGGCGGCCGGCATCCTGGCGGCGGGTGCGGCGAGCGCGCTGGGCGTCGCGGCGCTCGCCTGGGGCTCGAGCACGTACCGGCCGACCTGGAGGGTGGCGAGGTAGGTGGCCATCGGCTCTCGCTGCTCGTGCACCCACTCCACCCGGCGGCCGACCCGGCGCTGCACGGTGAGCTCGCCGTTCGAGACGACCCGGTAGCCGGGGTCGGTGCGCACGGTGACCCGGTAGGTGGCCTTGTCTGCCATCCGGTCGTTGCAGGGGAACCAGGTGGGTGCACCGTGCGGCTGGGCGGCCACGATCACGCCGTCGGTGAGCTCCTCCCACCCGGTCGGGCCGTCGGGGCCGGGCATCGGCCGGGGCCGGCCCCGGTAGTGGACGGCCACGGTGAGCCCGGCTCCGACGGCGACCGCGGACCGGAAGCGGATCCGCAACCGTGAGGCCCGGTGGGTCCAGCGCGCCACGGCCGCCCCGGTCACGCGCAGCGAGGTCACCTCCAGCGCGTGCAGGTCGAGCACCAGCTCGGGCAGTGGCTGGGTGGCGGTCACCCGCACCAGGGCCCGGGCCTCGAGGTGGTTGCTGTGGACCTTGTACTCGAGGTCGAGGTCGTAGTGATCGACGTGGTACCGGACGTCGCCGTGGCCCGGCAGGTAGGGGTCGGCGAAGGTCAATCGTCCTCCGTCCACGGTCCGACAGGGTTGCCGATCCACCTCGTCTTGTCCGGCACCGACTCCCCCCGCATGACGAGGGAGACGGGGCCGACGGTCGCGTGCCTGCCGATCCGCGCGGCCGGCAGGATCACCGAGTTGGGCCCGAGCGTCCCGCCATCGGCGATGGTGACACGGTCCATCGACAGGATGCGGTCGTGGAACAGGTGGGTCTGCACCACGCACCCCCGGCCGACCGTGGCGCCGGCTCGCAGGTCGATGAGATCGGCCTCGGGCAGCCAGTACGTCTCGCACCAGACGCCACGCCCGATCCGCGAGCCCATGGCCCTCAGCCACAGGTTGAGCACCGCGGTGCCGGTGGCGGCGCGCGCGAACCACGGCGCCGCGAGCACCTCGACGAAGGTGTCTGCGAGCTCGTTGCGCCACACGAACGAGCTCCACAGCGGGTGCTCCGAGGCCCGCATCCGGCCGACGAGGAGCCACTTCGCCAGCACGGTGACGCCGCCCGCGACGAGGCCGGCGAGAAGGAGCACCGGGCCACTGAGCAGCACCGCCCACCACGGGCCGCGCTCGAGCAGTGCGGCCAGGGTCGCGGCGACGAGCACCACGAGCACCACGTGGATCCAGACCGGCACGATCCGGCAGACCTCGACGAGGGCCCTCGCCACCTTCAGCCGGCGTGGCGGAGCGTACGTGAGAGCCGTGTCGACGTCGTCGCGCTCTCGCCGCAGCGGTCTCGGCGGGCTGCCCAGCCAGGAGGTGCCGGCCTTGGCCGTGCCCCGCTGCGGCGCCGCGGAGAGCACCGCGACGAGGGCCTTCTTGGGGACCCGCCGGCCGGGTGCGGCCATCCCCGAGTTGCCGACGAAGGCCCCCTTGCCGACCCGGACGTGCTCGACGCGCAGCCACCCCCCACCGAGCTCGTAGCCGCCGACGAGGGTGTCGTCGGCGAGGAAGGCACCTGCGCCGACCCGCACGAAGGCCGGGATCATCAGCACCGTCGAGGCCTCGACGCCCGAGCCGATGTCGGCGCCGAGCGCCCGAAGCCAGGCCGGGGTGAGCGCCGAGGAGTAGAGCGGGAACAGCCAGGTGCGCGCCTCGTCGAGCACCCGCAGGATCGACCACGCCTGCCAGGCCTGACGCCCGTGCACCGGGTGGTGGCCCACCTCGAGGCCGAGGGAGAGGAGCCGCACGACGGCGAGCACCAGCAGCGCCAGGACGACGACCCCCACAACGGTCGCGAGGGGAAGCCAGAGCAGTGCGGTGGCAAGGGCATCCGGGATGCCGTCCGCGCGACGCAGCGCCGGGGCGGCCACGGCCACGCCGGCGAGGACGGCCACGATCGGGAGGAGGGAGAGGGCCACGGCCGACGCGGCGTAGGCCGCCAGCCAGGACGGCCGGTTCGGGGGCCGGTCGTCGCCCCAGGGGCCGCGAGCGGTCCCCGAGAAGGCGGCGGGCGCCCCGGACCACGCCTCGCCCTCCGGGACACTGCCGAACACGGCCGAGCCGGCCGCGACCTCGGCGCCGGCGCCGACGTCGGCGCCGGGCAGGAGCGTGCTGCGCGCGCCGACTCGTGCGTCAGCGCCGACGCTCACCGAGCCGATGTGCAGGTGGCCACCGTCGAGCCAGTGCCCGGCGAGGTCGACCTCCGGCTCGACCGAGCAGCCGGTGCCGAGGGTGAGCAGGCCGGTGACCGGGGGGACGCTGTGCAGGTCGACGTGCCGGCCGACCCGGCAACCGAGCAGTCGGGCGTAGACCTTGACCAAGGGCGCCGAGCTCAGGCTGGTCGCGCCGAGCTCGTCGACGAGGCGCTCCGCCAGCCAGAGGCGTAGGTGCACCTTCCCGCCGCGGGGGTGCCTGCCGGGGCCCACCCCGACGAGCACGACCCGCGCCGCGGCGGCACCGAGGGCGACCCGCCCCACCGGGTTGACCAGCAGCAGCCAGCCGAGCAGCACCCAGCCCCAGGCGACCTCGGGAAGCCAGTCCAGGCCGAACTGGTTGCGGCCCACGAGGATGCCGAACCCGACCCAGGTGAGCCAGCGCAACCCCCCGATCGAGCGGAAGCAGAAGGAGGCGAGCACCTGCGCCACCTGGGTCTTCGCGGGCACCGGCACGACTGCGGCGTTCCGGCGGCCCGTGGGGGTCGCCATGTCGTCGAGGGTCGTCGCGAGGTCGGCCAGCCCGGGGTGGTCGTAGACGTCGGCGACGGTCACCTCCGGGAAGCGCTCACGCAGCCGGCTCACCAGCTGAGCGGCGGTCAGGCTGCCACCCCCGAGGTCGAAGAAGTCGTCGTCGGGTGCGCTCGGTGCACCACCGAGGATGGCGGTCCAGTGGCCGGCCACCCAGGCTGCGGTCCCCTCCATGCCGGGTTCGTGCTCGGATGCCGAGGCGCCCGGGCGCGGGGGCGGCGGCCAGGGCAACGCGTCACGGTCGATCTTCCCCGAGGTGCGCGTCGGCAGGGTCTCGACGACCGCCAGCCGCGGCACGAGCGCGGCCGGCATCGTGCGCCTGAGCTGCTCGACGGCGGCCTTCGCGTCGAACCCCGGCTCGGTCGTGACGTAGCCGACGAGCAGGCTGTTGCCCGCCTCGCTGCGGCGGACGGCGGCCGCTGCCCCGCTCACGCCCGCAAGCCCGAGCAGGGCGCTGTCGACCTCGCCGAGCTCGATGCGCCGGCCACCGACCTTGACCTGGTCGTCGACCCGGCCCTGGAAGACCAGGCCCTCGCCGTCGAAGCGGACGATGTCGCCGCTGCGGTATGCGCGGTCCCAGCCCAGGGTGGGCAACGGCGCGTACACGACCTCGTCCTTGGCAGGGTCGAGGTAGCGGGCGAGGCCGACCCCGCCGATGATCAGCTCGCCGGGCTCGCCGTCGGGGACCCGGTGGCCCTGGGGGTCGACGACGGCGAGGTCCCAGCCGTCGAGCGGCAGGCCGATGCGCACCGGCGGCTCGCCGGTGAGCCGGGCGCCGCAGGCGACGACGGTGGCCTCGGTGGGGCCGTAGGTGTTCCAGACCTCGCGGGTCTCGGTCGCCAGGCGCGCGCCGATCTCCGGTGGGCAGGCCTCACCGCCCAGGATGAGGAGGCGGACGTCATCGAGGGCTGCGGCCGGCCAGAGGGCCACCAGGGTGGGCACGGTCGACACGATGGTGATGCCGTTCGCCCGCAGCCACGGCCCCAGGTCCATGCCCGACTTGACGAGCGAGCGAGGTGCGGGGATCAGACAGGCGCCGTATCGCCACGCGAGCCACATCTCCTCGCAGCTGGCGTCGAAGGCAACGCTCAGCCCGGCCATGACGCGGTCACCGGGTCGGATCGGACTGTCCTGCAGGAACATCCGTGCTTCGGCGTCGACGAAGGCAGCCGCGCTGCGGTGGCTGACGGCGACGCCCTTCGGGGTGCCGGTGGAGCCGGAGGTGAAGATGACCCAGGCGTCGTCGGTGAGGTCGGGGTCCTCGTCGGGTGCGGGGTCGGCGGCATCCTCGGTGGAGAGGATCACGAGGTCCGCGGTGACGACCGCTGCGACGCCTGCCTCACCGAAGACGAGGCGGGCGCGCTCGTCGGGGTCGTCGTGGTCGACCGGCACGTAGGCGGCCCCGGTGAGCAGGATGCCGACGATCGCGACATAGAGGTCGGTGGTGCCGCTCGGGATCCGCACGCCGACCCGGTCGCCGCGGCCGACGCCCTCGCCGCGCAGGGCCGCCGCGACCTGGGCGGCCGAGGTGAGCAGCTCGTCGTAGGTGAGCATCTCGCGGCCGTTGTCGATGGCCGGCGAGTCGGGGTGCTGGTCGGTCGTGGCGCGCAGCACGTCGACGAGCGTGCGTGGCCCGGGCGCGCGGTCGGCGCGCAGCAGGGGGTCCGGGCCGGGCCCGGAGGGTTCCGAGGTGTTCATGATGTCAGGCCGATCGCTCGTGGGTCAGACCGTCCAGCGCAGCAGGCCACGGCGGCCGGCGTGGACGAGCCCCACGAGGATGACGCCGACGAAGACGGCGACCTCGACCAGGGAGGCGACACCGAGGTCGGGGTCGCGGATGACCAGCGCCCACGGGAAGAGGTAGACGGCGTCGACGGCGAACACGACGTAGAGGAAGGCGAAGGAGATGTACCGGATCTGGCTCTGTGCCCAGCCCACGCCAACCGGGTCGACGCCGGACTCGTAGGTCCGCAGGCCCTTCTCGGTGACCGCGCGCGGCGCGACCAGCCGGCGGGCGGTCATCGCGGCCGTGACGAGCAGGATGCCGGCCAGAACCACTGCCGCGGCGGCTGCGTAACCCTCCATGCTCGTCAGCGTAGCCACATCGTCGCCTCCGCGTCCGACGCCCCCTCCGCATCGAACGGTCACCCCCAACCAAGGAGGGGCGGCGCCAGCGACCGGTAACGCCGGCCAGCAGGCGTGGTGATCTCGAGCGCGTGCGGCGCTGACTGCGGGTCATCTCTCAGTGGCCGCGCCGGCGCCGGGGTCAGCACCGCGGTGCACCACCCGGGGGCTTCCTTGCCGTAGTTGCAGCGGGCGCACTTGCCGTTGCCGGTGCGATAGTCGGTGGCACCGCCGCCGCGTGCCGGCGTGGCGTGGTCGGCGTGCGCGATGATGCCGTCGCACCACGGGGTGGAGCACCGGTCGTCGCGCAGGACGAGCATCCGCCGCAGGAGCCCTGTGAACACCCGTCGCCGTGAGTCCATGGCCACCAGGTTGCGACCGTCGGGCGAGGTGAACAGCCGGCGAAGCCACACCGAGCCCTCGTCGGCGTCACGAACCCAGCGACGAGCAACGGGCGCGGGCACACTGCCATGGCCCGGGATCCGTGCCGGCTCCATTACACCTGCGTCACCGCCCGGAACCGCCGGTGCAGCCTCGCTGCCGGGGAAGGTGTCGGGGCGCCGCGGCCCAAGGAGTGCGGTGTCCGTCATGACGAGGTGAACCTCCAGCGGCTGCGTCTCGCCGACTGCCCGGCCCGACATCAGGCGAGTCGCCGTGTCGGCCATGACCGCACCGACCCCACGACCTTCAGGAGCCTCGTCGGGGCACTGGCCACCGACCACGGCGGTCGCTCGAGCTCGCAGGGCGGCATACGCGCCGATGGCCTCTCGCAGCGGGGCCAGCACCGTGAGGTAGGCCATGCCGTCGGCGGCCGGGCGCACGGTGACGCGGCGCGAGCGCGCGGACCCCTCCATGCGCCGAACGACGGACGCGGCGTCGAGCTCGGCGGCCACCTTCTGGGCTGCGCGGGCCACGGCGCCGGCGCCCAACCGGCCGAGCAGCGGACCAACCCGTCGGTCGACCTCGGCCCGGTCCTCGAGGGCCAGGGTCGAGGTCGCCTGCACCATCGCCACCGCGTGACGCTCTCCGATCACTCCCACGCCGAGTGCCCGCATGGTGCACGGCATCTCGTCGACGAGAGCGCGGGAGAGCCCCACGAACCGGTCACCCAGGGCGGGTGACTCGCGGCGGGCCAGTGCGACCTCCGCCCCCACGGAGCGCACGGCATCCTGCGGAGCGGATACCTCTCGTGCACGACGCACGAGGTTGGCAGCTCGCGCCTGACCGGCCGATGCCGCGCCCTTGCACCGCTCGAGCTCGGCGATGAGATCGAGCCGGTCGCGGTCGGACCACTCGGAGGTGTCGACCGAGGCGAGCCATGCGCACCACGAGGCGAGGCGCTGCACGGCCTGTGGGCCGCTCCCCCGGGAATGCACGCTGACCGGTGAGGGACCCCCCGGTCCCTCCCCGGCGACGACTGCCAGTTCCATCATCCATGAATCGTACGTGGATATGAATACAGCCGGGCGACCCTCGGGCCACCTGTGGACAACGGGCGTCGCGCCAGCCCCCTGTGGATGACCAGCGGCTCCGCGGTCGTCCGGCGCTCCCCCCGGAGCTCGTCGTACGCCCCACTGTGGCCCTCCCGCGGCCGCAGGGCAATGGGCAGCGCCCCCCGGCTCCGCCCGCCGAACCCGGCTCGATGGACCTTCGACCTGCGCACACACCTCGTGGACAGCGGTGAACACGCCGCCCTCGCGACGTACGATGGATGACGCTGCGCCCGCGGCACGACGGCTGGCACGGCAACCACACGACCTTTCGCCGACCGACCAGGGTGAACAGTGAGCAGCAAGACCGTCCACACGCTCGACCGCGTGGTGATCCGTTTCGCCGGCGACTCGGGCGACGGCATGCAGCTCACCGGTGACCGCTTCACCAGCGACACCGCCGCGATGGGCAACGACCTGTCGACGCTGCCCAACTTCCCGGCGGAGATCCGCGCCCCCCAGGGCACCCTCCCGGGCGTCTCCAGCTTCCAGCTGCACTTCGCCGACCACGACGTGCTCACCCCCGGCGACGCCCCCGACGTCCTGGTCGCGATGAACCCCGCAGCGCTCCGGGCCAACCTCGGCGACGTGCCCCGCGGCGCGACCATCATCGTCAACACCGACGAGTTCACCAGCCGCAACCTCGCGAAGGTCGGCTACACCACCAGCCCGGTCGACGACGGCACCCTGGAGTCCTTCCACGTGCACGCGGTCGCCCTGACGAGCATCACCGTCGAGGCCCTCGCCGACTTCCCCGGGCTCACCCGCAAAGAGAAGGAGCGGGCGAAGAACATGTTCGCCCTGGGCCTGCTGTCGTGGATGTACACCCGCCCGACCACCGGCACCGAGGCCTTCCTCACGAGGAAGTTCGGCGCCCGACCCGACATCCTCGACGCCAACCTCGCCGCCCTGCGCGCGGGCTGGAACTACGGCGAGACCACCGAGGACTTCGCCTCCTCCTACGTCGTGGCCCCCGCGAAGATGCCCCCGGGCACCTACCGCAACATCACCGGCAACACCGCGCTCGCCCTGGGCCTGGTCGCCGCCGCCCACCGGGCCGCCCTGCCGCTGGTGCTCGGCTCCTACCCGATCACCCCGGCGTCCGACATCCTGCACGCCCTCGCTGCCCTCAAGCGGCACGGAGTGACGACCCTGCAGGCCGAGGACGAGATCGCCGGCATCGGCATCGCCCTGGGCGCGAGCTTCGGCGGCGCGATCGGCGTCACCACCACCTCCGGCCCCGGTGTCGCCCTGAAGTCCGAGTCGATCGGCCTCGCGGTCTCCCTCGAGCTGCCGCTGGTCATCGTCGACGTCCAGCGCGGCGGCCCGTCCACCGGCCTGCCCACCAAGACCGAGCAGGCAGACCTGCTCCAGGCGATGTTCGGCCGCAACGGCGAGTCGCCCGTGCCGATCGTCGCCCCGCAGACGCCGGCCGACTGCTTCCGGGCCGCGATGGATGCCGTGCGCATCGCCACGACCTACCGCACCCCGGTCTTCCTCCTGTCCGACGGCTACCTCGCCAACGGGTCCGAGCCGTGGAGCGTCCCGGGCGTGGAGGACCTGCCCGACCTGCACGTCGAGTTCGCCAGCGAGCCCAACGGCACCGACCCCAAGGGCGAGCCGACCTTCCACCCGTTCCTGCGCGACGAGGAGACCCTCGCCCGCCCGTGGGCCGTGCCCGGCACGCCCGGCCTGGAGCACCGGATCGGTGGCATCGAGAAGGCCGACGTCACCGGCAACATCAGCTACGACCCCGACAACCACGACAAGATGACCCGGCTGCGCCAGGCCAAGATCGACGGCATCCTCGTGCCCGACCTCGAGGTCGACGACCCGAGCGGCGAGGCGCGCGTGCTCGTGCTCGGGTGGGGCTCCACCTACGGCCCGATCGCGGCCGCGACCCGCGTGGTGCGCAACGCCGGCCACGCCGTGGCCCACGCCCACCTCACCAACCTCAACCCGTTCCCGAGCAACCTCGGCAAGCTCCTGCGCGACTACGACCGCGTGGTGGTTCCCGAGATGAACCTGGGCCAGCTCGCGATGCTGCTGCGCGCCGAGTTCCTCGTCGACGTCCGCTCGCACACGTCCGTGCGCGGCCTGCCGTTCTCCACGGTCGAGCTCGCCGACGTCATCTCCACGACCCTCGAGGAGCTCTCGTGACGACCACCGACATCGGGATGCCGGTCAGCGGCCTCCGCGCGGTCCCCCGCCTCCCCGACGACGCCGGGAAGCAGACCAAGCGCGACTTCACCTCCGACCAGGAGGTGCGGTGGTGCCCGGGGTGCGGCGACTACGTCATCCTCGCCGCGGTCCAGTCCTTCCTGCCCGAGCTCGGCCTGCGGCGCGAGAACATCGTCTTCGTCTCCGGCATCGGCTGCTCGAGCCGCTTCCCGTACTACCTCGACACCTACGGCATGCACTCGATCCACGGCCGCGCCCCGGCGATCGCGACCGGGCTGGCGACCAGCCGCCCCGACCTGTCCGTCTGGGTCGTGACCGGTGACGGCGACGCGCTGTCGATCGGTGGCAACCACCTGATCCATGCACTGCGCCGCAACGTCAACATGACCATCCTGCTGTTCAACAACCAGATCTACGGCCTCACCAAGGGCCAGTACTCCCCCACCTCCAAGGTCGGGCAGGTCACCAAGTCGACGCCGGTCGGCTCGGTCGACAACCCCTTCAACCCGGTGTCCCTGGCGCTCGGCGCCGAGGCCACGTTCGTCGCGCGGGCGATGGAGAGCGACCGGGCCGAGCTCACCCGCATCCTCAAGGCGGCGGCCGAGCACCGGGGCACCGCCCTGGTCGAGATCTACCAGAACTGCCCGATCTTCAACGACGGCGCCTTCGAGGTGCTCAAGGACCGCAGCCAGCAGGATGCCCGCATCGTGCGGCTGCGCTCCGGCGAGCCGGTCACCGTCGGCGCCGAGGGCGAACGCAAGGTGCTCGTTCGCACCGTGGGCGGCGGGCAGGAGTTCGTCACCGAGGCGGACGCCTCGGGCCGCGACGTCGTCGTGCACGACGCCGCCGCCGACGACCCCAGCGCGGCCTTCGCGCTGTCGCGCCTGGACACCCCCGACATGTCGCACGTGCCGATGGGCATCTTCCGCCAGGTCGCGCGACCGACGTACGACGACCTCGTCCGCGACCAGGTGCAGGCCGCGGTCACCACCGCCGGCGGTCCCGCGACCGACGCCGACCTCGCCGACCTGCTGCGCGGACGCGACACCTGGACCGTCGAGTGACCGCACCGCCCCCACCGGTCACGGAGGGGGGCGGCGCTCCCGACCCGAGCGCCGACGGTGAGCTCCGCAGGGGCACCGTCTACGGCTTCCTCGCCTACGGCATCTGGGGGCTCTTCCCGCTCTACTTCGCCGCCCTGAAGCCGGCCGGGGCGTGGGAGATCCTCGGCCACCGGATCCTGTGGACCCTCGCCGTCTGCGCCCTGGTGCTGCTGGTGCGGCGCGACCTGGGCTGGGTGCGGCCCTTCATCGCGCGCCCCCGCCTGGTCGGCGGCATCACCCTCGCCGCGATGCTCATCGCCGCGAACTGGACCATCTACGTGCTGGCCGTGCTCACCGGGCGCACCTACGAGGCGGCTCTGGGCTACTTCCTCAACCCGATCGTCACCGTGGCCCTCGGGGTCCTCGTGCTCAGCGAACGGCTGCGGCCGTTGCAGTGGGCCGCGGTCGCGATCGGCGCGCTCGCGTCGGTCTACCTCGCGGTCGCCGGCGGGGTGCTGCCGTGGATCTCGCTCAGCCTGGCGTTCTCGTTCGGCCTCTACGGGCTGACCAAGAAGAAGCTCGGCGCCAGCCTGGATGCCATGCACTCGCTGGCGGCGGAGACCACGGTGCTCGCCCCGGTCGCCGTCGTCGTGCTCGGCATCCTCGTGGCGCACGGCGAGACGACCTTCCTCGCCGACGGGACCGGCCACACCAGCCTGCTCGTCCTGGCCGGAGTCGTCACGGCGGTGCCGCTGCTGCTCTTCGCGGCCGCCGCCCGCCGCCTCCCCCTCG
>DASQEZ010000208.1:0-5187 GCA_035633415.1 Ornithinibacter sp. | reverse complement strand
AGGCTCCAGCCCTCCCAGCCGAACATCGCCTCGTGCACGTGCACCGCGCTGTCGGGCACGTCGCGCGTCTCGGTGGCGCTCGTGCCCTGGATGAAGCCGTCATTGGGGTCGTCGGTGTAGATCTTCTCGCCGTCGACGAGCAGGGTCGAGCGGCGCGAGTGCAGCGAGTGCCAGACCCGGCTCACGGAGTCCCACACCTCGACCCGCACCCCGCGGGTGACGTCCTGGGTGTGCAGCAGCGGCAGGTCGGTAGGCGGGGCGGCCACCTCGAGCGAGCTCTGGTAGCCCTGCTGCCGGTCGAGCTGGCTCAGCGCCCGCCCGGCCTGCTGGCGCCGGGTGACGGTGAGCCCGCTGGCGCGCATCGCGGGCGACGCGGCATCCGCGGGCATCCGCTGGAACTGCGCGAGGGCAAGCCGCGGCACGGTGGTGAGGAAGCGCTCGGCCTTGATCGCCGACCCGTCCGGGTCGACGTCGATCACGTCGAACACGGCCGAGTCGCCGAGGGTGAGGGCCCCGTCGGCCCAGATCGCGGGGTCGTCGGGGTTGGGCACGGTGACGAAGGAGTCGTCGCGCAGCGCGCGCACGGCGAGCCGCGGCGAACGGCAGGCGCCGTCGGCGACCCGGGTGCGCACCACCGCGGCGAGCCACCGGCTGCGCCGCAGGCGGGCGGGGTCGGTGCGCAGCGGCAGCAGCAGGCCGAGCCGGCGCAGGAACGTGGGGTGGTCTCCGGCGGCGCCGACCCGCTGGTGGAACTCCGGCTCGGGTGGCTTGAGCGGCGTCACCTTGTCGGGCGGGGCCTTGCGCACCTGCTCGGCGGCCTGGCTCTCGGGGCGCTCGTAGAAGCGTCGGGCGAGGTGCAGCTGGCGCAGGGTGTCGAGCATCGACGTGCCGGGGCCGCCGGCCGGAGCACCCGGGCGCTCCGCGGGGGTGGTCCAGGCGCCGTCACGGCCGCGCCCGATGACGTCGTCGAGGTACCGGGTCAGGGCCGACTCGTCGTAGACCGGCACCGGGTGGCGACGGTCGTGTCCCTCGGCCAGGGTCAGCGCGCCGACCTCCCGCGCGGCCTCGAGCACTGCCTGCGTGAGCGGGTGGGCCATCGGTGCCACCGGCGTGATCGGGTCGGCGGCGATGGTGGCCAGGTGCACCGCCTTGGCGATGTCGGAGCAGTCCTTGGCGGCGAAGGTGCGCCAGTCGCGCTGCTGCCACTCAGGCACCCGGTTGGCGAGCACCGGTGTCTGCGGCCCGAACGCCCTGCGCCACAACGCCTGGTCGTGGCCCGAGAGGTCGACGGCAGCGGGGAACTCGCCCAGCTGGTCGACGAGGGTCACCTCGACGCCGCCGGCGACCACGTCGCCCCAGTCGCGGAACAGCTCGAAGTCGCCCAGCACCGCGCCGTCGTGGTCGGGGCGCAGCGTGGGCGCGATGAACACGCTGACGTGCGCGTCGGCATCCTCGGCGACAGACACCGGCAGCGCGATCGCGGTGAACCACTCGGCGTTCATGCCGCCACCTCCTCGGGGGCGAAGGCCAGCAGGTAGTCGTCCCAGGCGGGCGCCGTGCCGTCGGCCTCCATCACGACCTCACGCAGGCTCGGGTCGCCGTTGGAGCCGGCGAACTGCCGCTCGGCCTCGATCGTGACGCTCGCCGAGAAGCAGAGCACCTCGACCTCGACGGTGATCCGTGCCCGCCCGATCATCTTCCCGGTGTCGAAGTTGTAGACCAGCTCCATGTAGAGCTCGATGGATGCCGAGATGAGCCCGAGCACGTCGACCTCGCCACGCAGGCGAAAGTAGCCTGTGAGAGAACCCTTCTCACCCTCCAGGCGGATGTAGATGCCGATCGCGGCCGATATCGACCCCGAGGCCACCCCGAAGTCGACGGCGAGGTAGGCGCCGGCCTCGAGCCCGAGCTCGAGCACCTCGAGCCCCTTGGGCGACAGTCGGACGAGGAACCAACCGCCACCGCCGAGGAACACCACGGCGAGCACGAACGGGCGCTCGCGGGTGCAGAAGTTGAACCCCACGGTGATCGTCTCGCCGAGGAACGGCACCCGCACGTCGGCGCCGAGCGACATGTTCGACAGGCTGAAGACACCGATCGCCAGGTTGGGCAGCTCGAGGCTGAACCCGGCGGTGAGCCCGGCCGGGGTGACCTCGACGCTGGGCGGGTCGGAGAAGCCGTCGAGCGGGATGAGCTCCTTGACGGTCTCGATGAACGACAGGAAGCCGCCGAAGACGATGTCGTCCATGACGACGTCGACCTCGGCCTTGCCCGACGAGCCGGCCTTGAACGACAGCCGCTCGAAGGGGATCTGGATCAGTGGGTCCTTGGCGAACAGGTTGAGCTGGAAGTTGCGCAGCTCGGCCAGCACCTCGACCGACGGCGGGCCCGACGCCTTCAACGTGCCGTGCACCGCGAGCACCAACGAGTCGGGCTCCAGGTGGATCAGCGGCAGGGCCTCGCTCGGCCACGACCGCATCGTCGGCGTCCACTCGTAGCGGAAGGTGACCTCCTTCTTCGCCAGCTCGAGGCCCTGGAGCAGGCCCACGATGTCGCCGACGAGGTCGGTGGATGCCGCGAAGCGGTCGAGCGCCTCGGCCACCTGGTCGAGCCGGGTGCGCGAGAACAACGGCATCGGGGGCCGGGAGAGGGTGCGGGTCGCGTCGCGGGCGGTGGTCAGCCGGGCCCTGAGACCGGTGACCGGCGTGTCGATCGCCGCCGTCACCGTGTCGGCGTCGAGGCCGGCCAGGGCACTGACGATGCCGGGTAGGGCGGCGGCGAGGTCGACGTAGGCCTGGGCGAGGTCCCGCGCGTCGTCGAGCAGCTGCTGCGCGGCGGCCTGCGCGTCGCCGGCCGTGCCCTGCACCTTGTCGAGCACGCGCTGGGCCTGGGCCACGGCATCCGCGGCGATGTCGACCGCTCGCTGCACCTCCTTCTCGATGGCGCTGAGGGTGTCGAGGGCGTCGGTGATCAGCGACGGCGCCTCGTCGAGTGTGCCCTTGGGCAGGAGGTCCTTGAGCTCGACGAGCCCGAACAGCTTGGGCAGGGCGGCACCGAGGAAGGTCGCCGGGTCGAACTGGCCGGTGGCCACCTGGGCCAGGTCACCGACCGGACCCTGGCGCATGGAGAGCCCGGCGATGGTCAGGCTCGGCTGCACGAAGCCGCCGGCGTTGTCGGAGCCCACGTCGCCCGGTTGTCCGCCGAACCCGATGCGCGGCACGACGTCGACCTTGTCCTGGGCGGTGACGGGGGCGTCGTCCACGACGAGGTCGGCGTCGTAGTCGCCGCTGCCGGTGATCTCGCCGGTGACGGTGGCCGCCCACACCCGGCCGGTGTTGGATCCGGTGAACCCGCTCTTGCGGTACGGCGCGTAGTAGGTGATGTGGGTCGGGCCGGTGCCCGCGATGGCCTGCGCGGCGGGGAGCACCACGTCGGCGCTCGACAGGCGCGGCGTGCTGCGCCCCTGGGCGGCCCTGCCGAGCAGGCGCACCCGCTGGGTCTCCAGGCGCGCGTCACCGGCATCCTCCTTGGTGACGAACGCGACGGTCTGCCCGCCGAGGTCGATGACCCGCCGGGGGTCCTTGCGGTAGCCGTCGTCGAGGGCCTTGAGGTCGGCGGCCGTTCCGACGTGCTCGGCGACCCAGAGCAGCGGGGCGTCGAAGGTGCCGGGGCGGCCGTCGCGGTCGACCGAGGCGACCCGGAAGGCGAAGGACTTGCCGCCGACCCGTGGCCAGAACGCCTTGTCGGAGCCGAGCCCGGGCAGCACGTCGTCGCCGGGCGGGTCGAGGCTGGGCGTGACGAGCGGGCGCAGCTCGGTGCGCGACAGGTGGAAGCCGGGGGTGGAGTGCGTGCGCACCGGGTCGATGACGACGAGGAACTGGCGCTGGAAGAGGCCGGCCGTCGGGTTGGTCGTGGGGCGGATGCTGCGCTCGGTGATCTTCACCCGCACCGTCGGCTGGCCGAGGGGGTAGAGGTAGCCCGGGTAGACCACGCGCACGAACTGGTCGCGGCCGGCGGTCGCGATGTGGTCCCACGCGAGCACCGAGGCGATGAACGCCTCCGAGTACGGCTTGGTGACCCACTGGCCGTGCAGCTCGAGCCAGGCACCCAGGGAGGTGAGCCACAGCTTCTCGGCCCCCACGGGGGTGGGCTCGAGCCGGGCGGAGCCCTTTCCGGGCCACACCTCCGAGGTCTGCCGCACGATGCGGTGCCGGTCGGCGCGGTCGAGCGAGCCGAGGAACGGGTCGGCCGCGACGCCGGTGCTCGTGACGTCGTCGGGGCTGAGCTGGTTCGGGGACTGGTCGACGTCGAAGGAGCGCCACTCGGCGGTGGTGAGGTCGTCGCGGTCGCGAGCCCACACCGCACGCACCACGCGCGTCTCGTCATCCGCCGCCCGCGTGGGCCGCAGCAGGTCCTGCCCGGTGCGCTCGCCGGTGTCGAGGCGGGTGTGCCACAGCTCGACGTGCCCGGGCGCGTCATCCGCCGGCACCTGCTGCGACGCGTGCACCCAGTGACCCTGGCTGGTGGGGGAGAGCTGGAGCCGGAACGGCGCCTCGATCGCGGTCTCGTCGAGCGATGCCTTGCGGCTGTAGGTGCCCCGACGGACGATCGGCGGGATGCGCGGGTCGAGCAGGTCGCCGACCCGCCCGGGGAGGGTGGCGCGGTCGATGCCACGCCCGACGGTGACCCCGCGCGCCCGGATGACGTCGGCGACGAGCCGCTCGTTGGCCGCCAGCCGGGCCATGCCGAACACGGATACCGGGTCGGGCACGGCGGTGCCCGCGTTGCCGCGCTTGGTGATCAGCACGCCCTCGTCGCGCAGCACCGCGAACAACCCGTTCCCGAGGGCGACCTCGATGCCTGCGTGCACGTCGATGCGGCGGCCGCTCGGCAGCTCGTAACGTGGCGGCCGGGTGCCGGGCGCCTCGCCGCGCGGGTGCAGCACGGCATCGAGCCAGGGGAGGGCACCGAGGATGCCGGTGGTCGTGAAGTCGATCGTTCCGCCCTCGGGCAGCGCGAAGACGAGGCGGCTGCCCCGGCCCGGGCGGTACTGGGCCGGCTTCTCGGCGGGCACCACCACGGCGGGCGGCGGTGGGTCCGGCGGCGGAGGCAGCGGCTTCTCTGGCTTCATCGGGTCGGGTCGGGCGGCCGCACTGGCCTCGAAGGAGGCCTGCTCGTGGGCGTGCT
>DASQEZ010000207.1:0-25235 GCA_035633415.1 Ornithinibacter sp. | reverse complement strand
CCCTCGCCGATGGTGACGTCACCGGCGTACGTCAGGTGCGGCACCTTCGCGCCCTCGCCGATGTCGGCGTTCTTGGTCTCCACGAAGCCGCCGATCTTGCCGCGGGCCCCCAGCCGGGTGCCCGGACGGAGGTACGAGTAGGGCCCGACGGTGGCTCCGGAGCCGATGACGGCGAGGTTCGTGACGGCCCTGGTGACCTGGGCTGCGTCGCCGACCTCGGTGTCGGTGAGGGTCACCTCGGGCCCGATCACGGCATCCGTGCCGATGCTCGTCGCCCCGAGCAGCTGGGTGCCGGGGAGCACCGTGGTGTCGCGGCCGATGGTGACGTCGACGTCGATCCAGGTCGTCGCGGGGTCGACGATCGTGACTCCGGCCCGCATGTGCTGCTCGCAGACCCGGCGGTTGAGCTCACGACCGACGGCCGCCAGCTGCACGCGGTCGTTGACGCCCTCGGTCTGCCAGAGGTCGTCGAGCACGTGCGCGCGCACCGGGTGGCCGCCCGCGCGGGCGATGGCGATGACGTCGGTGAGGTACTTCTCGCCCTGCGCGTTGTCGGTGCCGACGTGGGCCAGCGCGTCGCGGAGCACCTCGGCCTCGAAGGCGTAGATGCCCGAGTTGATCTCGGTGAGCGCGCGCTCGGCCTCGCTGGCGTCCTTCTGCTCGACGATCTTCTCCACCCGCCCGCCGGCACCGCGGACGACGCGCCCGTAGCCCGTCGGGTCCGCGAGGTGGGCGGTGACGACCGAGACCGCGCAGCCACTCGCGGCGTGGGCCCGAGTGAGCTCGACGAGGGTCTCGCCCGTGAGCAGGGGCACGTCGCCACTGGTGACCAGCACCGTGCCACGCAGGTCGGCCGGCAGGGCGAGCAGGCCGCACTCGACGGCTCGGCCGGTGCCCTTGACGTCGTCCTGGTCGGCGAAGACCAGGTCGGGGTCGAGGCTCGTGCACACGGCGACGACCCGCTCGCGCTCGTGGCGCACGACCACCCCGACGTGGTGGGCGCCGGTCGCGCGCGCGGCCCGGATCGCGTGGCCGACGAGCGTGACCCCGCCGATCGGGTGCAGGACCTTGGGAGTCGCGGACTTCATCCGGGTTCCCTCACCTGCGGCGAGGACGATGACGGCGGCCGGGCGGGGGGTGCTCACGCGCGAGAACTCCAGGTGTGCTGCGGGGTGCCACGGGACGCCGTCATGCTACTCGCGCGTCGGGGACGGACGCAGGGCGGGCAGGCGCGGCATCCGCCATGATGTCGGTGGCACCACGTCGAGCCGCCCCGGCCGTGGGCCGCGAGAGGAGCGCAGCATGACGGTGACCGCGAACGAGGCGAAGGCGGAGTCCCGCGACGGGCGGGGGTTCACCTTCCGGGCCGGCGCGACCGACGGGGTGGCCCCCGGCGACATGGTCGTCATCACGGCGCCCGAGGGAGTGCGGCTGCTCGGCCAGGTCGTCGACGTCATCGAGCCGGTCGGCAACGACCCGCTGACCGGCTTCGGTGTGGTCATCGGCGCACTGAACGCGGAGGGCGCGGTGGAGCGCGGCGCCCGCCCGGCCTTCCGCGAGGCCGGCCTCGAGCTCGCGCGCCCGGCCGAGCTCGGCGGCCTGCACGGCGCCGCCGCGGGCACGATGGCGATCGGCACGTGGCGCACCGGTGACGTCGGAGCCGAGGCGAGCCTGCGGGCGGGCGGGTTCAACCGGCACACGTTCCTGTGCGGCCAGAGCGGGTCGGGCAAGACGTACGCGCTCGGGGTGCTGCTCGAGCGGCTGCTGCTGCAGACCGACCTGCGGATGGCCGTCTTCGACCCGAACGCCGACTTCGTGCACCTCGGCACCACCCTCCCCGGCGTGGCCGAGGCGGACGCCCAGCGGATCGCCGATCGCGGCGTGCGGGTGCTGCGCAGCGACTCCACCCGTGGCGAGGGCGACGAGCCCCTGCGGATGCGGTTCCGCACGATGACCCGTCAGGCCCAGGCCGCGACCTTGCAGCTCGACCCGATCCACGACCAGGACGAGTACAACGCGTTCATCAGCTTCCTCGCGCAGATCGGCAACGACTCGGACCTCGGCGCCCTGCTCGCGGGGCTGCGCTCGGGCGGCCCCGGCCAGCAGTCGCTGGCGCGCCGGATGGAGAACCTCGGGCTGCTCGAGTGGCAGGTGTGGGCCGGCGAGCTTCCCTCCGCCGCGGACGTGGTCACCGGTGGCAGCGGTGTCACGGTGATGGACCTCGGCGGATTCGGTGACCCGTCGGAGGCGATCGCCGTGTGCCTCGAGGTCGTCGACGAGCTGTGGGCCCAGCGCGACCGGCGCATCCCGACCCTGCTCGTCATCGACGAGGCCCACAACCTGTGCGGAACCGAGCCGGCCGGCCCCGTCGCGCGGAAGCTGCTCGACCGGCTCATCCAGATCGCCGCCGAGGGCCGCAAGTACGGGCTGTGGCTGCTGCTGTCCTCGCAGCGGCCCTCGAAGATCCACCCGCAGGTGCTCAGCCAGTGCGACAACCTGATGCTGATGCGGATGAACAGCCCCGACGACATCGCCGAGCTCGGCCGCACGTTCGGGTTCGCGCCCAGGGCGATGCTGCGGGCGTCCAACGGGTTCGTGCAGGGCGAGGCGCTGCTTGCCGGCGGGTTCGCGCCGGTGCCGATGCTCGTGCAGGTCCGCGAGCGGCTCACCCGTCAGGGCGGCAGCGACGTCGCCGTGCCCCTGGCGGGCGCCTGACCCCTCTGCCCTCGGATGCCGCGCGCTCGCCTCGAGTGCGGAACCGGCTGCCAGGGCGACCACTTCCGCACTCGAGGCGAGGTTGACGCGAGGGGCTAGAGGAGGTCGGTGAGCTCGGTGCGGGCGCGCGAGCGCACCGCCTCGAGGGCCTCGCGGGCGGTGCGCGCCTCCCGAGCCTCCGACGCGAGGCCCTGGCACTCGGGCAGCGAGTGCAACGAGAGCGCCAGCCGCACGACGGGCACCTTGCTCGGCGCCATCGACAGGCTCGACACCCCCAGGCCGGCCAGCACCAGCGCGAGCAACGGGTCGCCGGCCGACTCGCCGCAGACCCCGATCGGGCGACCGGTGCGGCGTGCGCCCTCGCACGCGGCCGCCACGACGTCGAGCACGGCCGGCTGCCACGGGTCGAGCAGGTCGGACAGCGCGCCCTGCATCCGGTCGGCGGCCATCGTGTACTGCGCGAGGTCGTTGGTGCCGAGGCTGCCGAAGTCGACCTCCGCCAGCACGTGCGCGGCCCGCAGCGCCGCACCCGGCACCTCGATCATCACCCCGGCCTTGGGCAGGCCGTTCTCGCGGACCCTCCGGGCGAACCACGCCGCCTCCTCGGCGGTGGCGACCATCGGGGCCATCACTCGCACGTCGGCGCCGGTGTCCTTGGCCGCGATGGCCAGCGCCTCGAGCTGGGCGTCGAGCAGCTCCGGGCGCTCGGCCGACAGCCGCAACCCGCGCCGACCCAGGGCCGGGTTCTCCTCGGGCCCGAGGTCGGCGAAGGCCAGCGGCTTGTCGGCCCCGGCGTCCAGCGTGCGGACGACCACACGCCGGGCACCGAAGGGCCGGAACACCTTCCGGTAGATCTCGGCCTGCTCGTCGACGGTCGGCGCCTTCTCGGCGGAGAGGAACACGAACTCGGTGCGGAACAGCCCGACGCCCTCGAGGTCGAGGGCTCCGGCCTCCTCGGCGTCCTGCACCCCGCCGATGTTGGCGAGCAGCGCCACGTGGTGACCGTCGCGGGTCACCCCCGGGCCGCTCCCCGACGCGAGTGCCTGCGCCCGCTTCTCACGTCGCACCCGCTGGGCCTCGACGAGCGCGATGTCGGGTGCGATGGTGACCTCGCCGGTGTCGCCGTCGAGCGCCACCGGTGTGCCGACCGGGATGGCGGTGGCCCCCGGCAGCTGGACGACCGCCGGGATCCCCATCTGCGCGGCCAGGATCGCGGTGTGGCTGGTGCGCCCGCCCGCCTGGGTGACGATGCCGACCACGAGCGAGCGATCCAGGGTGGCGGTCTCGGCCGGGGCGAGGTCCTCCGCGACGACGACACTGGGCTCGGAGAAGTCGGGCACGCCCGGTGCCGGCACACCGAGCACGGCAGCGACCGCGCGCGAGCCGACGTCGCGCAGGTCGGTGACCCGCTCGGCGAAGTAGCCCCCGAGCGCCTCGAACTGGGCGCAGTACTCCTCGACCGCGTTGCTGATGGCGGTCGCCCGGCCCCGACCGGCGGCGAGCTGCTTGTCGGCGGCCTTGACGAGCCCCTTGTCGCGGGCGATCAGCGCCGTTGCCTTGAGGATCTGCTGGGCGGTGTCGTCGGCGTGCCGGGCCTTGCCCTCCAGTGCCACCGCGACGGCCTCGAACGCGGCCTTCACGTCGGCCAGCGCGGCCTCGCGGTCATCGACCGCCGGCTCGTCGGCCGGCGGCCGGACCGGCGGTGCGACCTGCACCACCGGCCCGTAGGCCGACCCCGGGCTGACGCCGATGCCCTGTCGGGTCTCCGTCGCGGCCACCGCGATCACTCCGCGTCGAGGTCGCGGGAGAGCAGCGCGACGAGGCCGTCGAGTGCCTCCTCGGCGCCCTCGCCGTCGGCGGTGAGCACGACCTCCTCGCCGTGTGTGGCGCCGAGGGCCATGACCCCGAGGATGCTCGTCGCGTCGACGGCGTCCTCGCCGGGGCGCCCGATCTCGATGTCGAGGCCGCTCTCGGAGGCGAGCTCGACGAACAGGGCGGCCGGGCGGGCGTGCAGGCCGACGGACGAGGCGATGGTGACGGTGCGCTGTGCCATGGGGTGCTCCTTGGGTGGCCCGGTGCTGGGGTGGGCCGTGGTGGTGACGCTAGGGGAACCGGGCGAGCTGTGGGGTGGCGCGCACGGCGTCCTCGGTGTCTCGGATGCCGTCCGCGACCCGGCGATCAGATGGTCGCCACGGCGTCGACCTCCGCCAGACGGCGGTCGCGCGACTTGAGGAAGACGACGATGCTCGCCATGACGGCGACGCCGACGACCAGCGCCACGAGGAAGAGCAGGATCTGGACGATGCTGCCCATGATCGGCAGCACCCAGATGCCGCCGTGGGGGGCCCGGATGCCGAGCCCGAACGCCATCGCGAGCGCCCCGCAGATGGAGGACCCGACGACCGACGAGGCGATGATGCGCACCGGGTCGGCTGCGGCGAACGGGATGGCTCCCTCGGAGATGAACGAGAAGCCGAGCAGCCAGGCGGCCTTGCCGTTCTCGCGCTCGGGCTCCGAGAACAGCTGCGGGCGAAGGGTGGTCGACAGGGCCATGGCGAGCGGAGCCACCATGCCGGCGGCCATGACCGCGGCCATGATCTTCAGCTGCGGGCTGTCGGAGGCGGCGCCGGCCGTCGCGAGGCCGGCGGTGGCGAACGCGTACGCGACCTTGTTGACCGGACCACCCAGGTCGAAGCCCATCATCGCGCCGAGGATGGCGCCCAGCAGGATCGCGCTGGAGCCACTCATGCCGTTGAGGGCCTCGGTGAGCGCGTCGCTCAGGGCCACGATCGGGCGGCCGAGGAGGGTGATGAACAGGCCCGCCGTGATGAGCGTGGAGAGCAGCGGGATGACGACGACCGGCATGACGCCGCGCACGCCCTTGTGCACCTTCCACCCGGAGATCCAGCGGGCGGCGAACCCGCCGACGAGCCCGGTGACGAGGCCGCCGAGGAAGCCGGCGCCCATCGTCGAGGCGATCGAACCGCCGACGATGCCGGGCACCAGACCCGGTCGGTCGGCGATGGCGAAGGCGATGAAGCCGGAGAGGATCGGCACGAGGAACCCGAACGCGGCTCCGCCCATGACGAAGAAGAGGGCGGCCCACGAGGTGAGGCTCAGCGGGTCGAAGCTCTGGGTGATGTTGAAGTCACCCTCGGCGGTCAGCCCGTACTTGACGATCTCGATGGCCCCCTGCTGGCCCATCGCCACCTGCGCGAGCATGAAGGAGATGGCGATGAGGATGCCGCCCGCGGCGACGAACGGGATCATGTAGGACACGCCCGTCATCAGCCACTGGCGCAGCTTGGTCAGGGTGCTCGCGTCGCTGTCGACCTTGGTGACCAGACCGCCCTGCACGGCCGGGCCGGCGGACATCGCCCCGGCGGCCAGCTGCGGGTGGGCCTTCCACTGCGCGGCGATCAGCGCCGCCTCCTCGATGAGGGCCGGGCCGTCGGAGATGCCCTTCTTGACGCCGACGTCGACGATCGGCTTGCCGGCGAACCGCCCGGCATCCTTGACCGGCAGGTCGTGCGCGAAGATCACGGCGTCGGCCGCGGCGATCTCGGCCGCGCTGAGCGGCGTGGTGCCGGCCGAGCCCTGGGTCTCCGACCTTCATGACGTGACCGGCGGCCTTCGCGGCGTTCTCGAGGGACTCGGCGGCCATGTAGGTGTGGGCGATGCCCGTCGGGCACGACGTGACTCCGACGAAGGTGAGCGAGCGCGGGCCCTCGTCGACCACGACGGCCGCGGGAGCGGCGCCGGAGTCGGCAGGCGCGGCACCGGCATCCGGCGCCGGGGCAGAGGCGGGGACGGTGTCCGTGATCACGGCCGCCGCGGCGGCAGGCCCGGCCGGGGCAGCTGCCGGGGCGGGGTCGAGGGCGACCTGCGCCTCGACGATCGCGACGACCTCGGCCTCGGTGGTGGCCGCGGCCAGGGCCGCCTTGAAGTCCTTCTTCATCAGCGCGCGGGCGAGCTTGGGCAGCATCTGCATGTGCGCGTCGCCACCGCCCTCGGGTGCCGCGATGAGGAACACCAGGGTGGCCGGGCCGTCCTTGGCCCCCCAGTCGATGCCCTCGGTCGAGCGGCCGAAGACGAGCGAGGGCTCGGTGATCGCCGCACTGCGGGCGTGCGGGATGCCGATGCCGCCGGGCAGGCCGGTGGCCATCTTGCTCTCGCGCTCGGAGACGTCGGCGAGGAAGGTGTCGAGGTCGGTGCAGCGACCGCTGGCCACGAGCCGCTGGGCGAGGGCACGGGTGGCCTCGTGGCGGTCGGCACCGATCAGGTCGAGGACGACCTGTTCGTCGGTGATGAGGGGCATGGTGCTTCCTTTCGGGGTCAGCGCAGGACGAGTGAGAGGTCGGGGGTGTGGGTCACCTCGACGGGGATGCCGTCGAGGTCGTGAGGGGCAGGCACGCGACTGCCGGGGAGGGTGACGGCGGCGGCGCCCCAGGTGACGGCCCCCGCGAGGGCATCGGCGGCGCGCGCGCCGGTCGACAGGCCGTGGAGCAGCCCGGCGAGCATGCAGTCGCCGGCCCCCACGGTCGAGAGAGGGGCGGTGATGGTGGCCCGGGCGTGGACCAGCTCGTCGGCGGTGACGAGCAGCGCGCCGTCGCCGCCGAGGCTCACGGCGACGATCTCGATGCCGTTCGAGACCAGGTCTCGAGCGGCACCGAGCACGTGGCCGAGGGTGGGCAGGGCGTGACCGACGAGCTCCGCGAGCTCCTCGTGGTTGGGCTTGATGAGGGTCGGGCGGGCGGCGACGGCCGCGGTCATCGGGGCGCCGGAGGAGTCGACGGCGACCCTGGTGCCGCGGGCGCGCACCCCGGCGACGAGCGCGGCGTACAGCTCGGTGGGGGCGCCGGGCGGCAGGCTGCCGCAGCCGACCACCCAGTCGGCGCCCTCGGCGGCGTCGAGGGTGGCGGTGAGCAGGGCGTCGACCTCCGCGGCGCTGAGCGTCGGGCCGGGCTCGTTGAGCTTGGTGGTGGTGCCGTCGGGCTCGAGGACGCTGATGTTCATCCGGAGGGCGCCGATGACGGCCACGCTGCGTCGGGCGACCCCCGCAGCGTCGAGGAGCTCTTCCATGAGATGGCCCTCGGGGCCGCCCGCGGGGAGCACCGCGAGGGTGGCCGCACCCTGCGCGGCGAGCGCGCGGGAGACGTTGACGCCCTTGCCGCCGGGGTCGACCCGGCTCGAGGTGGCCCGGTGCACCTCGCCGCGGTGGAGTGCGTCGATGACGATCGCCCGGTCGATGCTCGGGTTCGGGGTCAGGGTGACGATCACGCGGTCACGACCTCGGGGCCGGCGGCACGCAGCTCGGCGACCACGTCGGCGGCCAGGTCGGTGTCGGTGACCACGAGGTCGACGTCGGTCAGGTCGGCGAACCGGTGGAGGTGGTCGTCGCCGGCCTTGCTCGAGTCGGTGGCCAGCACCACGCGGCGGGCGGAGCGGACCATGGCGGCCTTGACGCGCGCCTCGGCCTGGTCGGGGGTGGTGAGCCCGCGGGCGGCGGAGAAGCCGTTGGTTCCCATGACCGCGACGTCGACGACGACGCCGTCGAGGGCACTGGTGGCCCAGTCGCCGACGGCCGCACCGGTGACCCCGCGGACCCTGCCCCCGAGGAGGTAGAGCGTGATGCCCGGGTGGGTCGACAGCGCGGCGGCGGCGGAGACCGAGTTGGTGAGGACGGTCAGGTCGAGGTCGGGGGGCAGCAGCTGGACGACGGCCTGGGTCGTGGAGCCCGAGTCGAGCAGCACGGTGCCGCCGGTGGGCAGCTCGTCGAGCACGCGGGCCGCGATGCGGCGCTTGACCTCGGCGAGGCGACCGGAGCGGGCGGCCAGGGTCGGCTCGAGCTCGAGGCGCTCGACGGGGATGGCCCCGCCGTGCACCCGGCGCAGCGAGCCGCGGCGCTCCAGCGCGGTGAGGTCGCGCCGCACGGTCTCCGCAGCCACCCCGAGGGACTCGGCGAGGAGGGCGACCTCGACCCGGCCGGCCGAACGGGCCTCCGTCATGATCCGCTGCTGCCGCTCCGCTGCGTACATCGGACTCCCTCGTCCTGGCCGGAGGCCCCTCGTTGGGCCTTGCCGAGTATCAAACCACCGATTCGGATCAATGTAAAGAGATACGGGCATCCGTTTCTGCTTGCTTCGCTCCAAATGGGTGGACTTGGAGAGGGTGAAGTGGGTCCATCGCTGTCGGCCGATGCCGTCGCGACGCCCGCTCGAGATCGGTCGAGGTGTCGCGACACGCTGATGCCGGGCGCGATCCGTCAGCGCGTCGTGGCACCTCGACCCCGGCGTGCCACCCGCGCAGGCTCCTCCGTCGCCCTGGCCGCCGGTGCCGCTCCCGGAGTTCCCACCCGTGCGCGGGTGTGCGTCGCGGCGCCAGCTCCCCGGGTAGGAATCGAACCTACGTCGCTTGTCCTGATTCAAAGTCAGGCGGGCCCTGCCAGCAGACCAACCGGGGACCGTCGCGCGCACGAGGCGCACGGCATACCGGCGAGGGTAGTGGACCACGCGCGAAGGCGAGGACGACCGTCCCCGACCGCGCGCACGGCGGGCCGCCGGGCCGGTCCACCGCCACGCAGGCACAATGGCCGGGTGAGCGACCCGACGACCGACAAACCCTCCCGCGCGGCCCGATCCCGGATGACCGGTCGCGAGCGCCGCGAGCAGCTCATCGGCATCGGCCGCAAGCACTTCGCCGACAAGGGCTTCGAGGGGGCCACCGTCGAGGAGATCGCCGCCTCGGCGGGCGTGAGCAAGCCGGTCGTCTACGAGCACTTCGGGGGCAAGGAGGGGCTCTATGCCGTCGTCGTCGACCGCGAGATCCAGAGCCTGCTCGCGGCCGTGCAGGGCGCGCTCACCTCGGGAGGCACGTCCCGCGAGATCATCGAGCGCGCGGCGCTGGCGTTGCTCGGGTACGTCGAGACCTCGACCGACGGCTTCCGGATCCTGGTGCGCGACAGCCCCGCGGGCCAGGCCACCGGGTCCTTCGCCAGCCTGATGAGCGACATCGCAAGCCAGGTCGAGCACATCCTCGCGGCGGAGTTCAAGAGCCACAAGCTCGACCCCAAGGCCGCGCCGATGTACGCGCAGATGCTCGTCGGCATGATCGCGCTCACCGGCCAGTGGTGGCTCAACTCGCGCAAGTTCAAGAAGCACGAGGTGGCCGCCCACGTGGTCAACCTGGCCTGGAACGGCCTCACCGGCCTGGAGTCCAAGCCGACCCTGACCACCGACAAGGACTGACGGCGCCCGAGCGGTCAGGACGCCGTGGGGGCCTTCTGCGCCACCGCGAAGACCCGGCGGTACGGGAAGAGCACACCGGCCGACGAGCGCGGGTACGCGTCGGCGAGGGCCGCGGCGTACGGGTCGATGAAGGCGGCCAGCTCGTCGTCGTCGGTCAGGATCTCGATGACGGGTCGGAGCCCGGTCGCGGCCACCCAGGTGAGCACCGGGTTCTCGTCCTCACCGTCGGGGTCGAGCACGTGCAGGTAGGTGGTCTCCCACGCGTCGACCGTGCAGCCGAGCCTGCTGAGGTAGCGCAGGTAGGTCGCGGGCTCGCCGACCGCGGGCAGGTCGAGCGCCGCGCCGAGCTCGCCGGCCCGCTCGTGGTGCTCGGCCGTCTCGCGCATCAGCCGGTGGCTCGGGGCGTCGAAGTTGCCCGGCACCTGCAACGCGAACCACCCACCGTCGGCGAGCGCCTCGACCCAGGCGTCGAGCAGGTCGAGGTGGCCCGGCAGCCACTGCAGGGTCGAGTTCGTGACCACGACGTCGGGCGCCTGGCCGAGGGAGGCCGGGTCCCACTCGCGCAGGTCGGACAGCACCCACTCGACCCTCCCGGCGGGGTCGAGCAGCCGGGCCGACTCGAGCATCGACTCGGAGGAGTCGACGCCGACGACCCGCGCGTTCGGCCAGAGCTCGGCCAGGGTGAGCGTCGGCGGGCCGTGGCCACAGCCCAGGTCGACGACCAGCGACGGGTCGTCGGTGCGCACCTGCGCGACGAGGTCGGCGAAGGGTCGGCTGCGCTCCCCCGCGAACCTTCCGTAGGCGGTGGGGTCCCAGCTCGCGTGCTCGCGCATGTCGTCCTCCGGGGGCGATGGCTGTCTTGACGTCAAGAAACTTGATGGGCAGTAGAATCGGCACATGGCCGCTGACGATGTCGACCGTATCGTCTCCGCGTGGCGACGCGAGCGTCCCGACCTCGACGTCAGCCCGCTCGAGGTGCTCTCGCGCGTGTCACGGCTCGGCCGGCGCCTCGACCGGGCCCGCGGCACCGCGTTCGCCGAGCACGGCCTCGACGGCTGGGAGTTCGACGTGCTGTCGGCCCTGCGCCGCGCCGGAACCCCCTACGAGCTCAGCCCGGGCCAGCTCGTCGCCGAAACCCTGGTCACGAGCGGCACGATGACCAACCGGGTCGACCGCCTGGTCACGCGCGGCTGGGTCGAGCGCGAGCCGGACCCCACCGACCGTCGTGGCGTCATCGTGCGGCTCACCCCCAGCGGCATGGCGGTCGTCGACGCCGCACTGTCCGACCTGCTGGCCCATGAGCACGAGCTGCTCGCCGAGCTCGGCACCGACGAGCGCGACGACCTCGCCGGGCTGCTCCGACGCCTGCTGAGGCCCTTCGAGCGCGAGGCCTGACCGGGCCCGACCTCCCGAACGGGTCAGCCGACGACCTCGGCCGCCTCGAGCCACTGCAGCTCGAGCACCTCGCGCTCGTCGACGACCTCACGCAGCTCGCGGTTGAGACCGAGCACCTTCTCGTGGTCGGTCGCCGACGCCAGCATCGCGGCGTGCAGCCGGTCCTCGCGCTGCGCCAGCCGGGCGAGCTGCTTCTCGACCCGCGCCATCGTCTTGCGCGCCTCGCGGGCCCCGGCCGGCGACACGGGTGCCGTGCCACCCGGGCCGACCCCCGCGGCGGAGGACGTCGCAGCGGATGCCGCCCGGCCGGCATCCGCGACCGACACCGCCGCCCGCTCGGTCGCCGCGTGGCGCAGCCTGAGGTACTCCTCGACACCGCCCGGGAGGTCGCGCAACCGCCCGTCGCCGAGCAGGGCGACCTGGCGGTCGCAGACCCGCTCGAGCAGGTACCGGTCGTGCGAGACGACGAGCAGGGTGCCGGCCCAGCCGTCGAGGAGGTCCTCGAGCGAGGTGAGCGTCTCGATGTCGAGGTCGTTGGTCGGCTCGTCGAGCAGCAGCACGTTGGGCTCGTCCATGAGCAGCCTGGTGAGCTGGAGCCGTCGCCGCTCGCCGCCCGAGAGGTCACCGACCCGGGTCTGCTGACGCGGACCGGTGAAGCCGAGCCGCTGCGCGAGCTGGGAGGCCGTGAGCTCCTTGGCGCCCAGCCGCACCATCGAGCGCACGTCCTCGACGGCCTCGATGACCCGGCGGTCGGTCCACGCCTCGAGCTCGCGGACCTCCTGGGAGAGCACGGCCAGGCGCACGGTGACGCCGACCTTGCGCTTGCCGGCGGTGAGCGGCACGTCACCGGCGAGGGCGCGCAGCAACGTGGACTTCCCGGAGCCGTTGACCCCGACGATGCCGGTGCGCTCCCCCGGCGCCAGGCGCCAGGTCACGGAGTCGAGGAGCACCCGGTCACCGAGCTGGATGCGCGCGTCGACCAGGTCGACGACGTCCTTGCCCAGCCGGGTGGTCGCGAACCGCATCAGCTCGACGTCGTCGCGGGCGGGGGGCTCGTCGGCGATGAGCGCATTCGCGGCGTCGATGCGGAACTTGGGCTTGCTGGTGCGGGCCGGCGGGCCACGTCGCAGCCAGGCGAGCTCCTTGCGCAGCAGGTTGTCGCGCCGCTCGGCGGTGACCCCCGCCATCCGCTCGCGCTCGGCCTTGGCCAGCACGAACGCGGCGTACCCGCCCTCGTAGGAGTGGACCGACCCCGAGTCGACCTCCCAGGTCTGGGTCGCGATGGCGTCGAGGAACCACCGGTCGTGGGTGATCGCGACGACGGCGTTGTCAGGGCTGGCGTGGCGACGCACGAGGTGGTCGGCCAGCCAGGCGACTCCCTCGACGTCGAGGTGGTTGGTCGGCTCGTCGAGCAGGAGCAGGTCGGGCGAGGCCACGAGCAGCGCCGCGAGGGCCACCCGGCGACGCTCGCCACCCGAGAGCGGCCCCACGGCAGCCGCCATGCCCCCGACCGCCGGCGCGTCGGTGCCGCCGAGCAGGCCGGTGAGCACGTCGCGGATGCGCGGGTCGGCCGCCCAGACGTGCTCGGCGAGGTCGCCGATGACGGTCGCGTGCACGCTCGCCGACGGGTCCATCCCGTCGTCCTGGGTCAGCACGCCGATGGTGAGGCCACCGACGCGCGCGACCCGGCCGGAGTCGACGTCGCGCGAGCCCTCGAGCACCCGCAGCAGGGTGGTCTTTCCACCGCCGTTGCGGCCGACGACGCCGATGCGGTCACCCCCGCCGACGCCGAGCGAGACGGCGTCGAGCACCTGGGCCGTGCCGAGCGCGAGGGAGGCGCGCTCGACGGAGACGAGGTTCGCCACTAGTCGATCCGGTGGTGGATCACGTGGGCACCGTGGACCGGGCCGCTGGCGCGCCGAACGTCCCGCACGACGCCGCTGGCGGTGAGGGCGACCGCGAGGTCGATGCCGGCCTCGTTGTCCTCGACGAGGAAGGCCGTGGTGGGCCCCGAGCCGGACACGATGCCACCCAGTGCGCCGTACTCCATTCCCGCCGAGAGCACCTCGCCGAGATCGGGCCGCAGCGAGATCGCCGCCTCCTGGAGGTCGTTGACGAGCTGCGGAGCGAGCTCGCGCGGGTCGCCGCTGCGCAGGGCGCTCATCAGCGCCGGGGTGGCGACCGGCTCGGGGACCTCGTCGGTGCCGCGCAGGCGGTCGCACTCGGCGTAGACGGCCGGCGTCGACAGGCCGCCCTCGGCGAGCGCGAACACCCAGTGGTACGAGCCCCGGGCCAGCACCGGCGCCAGCAGCTCACCCCGGCCGCTGCCCATGGCGGTGCCGCCGGCGACGAGGAAGGGCACGTCACTGCCGAGCTGGGCCCCGAGCTCCTCGAGCTCCTCGCGGTCCAGGTCGAGGTCCCACAGGTGGTCGAGCGCGACGAGGGTGGCCGCGGCGTCAGCCGACCCACCGGCCATGCCGCCGGACACCGGGATGCCCTTGCGGATCGAGATGTGCACCGGCTCGACGTCGAAGCGGCCCTGCACGAGGCGGGCCGCGCGCATCGCGAGGTTGTGGTCGTCCTCGGGGACGCCTGCCGACAGCGGCCCGCTGACGCTCACCCCCCACTCGTCGGCGACCGCCACCGTGACGTCGTCGTAGAGGCTCACGGCGTGGAACACGGTGGACAGCCCGTGATAGCCGTCGGCGCGACGGGGGCCGACGAGCAGCTCGAGGTTGACCTTCGCGGGCACGCGCACGGTCACCGGGCCGGGCACGAGGGAGGCGGCGGTCATGCGCCCCACCCTAGTCAGACGGAGGGGCCCCTTGGTCCGCTCGCACCGGCCGCCGCCCGGGCCGTGCTGCGGGCGGCGGCGATGGCCGCGAACGCCGCGACGTCGAGCTGCTCCCCACGGGTGCGGGGGTCGATGCCGGCGGCCACGAGCGCCTCCTCGGCGAGCGACGGCGAGCCCGCCCACGTGGCCAGGGCGGCCCGCAGCGTCTTGCGGCGCTGGGCGAAGGCGGCGTCGACGCACGCGAAGACCTCCTCGCGGCTGACGGTCGTGACCGGTGGCTCGCGCCGGGTCAGCTTCACCAGGCCCGAGTCGACGTTGGGCACCGGCCAGAAGACGCTGCGTGACACCGACCCGGCCAGGCGCACGTCGGCATACCAGGCGGCCTTGACGCTCGGCACACCGTAGGTGCGCGACCCGGGCGGTGCGGCGAGCCTCTCGGCGACCTCGAGCTGCACCATGACCAGGATCGTGCGCAGGCTCGGGAACAGTTCGAGGAACCGCAGCACGACCGGGACCGACACGTTGTAGGGCAGGTTGGCCACCAGGGCAGTGGGCGGCGGGCCCGGCAGGCCCCGCACCGCGAGGGCGTCGGCGGGCACGACCTCGAGCCGGTCGGCCAGGGTCGGGGCGTGCGCGGCGATGGTCTCGGGCAGGGCCGTGGCGAGCACCGGGTCGACCTCGATGGCGACCACCCGGTCGACGACCGGCAGCAGGGCGAGGGTGAGCGACCCCAGGCCCGGGCCCACCTCGACGACGGTGTCGCCGGAACCGACCCCCGCCACCCGCACGATGCGCCGCACCGTGTTGCCGTCGACGACGAAGTTCTGCCCCCACTGCTTGGTGGGCCGGATGCCGTGCCGGGCGGCGAGCGCGCGGATCTCGGCCGCCCCGAGGAGCGTGACGTCGGGGCCGTCGGTCATGCGCTCACCCTAGCCACGCCCCCCACAACGACATATTGCGGATTCCCGACACTCCGGGAGTCATCTCAGTGGCCCACGGGTGTCGGAGATCCGCAATAAGTCGTCAGGGGGTCAGGCGGCGTGCGCGCACCCCCACGGGCCGAGGCCCGCCTTGGCGTAGTAGCGGTTGGCGACGGTGATCTGCTCGGCCCGCGACGCGAGGTCGGCGCGCGGGGCGAAGTCGTCGCCACCGTTGCCCAGCCACGAGGCGGTCGCGAACTGCAGGCCGCCGTAGTAGCCGTTGCCGGTGTTGATGCTCCAGCGGCCACCGGACTCGCACTGGGCGATGCGGTCCCACATCGCGGCGTTGGCGAGGTTCAGGCCCGCACCAGAGGTGTTGCCGGCCGAGCGCGGCGCCGACGCGGGGCGCGCCTTGGTGCCGACCTTGACGACGGCGGCCACCGGCTTGGTGACGACCTTGCTCGAGATGAGCTTGGTGGTGGTCAGCTTGCCGTCGACCCAGGTCTTCTCCCGGACGACGGTCTTGCGGCCCTTCTTGCCGTCCTTGACGGTCTTGGTCTCGCCCTTGTAGAGCGAGGAGTCCTTCTGCTTCGTGACCGGGTAGGCCACCGACTCGTTCGACTTGACCTGCTTGATGGTGACCCGCTTGAGGACGACCGTCATGCCCTCGTCGAGAGCGGTCGGCATCGCGGGGGACACGCGGTCGTCGAGCTTCTTGACCACTCCCAGCTCGGACAGCAGGCCGAACACCGTGGTGCTCGTCGAGGTGACCGTGCGGGTCTTGCCGTCGGCCACGAAGGTGACCTTCTTCGGGGTGGTCACCGCGAGGGTGAGGCCACCGCGACCCAGCGGCTGGGAGCGCGACGCGGAGAGCACGGCGCCGTCGGCACGGATGCCGAGGTCCTTCAGCGCGGTGTCGACGGTCGATGCCGTCGTCCAGTACTCCCTGGTCTGGCCGTCGACCGTGACCGTCAGCTTGCGCCCGTAACGCACCGAGATGTGGTCACCATCGCTCACCGAGGAGGTGAGGGAGGGGACCACGACATCGTGCGGGCCGACCGTGATGTCCTGCTTGTCGAGGACGTCGGAGACGGTCGATCCGAGGACGTGCACCGACGAGGGCTTGCCGTCGACGGAGACCTGGACGGCCTTGTCGTAGTGGGCCACACCAATCGAACCGGCGGCCACGGCGAGCGCGGCAGCGCCCTGAGCGGCATGACGTAGGGGTCGAGAGAACAGCACAAGTGCTCCAGTGGTCGTGCTCCCCGGGCACCGGCGTCGGACGACGGCCGCAGGCGGCCAGCAACCCCCGTGAGGGTGCTGCTGCGTGTGTGCGGCGACCCCGACGGCTGCGGCGGGAGGCGCGGTTCACACGTGTCGTCCGAGGCGATCCGGCCCCGGCCATTCCCTCCACCGTGCAGGACTGCGGGGCCGAAGGTCAAATTTCGGTAACGGCGGCTTCTCAGTTTCAGCGTCCCATTGGGCATGTTCCGTCACACCAGCCCCACCCGTTACGAGAGATGCGTCACCCGGGCCCGACGCGCGCCCGAAGGGCTTCCTCACCAGGGGCCGTAGAGCCGCTCCGCGTTGGCACTGAGCGCCTCGCACAGGGTCGGCACGGCGACCCCGAGCACCGCTGCCATCGCCCGCACCGTGAGCGGCACCAGCGCCGGGGTGTTCGTCGCGCCGCGCCACGGGTGGGGGGTGAGGTAGGGGGCGTCGGTCTCGACGAGCAGCAGCTCCAGCGGGGTCACGGCGAGGGCGTCGCGCAGGGCCTTGGCGCTCTTGAAGGTCACCGTGCCGCTGAACGACAGGTGGTATCCACGGTCGACGCACTCGCGCGCCATCTCCGGGCCGCCGGAGAAGCAGTGCATCACCGTGCGCTCGGGGGCACCCTCCTGCGCCAGCACCCGCAGCACGTCGTCGTGGCTGTCGCGGTCGTGGACCTGAAGGGTTCGGTCGAGCCGCTTGGCCAGGTCGATGTGCCAGCGGAACGAGTCCTGCTGCGCGGGAACCCCCTCCGGCCCGGTGCGGTAGTAGTCGAGACCGGTCTCCCCCACCACGCGCACGCGGGGAAGGCCGGCGAGCCGCTCGATCTCGACGTACGCCGCGGCGAGACCGCCGCTCGCCGCCAGTGCCGGCACCTCGTTCGGGTGCAACGCCACACCGGCGACCACCCCGGCGTAGCGGTCGGCGGCCTCCACGGCGAAGCGGGCGCCCGGCAGGTCGCAGCCGACCTGCACGACCCGGTCGACCCCGACCGCGGCCGCGGCGGCGAGCACCGGCCCGAGGTCGTCGACCGTCACCTCCTCGCCGTCCCTGCTGATGTCGAGGTGGGTGTGGTTGTCGACCACGGGGATCGGCAACGGGTCGGGCGGCACGGGGTCCCCGCGCCGGCTGGGTTGCGACGACACCGGGTCAGACCCCCGCCGCCCGGGCGAGCTCCTCGTCGACGACCGACTCGTCGAGCTTGGTGAACACCGGCGCCGGCTTGCGAATCGGGGTGCCGGCGACGACCGGGCGTGACTGCCAGCGCGGGGTGGCCGAGTAGTCGCCGGTGATCACGGGGTACGAGCGGCCCTCGTCCTCGTCGTCCAGCCCGGTGACCGTCTCGAGTCGCGGCATCGGCACGAACGCGCCGTCACCGCCGAGCACCGCGTCGACCCGGTTGGCCGCGTGCGGGAGGAACGGCGCGAGCATCGTGTTGAGGTCGGACACGCACTGCACGAGGGTGTGCAGGACCGTGGCGAGCCGCTCGCGCTGGTCGTCACCCTTGAGCTTGAACGGCTCCGTGCGCGAGACGTAGGCGTTGACCTCGCCCACGACCCGCATCGCCTCGGCGATCGCCGCCTTCTGTCGGTGCCGCTCGAGGAGGCCACCGACGGTGTCGAACCCGGCGAGCACCGTGGCGCGAACCTCCTCGTCGACCGGCTCGAGCGGACCGGGCTGCGGGATCTCGCCGAAGTTCTTCGCGACCATCGCGGCCGTGCGCGAGACGAGGTTGCCCCACCCTGCGACGAGCTCGGAGTTGTTGCGCTGCACGAAGTCCCGCCAGGTGAAGTTGGCGTCCTGGTTCTCCGGCCCGGCGGCGCAGATGAAGTAGCGGATGCCGTCGGGCCCGTAGCGATCGAGCACGTCGCGCACGAGGATCGTGTACCCGCGCGACGTGGAGAACTGCTTGCCCTCCATCGTGAGGTACTCGCTCGAGACGACCTCGGTCGGCAGGTTCAGCTCGCCGTAGACCCCGGGCTTCCCACCCCGGCTGCCCATGCCGGCGTAGCCGAGCAGCTCGGCCGGCCAGATCTGGGAGTGGAAGGTGATGTTGTCCTTGCCCATGAAGTAGTGCGAGACCGCCTCCGGGTCGTTCCACCACTCGCGCCACCGCTCGGGGTCGCCGGTGCGCCGGGCCCACTCCACCGACGCCGAGAGGTAGCCGACGACCGCGTCGAACCACACGTAGAGGCGCTTGGTGGGATTGTCCCGCCAGCCGTCGAGCGGCACCGGGATGCCCCAGTCGATGTCGCGGGTCATCGCCCGCGGACGGATGTCGTCGAGGATGTTGAGGCTGAACCTGATGACGTTCGGCCGCCAGGTGCCCGACGCCTCGCGCTCCTCGAGCCAGGCCCGCAGCGCGTCGGCGAGCGCCGGCAGGTCGAGCAGGAAGTGCTGGGTCTCGACGAACTGCGGTGTCTCGCCGTTGATCCGGCTGCGCGGGTCGATGAGCTCGGTGGCGTCGAGCTGGTTGCCGCAGTTGTCGCACTGGTCGCCGCGCGCCTCGCCGTAGCCGCAGATCGGGCAGGTGCCCTCGATGTAGCGGTCGGGCAGGGTGCGGCCGGTCGAGGGCGAGATGGCGCCCTGCGTGGTCTGCTCGACCATGTAGCCGTTCCTCCACACCTGGGTGAAGAGCTCCTGCGCGACGGCGTAGTGGTTGGCCGTCGTGGTGCGCGTGTAGAGGTCGTAGGAGCACCCGAGGTCGGTGAGCTCGCTCGCGATCACCGCGTGGTTGGTGTCGACGAGCTCGCGCGGGGTCACCCCGGCCTGGTCGGCGAGCACCAGGATGGGCGTGCCGTGCTCGTCGGACCCGCTCACCATGAGCACGTCGTGGCCCGCCATCCGCATGTACCGGCTGAAGACGTCGGAGGGCACACCGAACCCGGCGACGTGGCCGAGGTGGCGCGGGCCGTTGGCGTACGGCCAGGCGACGGCGGAGAGGACCTTCATGGGTCCTGATCCTAGGTGCCGCCGGCGACCCGGTTTCGCGGCGGCCACCACGTACAACGGTTCGGTCACGGGGACGACGCCCGGGACTACGCTGGCACCGTAGCGATGTTGCTGTCGTCGATGCGGTCGCGAGGTGCGGCTGCCGTCACAAGGAGGACGCCGTGCTGGCTGCCCTCACGGGGATGGGACTGTCCGCCGCGGCGGGCCTGAACGCCTACATCCCGTTCCTCGTCGTCGCGCTGATCGCGCGGTTCACCGACTACATCACCCTCCCGGCCGGCTACGAGTGGATCGAGAGCAACTGGGCGATCGGCATCGGGTCCGCCCTGCTGCTCGCCGAGGTGATCCTCGACAAGATCCCCGCCGTCGACACGATCAACGACACCATCCAGACGTTCATCCGGCCGAGCATGGGTGGGCTCATCTTCGCCGCCACCACGGCCGCGGCCGAGATCGACAGCTCGACCTGGATGCAGGACAACCCCTGGGTCTCGGTGGTGCTGGGCGTCGTCATCTCGGGGCTGGTGCACACCGGAAAGATGGCCGCCCGCCCGGTCATCAACATGGGCACCGTCGGCACCGGCGCACCCGTGGTCTCCACCGTCGAGGACGTCGGCTCGCTCGGACTGTCGCTCATCGCGCTCATCGCGCCGGTGCTCGTCATCCTCGCCCTCGCCCTGCTCGCCTGGCTGCTGATCTGGATGTGGCTGCGGGTGCGGCGATGGCGCCGCACCCGACGCGACCCCGCCTACACCTCCACGTGACGCGGGCCCTTCGCCGCGGGCGTCAGTTCTCGAGGAGCTTCGAGGCCGGTGGAGCGGTGAACGTGCGGGCGCGGTCCCAGTCGGAGAAGGTGAGATCGGTCGGCTCGCTCTTCGCGCCGACCGCCCGCAGCAGCGTGCCACTGCCGTCAGCGGCCACCCACAGGCGCGGGCCGCCCTCCCGGCCGAGCACGTAGACCGCCCGGCCGTCGACCTCGGTCCGGCGGGCGGGCCCCGTGTTCGACTCGAGCACCCCGAGCTCGGGCAGCTCGAAGAGGTCGGTGAGGATGTCGCGCAGCCTGAACGACCCGAGCTCGGTCGCGTCCGACTCGGTGATCGGCGCGTACTTGCCGACGAGTGACTTCGCGGCCGTCGCGTCGCCGGTCGCCTCGGCCCAGTAGGCCTCGTCCCCGCCGATCCAGTAGGAGTCACCGATGGTGAGCACCTCGGCGGTGCCGCCGTCGGGAGTGGTGATGAAGACCTTCTGGTTGGAGCCGTTCGCCAGACCCGAGACGTCGATCCGCAGGCGCGTGCCGTCACCGGTCACGGTGCCCACCGCGGAACCGGACTGTGCCGCGAGCGCCGACGTGCGGGCATCGCGGTAGACCTCCGCCACCGTCGGGAGGGTGACGGTCGGTGACGCGCTCGCAGTCGTCGTGGCCGGCGCGCCGGTGCTCGACGCCGGGCCGGCGGAGCTCACCGTCGGGCTCGACGACGACGAGGTCGTGGTCGGCTCGGCGTCGTCGGTGCACCCGGCGAGCAGGGACGCCGCCATGACGCACGACACCAGGCCGAGCACCGGGCGGGCCTGGCTGGTCAGCACAGCGAGCTCCTTCCGTCCACGAACGGCCATGGTAGGCGCGGCGGCCTGCGGGTGCCCGCACCCGTGGGCCGCGCCGCGTGGCGTTCACGGTGAGACGTGCAGGCCGCGCACGACGAGCGGGACCGCTGCCTCGACGAACTCGGGTCGAGAGGCGGGCGGCATCCGGATGGCCGTGGCCAGCACGCCCTCGATGGCGGCCACGCCCACGGCGGCGCGCAGCGCCGGGTCGTCGCGGCCGGTGCAGCGGACGAGCTCCTCGACGACGCGCACCAGACCCTGGCGCCAGGGGTCGAACACGGCCATCAGCTCGGGGCGGCGGGCGGCCTCGAGGGCGAGCTCGGCCTGGGTGCGCACCACCTCCGGGCGCCGCAGCCAGCCCAGCAGCAGGTCCGTGACCGCCGCGGCGACGGCGTCCGGGTCCTGCGCCTGCGGGGCCGCCACGGCGGCCATGGCGTCGACATCGCGGGCCAGCATGACCCCGACGTGCTCGGTGAGGCCGACGAGCAGGGCCAGCCGGGTGCGCAGGTAGGCCGAACAGGTGCCCTCGGGAAGCCCGGCGCGCGCGTCGACGGCCCGGTGCGTGAGGCCGCGCAACCCGGACTCGGCGACGACGTCGACGGCCGCCTCGAGCAGCTCCGCCCGGCGGCCGCCACGGGTGCTGGGCGGCGTCACCGCACCATTGTGTCGCCCTCGGGTCAGGTCGGGTCTCCCTTCGGGAACAGGGCGGCGACCGGCCTGGTTCTCTACGTATGTACAATCCTCTACAAACGTAGAAAGGAACTCCTCATGGGTCCCATCACCGGCCTCGCCACCATCGCCACCACGCTCCTGGTCGTCATGGTCGTGGGCACGCTCGCCGTCGTCGGCCTCACGGTCGCCTTCGTCGTCCCCGCCGCGCAGGAGACGCGTCGCGACCGACTCGGCCGGCGGGTCAGCATCCCCCGCTACTACCTGCACACCGCCACGGCGCACTGATGCCGACCCGGGTCGAGGTCCCGCGACACGCTGACGAACCGCGTGCCCGGTCAGCGTGTCGTGGGACCTCGTGCACCACGATCTCCCAGCAGACGTACAGCAGACGTCCGGCGAACGTGCGGGCCCGCGGCATAGCCTGACGCCCATGCGGCGCCGGAACCTCACGGAGACCTGGCTCGTCCTCGGTGTCTCCCTCGGCGCCTCGGCGATCTGGTCGCTGCTTCGCATCGTCGACAAGCTGACCCGCGCGCAGTCGCTCGGGTCACAGACGACGGCGATGAACAGCTCGGTCACCCCTGACCGGCCCTGGCTCGACCTGGCCTACCAGCTGACCGGCATCGTGCTCGCCCTGGTTCCGGTGCTCCTCGCGCTGCACCTGCTGCGCCGGGACGACCCGAACGAGCCGTACACCATGGGCTTCGACCTGCGCCGCCCGTGGCAGGACCTGTGGCGCGGCGCGCTGCTCGCGGCCGCGATCGGCCTGCCCGGCCTGGGGCTGTACGCCGCCGCGAAGGCCCTCGACCTCAACACGACGATCGCCGCGGCCAACCTCGCGGGAGCCTGGTGGGTGCTGCCCGTGCTCGTGCTCGCCGCGGCCCAGAACGCCGTGCTGGAGGAGGTGGTCATGGTCGGCTACCTCTTCAGCCGCTGGAGCTCGGTCGGCTGGGGGAAGTGGCGCATCATCGTCACCAGCGCGCTCATCCGCGGCAGCTACCACCTCTACCAGGGCTTCGGTGGCTTCGTCGGCAACGTCGTCATGGGTCTGGTCTTCGGCTGGTTCTACACGCGCACCAAGCGGGTCATGCCGCTCGTGGTCGCCCACACCATCCTCGACGTCGTGGCCTTCGTCGGCTACGCCCTGCTCAAGGACCGCCTCGGCTGGCTCTGATCAGTGGCCGGTGCGCCAGGCCTTCACCAAGTCGTGGTTGAGCGTGGAGATGACGTCCTGCGGGATGCCCTTGGGGCAGGCCGTGGAGCAGGCACCGACGTTGGTGCAGCCGCCGAAGCCCTCGGCGTCGTGCTGGTCGACCATCGACACCACGCGAGCCATCCGCTCGGGCTGGCCCTGGGGCAGCTCGGCGAGGTGGGTCACCTTGGCGCCCATGAAGAGCATCGCGCTGGCGTTCGGGCAGGCGGCGACGCACGCCCCGCACCCGATGCACTCGGCGGCCTGGAACGCCCGGTCCGCGGCCGGCTTGGGCACCGGCGTCGCGTGGGCGTCGGGTGCCGAGCCGGTGTTGACCGAGATGTAGCCGCCGGCCTGGATGATCCGGTCGAAGGCCCCACGGTCGACGACCAGGTCCTTGATCACCGGGAAGGCGGTGGCGCGCCACGGCTCGATCGTGATGACCTCGCCGTCGCTGAAGCTGCGCATGTGCAGCTGGCAGGTCGTGGTCTTCTCGGGGCCGTGCGCGTGGCCGGAGATCATCAGGCCACACATGCCGCAGATGCCCTCGCGGCAGTCGGAGTCGAACGCGATCGGCTCCTCGCCGGCGGCGTTGAGCTGCTCGTTGAGGACGTCGAGCATCTCGAGGAAGCTCATGTCGGGGCTGATGTCCTTGACCTTGTAGGTCACCAGCCCGCCGGTGTGGCGCGGGCCGGCCTGACGCCAGATCTTCAGGGTGAGGTTCACTTGTAGCTCCGCTGCTTCAACTCGATGGCTTCGTAGACGAGGTCCTCCTTGTGCAGCACCGGGGCGCTCATCTCGCCGTCCCCGTCACCGCCCTCGAACTCCCACGCCGCGACGTAGAGGTACTCGTCGTCGTGCCGCAGCGCCTCACCGTCCTCGGTCTGGCTCTCGGCCCGGAAGTGGCCGCCGCAGGACTCACGGCGGTGCAGGGCGTCGACGCACATCAGCTCGCCGAGCTCGAGGAAGTCGGCCACCCGGCCGGCCTTCTCGAGGCTCTGGTTGAGCGTGTCGGCCGCACCGAGCACCCGCACGTTGCGCCAGAACTCCTCGCGCAGCCCGCGGATGAGGTCGATCGCCTTGAGCAGCCCCTCCTCGGAGCGCTCCATGCCGCAGTACTCCCACATGATGGTGCCGAGTTCCTTGTGGAAGGAGTCGACGCTGCGCTCTCCGTTGGTCGCGAGCAGCCGGGCGGTGCGCTGCTCGACCGACGCACGGGCCTCGGCGACCGCCGGGTCGTCGGCCGCGAGCGGTGTGAACGGGCCCTTGGACAGGTAGTCGCGGATCGTGTTGGGGAGCACGAAGTAGCCGTCGGCCAGGCCCTGCATCAGGGCCGAGGCACCGAGCCGGTTCGCGCCGTGGTCGGAGAAGTTGGCCTCACCGGTGACGAACAGACCGGGGATGGACGACTGGAGGTCGTAGTCGACCCAGAGCCCGCCCATCGTGTAGTGCACGGCGGGGTAGATGCGCATCGGCACCTCGTACGGGTTCTCCCCGGTGATCTGGGCGTACATGTCGAAGAGGTTCCCGTACTGGGCCTCGACCGCGGCCTTGCCCAGCCGTGCGATCGCGTCGCTGAAGTCGAGGTAGACCCCGCGGCGGAAGTCGCCCACCATCGGGCCCACCCCACGACCCTCGTCGCACACGTTCTTCGCCTGGCGGGAGGCGATGTCGCGCGGCACGAGGTTGCCGAAGCTGGGGTAGATGCGCTCGAGGTAGTAGTCGCGGTCGGCCTCGGCGATCTGGCGGGGGTCCTTGTCGCAGTCGTCGCGGTTCTTCGGCACCCAGATCCGGCCGTCGTTGCGCAGCGACTCCGACATCAGGGTCAGCTTGCTCTGGTGGTCGCCCGCCACCGGGATGCAGGTCGGGTGGATCTGCGTGTAGCAGGGGTTGGCCATGTAGGCGCCCTTGCGGTGCGCGCGCCAGGTGGCGGTGACGTTGGAGCCCATCGCGTTGGTGGACAGGTAGAAGACGTTGCCGTAGCCGCCCGAGGCGAGCACGACGGCGTCGGCGAGGTGGGTCTCGATCTCGCCGGTGACGAGGTCGCGGGCGATGATGCCGCGCGCCTGCCCGTCGGCCACGACCAGCTCGAGCATCTCGTGCCGGGTGAACTGCTCGACGGTGCCCGCCGCGACCTGCCGCTCGAGTGCCTGGTAGGCGCCGATGAGCAGCTGCTGGCCGGTCTGGCCGCGGGCGTAGAAGGTGCGCGAGACCTGCACGCCGCCGAACGAGCGGTTGTCGAGCAGGCCGCCGTACTCGCGGGCGAACGGGACTCCCTGCGCGACGCACTGGTCGATGATGTTCGCGCTGACCTCGGCCAGGCGGTAGACGTTCGCCTCGCGAGCCCGGTAGTCACCGCCCTTGACCGTGTCGTAGAAGAGCCGGTAGGTGGAGTCGCCGTCCTCCTTGTAGTTCTTGGCGGCGTTGATGCCACCCTGTGCGGCGATGGAGTGAGCGCGGCGCGGGGTGTCCTGGAA
>DASQEZ010000206.1:0-4139 GCA_035633415.1 Ornithinibacter sp. | reverse complement strand
CGGCCGGGAAGTCCTGGGTGTAGCCGGCGCCGCCGAGCACCTGCACGGCATCCGTCGTGACCCGCATGGCGGCGTCGGTGGCGACCAGCTTGGCGACCGCCGCCTCCTTCGAGAAGGCGCGGCCGGCATCCTTCAGGCGAGCGGCGTGCAGGTAGGTGGCGCGAGCGCTGGTGACCGCGGCCTCCATGTCGGCGATGAGGAAGGCCAGACCCTGGTTGGCGGAGATCGGCCGTCCGAACTGGTGTCGCTCCTTGGAGTACGACGTGGCGAGATCGAGGGCCGACTGCGCGAGACCCGTTGCGGCAGCAGCGATCCCGAGGCGCCCGGCATCGAGCGCGGAGAGTGCGATGGCCATGCCCTGCCCCTCGGCGCCGATGCGCCGGGCCGCGTCGACGGGCACGTCGTCGTACATGACCTCGCGCACGGTGTCGCAGTGCAGCCCCATCTTGCGCTCGGGCGTGCCGAACGACAGACCGGGCGCGTCGGCAGGTACCACGAAGCACGACAGGCCACGGCCCCCGTCGTCGCTCGTGCGGGCGAAGGTCGTGTAGTAGTCGGCGTGGCCGGCGTGGCTGATCCACGCCTTGCGTCCACGCAGGCGGTATGCCGTGGCCTCGCCACCGCTACCCGTCTCACCCGTCGCCCGGGTCGTCATCGAGCCGACGTCGGACCCGGCGAGCTGCTCGGACAGGCAGTAGGCGCCGAGCCGTGCGCCGGACAGCATGTCGGGCAGCAGCGCCGCCTGCTGCTCGGGCGATCCGAAGGTCGTGACCGGGTAGGCGGTGAGCGAGTGCACCGAGACGCCGACCGCGACGCTCATCCATGCCGCGGCGATCTCCTCGACCACCTGCAGGTAGACCTCGTAGGGCTGGCCGTAGCCGCCGAACTCCTCGGGGTGGGGGAGGGAGAGGAGCCCGGCCGACCCCAGGGTGCGGAACACCTCGGTGGGGAAGGACTCGTCGGTCGCGGCGGCACGCTCAGCGGCATCCACCGCGGGCCGCAGCTCCTTGTCGCAGATCTCGCGGGTCAGGTCGATGAGGTCCTGGCCCTCCTCGGTCGGCATCAACCGCGTCACTGGCATGGGTCGAGGGTAGCGAGGTGCTTGGACGTCCAACCATCCCGGGACGGGCGACCCGGTGGTTCAGACGTCGGGAAGGGCCTGGTGGCTCGGCTCACCCGCCGGGTCGCGGAAGTGCTCGAGCCGGGGCCGCTTGGCGTCGAGCGTGTCGCCGGAGGACCGGCCCTGCACCCGGCGCTGCACCCACGGCCCGGCGTAGGTGCGAGCCCACTCGGCGTGGCCACGCAGCTCCTCCCTGCGGGTCGCACGGTCGGACGGGGGCAGCGGGGTCGTCCAGTCGGCCAGGTCGGTGCGGTGCCCCAGCGCGGCGAGGGCGGCCAGCGCCACGCGCCGGTGCCCCTCGGCGGTGAGGTGGATGCGGTCGTCGGCCCACATCCGCCAGTCGCGCAGGGCGGCCATCCCCCAGAGGTTGAGCACGAAGCAGCCGTGCCGCTGGGCGATGGTGAACAGGTTGGCGACGTGCACCGCGTGCCGCCCGCGCAGGGCCTTGAACAGCCCGGCGTCGCGGGTGTCGGTGGGCGTCGCGAGGAGCACGTCGGCGCCCGAGTACCGAAGGCGCACGACGGCCTCCTCGAGGCGCGAGGCCAGCCCGTCGAGGTCGACGTGGGGGCGCAGCAGGTCGTTGCCGCCCCCGACCATCGACACCAGGTCGGGCTGCATGGTCAGGGCAGCGCCCAGCTGGGGGCCGACGACGTCGTCGAGCTTGCGACCGCGCACGGCGAGGTTGGCGTAGCCGAAAGGCAGGTGCTCGCGCTCGGCGATGGCGTCGAGGTGGTGCGCGAGCCGGTCCGCCCACCCGACGTACGTCCCGGGGTGGGCGGGGTCGGGGTCGGACATCCCCTCGGTGAAGGAGTCGCCGATGGCGACGTAGCGGGTCCACACCCGGCGGGACGCGGCCACGGGGGTCACGGAAGCCTCCAGTCGACGGGGTCCGCCCCCTGGCGGGCGAGCAGGTCGTTGGCCCGGCTGAACGGCCGCGACCCGAAGAAGCCGGCGTGCGCCGAGAGCGGGCTCGGGTGCGGCGACTCGATGCAGGCGACGCCGGGCAGGTGCGGCACGAGGCCGCGTGCGTCACGGCCCCAGAGGATCGCGACGAGCGGGCCGCCGCGCTCGACGAGGGCCTCGATGGCCCGGGCCGTGACGTGCTCCCAGCCTCGGCCACGGTGGCTGGCGGGCTTGCCCGGTGCCACCGTGAGCACCCGGTTGAGCAGGAGCACGCCCTGGTCGGCCCACGGCGTCAGGTCCCCGCTGCTCGGGGTGGGGAGGCCCAGGTCGCTCTCGAGCTCGCGGAAGATGTTGACCAGGCTCTTCGGCACCGGGCGCACGTCCGGTGCCACCGAGAACGACAGGCCGACGGCATGCCCCGGCGTCGGGTACGGGTCCTGGCCGACGACGAGGACGCGCACGGCATCCAACGGTCGTTCGAAGGCACGCAGCACGTGGGCACCCCCCGGCAGGTAGCCGCGGCCCGAGGCGACCTCGGCCCGCAGGAACTCCCCGAGCTGCGTGACGACGGGTTCGACGGGGGCCAGGGCCTGCGCCCACGACGGGTGCACCAGCTCGCCGAGAGGTCGCGCAGGGGTCGTGGTGCTCATCGCTCCCACCGTATCCCGATGGGCCCGGGGGTCAGCGGAAGATCGCTGTGACGTCGTCCAGGCGCGACGGCACCAGGCGGAACCAGGCCCACGTGCCCCGCTTCTGGCGTTCGAGGAGCCCCGCCTCGACGAGCACCTTGAGGTGGTGCGACACCGTCGGCTGGGAGAGCCCGACCACGGGGGTGAGGTCGCACACGCACGCCTCGCCGGCATCCGTGGCGCGGATCGCGCTGAGCAGCTGCAGACGCACCGGGTCGGCCACCGCCTTGAGCAGCGTCGCGCTGGTCTCGGCGGCCTCGCGGGTCAGGCCGCCGTCGACGCCGATCCCGCAGCACGTCGCCGCCGCCAGCGGGAGGGGGGTGGTGGTCGCCATGCCGGCTCCTCTAGGATATTGACGTACGTCTATGGATATGGTCTGCTGGTGCCAACGCATTGATGATAGTCGATATTCAGGAGGCACGTCATGACCCTGTCCGCACCCACCCCGACCACCACCGCAGCCGCCCCGCCCACCACCACCGGCCGGGTGCAGCTCGCGCTCAACGTCAGTGACCTCGAAGCCTCGGTCGCCTTCTACAGCGCCATGTTCGGCGTCGAGCCGCACAAGCGCCGCCCGGGCTACGCGAACTTCGCGATCGCCGAGCCGCCGCTGAAGCTCGTGCTGATCGAGACCAGCGACGCGACCAGGGGCACCGGCGCCGCCGGCGCGCTGAACCACCTCGGTGTCGAGGTGGCCTCGACCGACGACGTCGCCGCCGCCCGGGCCCGGTTCACCGAGGCCGGCCTGGCCGCGTTCGACGAGAACGACACCACCTGCTGCTACGCCCTGCAGGACAAGGTGTGGGTGCACGACCCCGCCGGCGCCCCCTGGGAGGTCTACACCGTCAAGGACGAGAACCCCGCCGACGCGCGCCCGGCCACCGCGAGCCTGGAGATCCTCGGTGACGGTGCCTGCTGCTCGTCCGGGGCCTTCGCCGAGACCGTCGACCCCGGCGCCGACCAGAAGGCGCAGGCCTGCTGCTCGTGACCGTGTCCCCCGAGGCCCCGGCGCCGGCCCCCGAGCACGTCGCCGCCCGCCTGTCGACCCTCGACCGCTTCCTCCCGGTGTGGATCGGCCTCGCGATGGTGGCGGGCCTCGGGCTGGGACAGGTGGTGCCGGGCATCGGCAGCGCCCTGTCGGCCGTCGAGGTCGAGGGGGTCTCGCTGCCGATCGCCCTCGGCCTGCTCGTGATGATGTACCCCGTGCTCGCCAAGGTGCGCTACGACCGGCTCGACACCGTCACGGGCGACCGCAGGATGCTGGTCGCGAGCCTGGTGCTCAACTGGGTGGTCGGCCCGCTGCTGATGTTCACCCTCGCCTGGGTGTTCCTCGCCGACCTCCCCGAGCTGCGAACGGGGTTGATCATCGTCGGGATCGCTCCCTGCATCGCCATGGTGCTCATCTGGAACGATCTCGCCTTCGGCAA
>DASQEZ010000205.1:0-4266 GCA_035633415.1 Ornithinibacter sp. | reverse complement strand
GGGCCGGCGCGCACGCCGACCTGCCGGTGGCGATCATCGAGGACGGGTCCACGGACCGCGAGCGCATCACCCACGCAACGCTGGCCACCGCGGCCCGGGTCTCCCGGGAGGTCGGTGTCCGGTCACCGGCGGTGGTCGTGGTCGGGTCCGTGGCCGCCGAGGGCTTCATCGACGACCCGGCCTGTGCGACGGAGGCCGACGGTGCCCGACGTGGCTGAGGTGCCTGACGTCCCCGAGCCCCAGGGCCCCACCCTCGTCGTGTGCGCCCACGGCACGCGCGACCCGCTCGGACGCGCGACCGTGCGCGAGGTGGTGCACGAGGTGGCCGAGCGACTGCCCGGGGTGGCGGTGCTCGAGGCGTATGTCGACGTGCACGGCCCCGGCATCGCCGAGGTCGTGGCGGGGATCCGGCGGGCCGGGCTGTACCACGTGTCCGGGGTGGTGGTGCCGCTGCTGCTCGCCTCCGGCTACCACGTGCACGTCGACATCGCCCGGGCCGTGGCCGAACGCCCCGACGTGCGCACCACCGGCGCGCTGGGCCCGGACGACCTCCTCGTCGACGTCCTCCTCGAGCGACTCGAGTCCGCGGGGGCGATGCACGGCGGCCCGGTGGTGCTGGCTCCGGCCGGGTCGAGCGACGACCGCGCGCAGGCCGACAGCGCGGAGATGGCGGGTCGGCTGGCCGAACGCTGGGGAGCGACGGTGCGGCTGGGGTACGCCGCAGGGCCGGCGCCCACCGTCGCCGACGCGGTGTCGGCGGCACGTGCGGCGTCGGGTGGCGCTCCCGTCGCGGTGGCCTCCTACCTGCTCGCGCCCGGGTTCTTCCAGCAACGTCTCGAGGACTCGGGAGCCGACGTCGTGACCGGGCCGCTGGCCCCCGACCCGCGGATCATCGAGATCGTGCTGGCCCGGTACCGCGCGGCGCTGGAGGCGTAGCGCTACCCCCAGCCCAGGGCGCGGAGCAGGGCCGCGGTCGCTCCCGCCGCGAGCACGATGACGAGGAAGTTCGCCCGGAGCAGGAGCAGGACCACCGCGACGCCCACGGCGACGATCCTGGCGTCGAGCACGAGTGAGCCGCCGGGGCCGACGACGGTCTGCACCACCACGAGGGCGGCGAGCAGGGCCACCGGCAGCAGGGTGGTGACCCGCGAGGTGCGCTCACCGGCGAGCAGGCTCTCGGGCACGAGGTATCCCGCGAGCTTGATGAGGAGCGACGCGACGGAGGCGACGACGACGGCGACCCACAGCGTCATGGCGTCGGGTCCGATCCGGGGAGGCCGCCGTCGGCGCCCTCGAGCGGATCCTCGTGACGGCCGGGGTGGCGCAGGCCGACGACGAGCGCCGCGGCGGCCGCGAGGATGACGGGCACCCCGGCCGGCAGCAGCGGCGAGGTGAGCAGTGCGATGCCGATGGCGAGCACCGCGGTGGCCGTCGCGTCGCGGCTGCGCAGCCGGGGCCAGAGCAGGGCGACGAAGGCGGCGGCAGCGGCGGCATCCAGGCCGAGGGTGCGCGGGTCGCCGAACGCGTTGCCGAGCAGGGCGCCGGCCAGGGTGGAGAGGTTCCACAGGACGAAGACCGCGAGGCCGGTCTGCCAGAACCCGATCCGCTGCGCTCGCGGCTCGGGCTGGGCGATGCCGACGGCGGTCGACTCGTCGATGGTCAGCTGGGCCGCCACGATGCGCCGCACCCCGCTGACGCCGAGGAACTGTGACGTCTGCAGACCGTAGAGCCCGTTGCGGATGCCGAGCATCGACGCCGTCGCGATCGCGGCGGGAGCCGCGCCGACGCCGCCGGTGCCGATGATGCTGACGAAGGCGAACTGCGAGCCGCCGGTGAACATCAGCACCGAGAGCAGCTGGGCCTGCCACAGGTCGAGCCCCGCGGCGACGGCGAGCGCGCCGAAGCTGATGCCGTAGGTGCCGCTCGCGATGCCGACGCTCCACGCCTGCCGGATGACCTCCCGGCGGCGGGCGTCGGACAGGGCCGGTTCGCTCACTCCGCCGGGTCCTCCCCGAGATCTGCGGTCAGTCGCACCTCGCGCAGGGTGTCGCCGTCGGGGGAGACGACCCGGTCGCGGAAGGCACCGTCGGGGCCGAACCCCGAGGTGGTGAGGAAGGCTCGGGTGGGCTCGTCGTCGGGGAGCAGCCACAGGGTGACCGACTCGGCGCCGGCCTCGGCGAGCAGGTCGACGCTCGCGTTGAGCAGCCGTGACCCGTGGCCCTGTCGGCGGGCGTCGGGGTGCACGGCGAGCACGGTGACCTCGCCGGCTGCGGAGCCGGCATCAGGGTCCTGGGACGGGCCGATGGCGGCGAGCCCGACGACCTGGTCACCGGCGCAGGCCACGAGCAGGCGGTGGACGCCCTCGGGTGGGGCCGCGAGGCTCTCGCGCCAGCCGCGGGCGAAGGCGTCGGGCTCGAAGAGGGAGACGACCTCCTCGGGCAGGCGGCCGGCATACGCCTGGCGGAACACGGTCGCCTGCACCAGGCCCACGGCGGGGACGTCGTTGGGGCGGGCGCGACGCACGCTGGCGTCGGCGAGCGGTCCGGGATCGTGGGCGTGCTCGTGCGGGTGGCCGTGGTCGGTCACGTCAGTGCCCCCGGAAGGCCGGCTGGCGCCGGTCGGCGAAGGCGCGGCGACCCTCGGTGAGGTCGTCGCTGGCCCAGGCGCGGGCGAACGCCGCCTCGTAGCGGGCGACCTCCGCGGAGTTGTCGTGGTGCGCGTCGAAGCCGATCTTCGAGCCGGTCTGGCTGAGGGGGGCCAGGGCGGTGGCCCGCGCCGCGAGGGCCTGCGCGTCGGCGAGGTCACCGCGAAGCTGGGTGAACCCGAGGCGCCAGGCGTCGTCGGCGTCGAGCACGGTGGCGGTGAGCACCATCAGGCGGGCGGCGCCCTCGCCCCAGGTGCGGGTGACCCGGTCGAGGGTCCAGTGGTCGACCATCAGGCCGAGCTTGGCGACGGGCACGGCGAAGGTGGCCCCCGGGGCGACGACGCGCAGGTCGCAGGCAATGGCGAGCTGCATCCCCAGGCCCATGCAGGAACCCTCGATCGCGGCGATCGTCGTCACGGGCGCGGCGACGAGGTGCTCGAGGACCTCGGCGAGGCGGGAGGTGAACGACACGTCCTCGAGCTCGGTGAGGTCGGCGCCGGAGCAGAAGTGCCCCTCGGCGCCGGTGAGCACGATGGCGCGGACGTCGTCGTGCAGGGCGGACCCGATGGCGTCGTGCAGGTCCTCGAGTGACTCGAGGTTCAGGGCGTTGCGGCGGTGGGTCCGGTCGATCGTGATGGTGGCGACGCGGTCGCTGGTCTCGAGGTGGATGGGCACCCCTCGACAGTACCGAGCAGTGCCACGGATGCCGGTCCTGGTCCGCCACTCGCTCACGTCGCCCGGGGTCGACGCCGGGACGGGGTTGTCACGAACGCCCGACCCGACAAGGCTGGGAGGCAGACTCGGCCCCAAGACCCCCGACACGAGGAGAACAACCGATGGCCACCACTCGCACCGCTTCCGCCCACTGGGAAGGCTCGCTCATGGAGGGCGCCGGCCAGGTGTCGCTCGAGTCGAGCGGCATCGGCACCTACGACGTGTCGTGGCCGTCGCGCGCCGAGGCGGCGAACGGCAAGACCAGCCCCGAGGAGCTGATCGCGGCCGCCCACTCGACGTGCTACTCGATGGCCCTCTCGCACGGGCTGGCCCAGGCCGGCACCCCCCCGACGACGATCGACACCACCGCCGAGGTCACCTTCCAGCCCGGCACCGGCATCACCGGGATCGTCCTGAAGGTCGTCGGCTCCGTCTCCGGCATCACCGCGGAGCAGTTCGAGGAGGCCGCCCAGGCCGCCAAGACCGGCTGCCCCGTCAGCCAGGCGCTGTCGGCCGTGCCGATCACGCTCGAGGTCACCTTCTCCGGGGCGGACGACGCGTCATGACGGCCAGGACCGACTTCACCGAGGACGAGTGGACGCGCGTGCGCCGCGCACCGTTGGTGGCCGGTCTGTCGATCTCGCTCGCCGACCCGGGCGGCCCGATCGAGACCGCCAAGGAGTCGATGGCGACCCTGAAGAACGCCACCAACCCGCCGAGCCGCGAGCAGCTGCTCAGCGAGGTCGCCCTCGACATCCAGAACATGGCGCAGTCGCGCGAGAACCCGCTCAAGGGATTCAAGCCCGAGGGGCCCACCCCGGGCGAGGGCGTGCTCGAGGAGCTGCGCGGTGTCGTGGCGATCGTGCGCACCACGGCCTCGGCCGAGGAGGCGGTCGCCTTCGGTACCT
>DASQEZ010000204.1:0-4446 GCA_035633415.1 Ornithinibacter sp. | reverse complement strand
AGCGCCCTGCTCATCTACTCGCTGCTCCAGGCCCGCATCCTGCGGCTGCGGGTGCTCAACACCGTGGCGTGCGTCATCCTCATCGCCTTCAACGCCCTGATCGGGGTGTGGCCGATGGTGGCGATGAACATCGTGCTCGCCGCCATCAACCTCTTCTTCATCGTGCGGATGCTGCGCGAGCGCGGCGACGAGCAGGCGTATGCCGTGCTGCCGGTCCGCGAGGACGACGCCTACCTGACGCACTTCCTGGGCATACACCAGGGCGACATCGACGCGTTCTTCCGTGACTTCTCGCGTGGCGCCGCGGCGGGCCGGTCGACCTACCTCGTGCAGCACGGCGACGAGACTGCGGGCGTGATCGTCGTGCGTGACGAGGGCGACGGGGTGGCGCAGGTCGAGCTCGACTACGTGACACCGCGCTTTCGTGACTTCACCCCGGGCGAGTTCGTCTTCCGGCGCTCCGGGCTGTTCCGGGACCGCGGCTTCCGGCAGGTGCTCACGCCGCCGGGCATGGTCGCCCCCTACTACGAGCGCGTGGGCTTCGCGCGACAGGGCGACCGCTACCGGCTCGACCTGGCCTGAGTGGCGAACGCCACGGTCCACGAAGCGGAACCGAGGTCGAGGACATACCTCCCCCGGTACTAAACTCGTTGATTACTACACGACGTAGTATCCGACCTGAGGAGGCGGCCCCAGATGGCCCAGCTCGTCCACGACTTCGAGACCGGCAGCATGGACCAGAAGGACCTGCTGGGCGGCAAGGGTGCCAACCTCGCCGAGATGACCCGGCTCGGCATCCCCGTCCCGCCGGGATTCACGATCACCACCGACGCGTGCCGGGCCTACCTCGCCTCCGGCAGCGTGCCGCCCGAGCTGTTCGCCGAGGTCGACGAGCACCTGGAGCTGATCGAGGCGCGGGTGGGCCGCACCCTCGGTGACGGCGGCGACCCCCTGCTGGTGTCCGTGCGGTCCGGCGCGAAGTTCTCGATGCCCGGGATGATGGAGACCGTCCTCAACATCGGTCTGAGCGACACCTCGGTGGAAGGCCTGGCCCGGCAGACCGGCAACCCCCGCTTCGCCTGGGACTCCTACCGCCGGCTGGTGCAGATGTACGGCAAGACCGTGCTCGACCTGCACGGCGACCGGTTCGAGGACGCCCTCGACGAGGCCAAGGCCGCCAAGGGCGTCAGCGCCGACGTCGACCTCGACGCCGACGACCTGCGCGCGCTCGTCGCGCGGTTCAAGGCCATCGTCCAGGAGGAGACCGGCTCGCCGTTCCCCCAGGACCCGCGCGAGCAGCTGCGCGGGGCGGTGCTCGCCGTCTTCAACTCGTGGAACTCCGACCGCGCGATCCTCTACCGGCGCCGCGAGCAGATCCCCACCGACCTCGGCACGGCGGTCAACGTGCAGGTCATGGCCTTCGGCAACCGCGGCGCGACCTCGGGATCGGGCGTCGCCTTCACCCGCAACCCGTCGACCGGCGCCACGGGCGTCTACGGCGACTACCTCCAGGACGCCCAGGGCGAGGACGTCGTCGCCGGCATCCGCAACACCCTGCACCTGGCCGACCTCGAGACCATCGACAAGAAGAGCTTCGACGAGCTGGTCGACATCATGGCGCGGCTCGAGAGCCACTACCGCGACATGTGCGACATCGAGTTCACCGTCGAGGAGGGCAAGCTGTGGATGCTGCAGACCCGGGTCGGCAAGCGCACCGCCCAGGCCGCGTTCTGCATCGCCGTAGACCTCGTCGACGAGGGCGTGATCACCGAGGAGGAGGCCCTGATGCGGGTCACCGGTGACCAGCTCGCCCAGCTGATGTTCCCCCACTTCGACCCCAACGGCGGCCGCCCGCTGATCGCCAAGGGGATGAGCGCCTCCCCCGGCGCAGCCGTCGGCGTGGCCGTCTTCGACTCCGCGACCGCGGTGCGGATCGCCGGTGAGGGCACCCCGGTCATCCTCGTCCGCCGCGAGACCAACCCCGACGACCTGCACGGCATGGTGGCCGCGGCCGGCATCCTCACCAGCCGCGGCGGCAAGACCTCGCACGCGGCCGTCGTGGCCCGCGGCATGGGCCGCACCTGCGTCTGCGGCGCCGAGACCCTCGAGGTCGACACCAAGGCCGGGCAGTTCTCCACCCCCGACGGGACCGTGGTGCGCCAGGGTGACACCCTCTCGATCGACGGCTCGACCGGTGAGATCTTCCTCGGCGAGGTCCCCGTGAGCCCCTCCCCGGTGGTCCGCTACTTCGAGGGCACCATGACGGTCGACGAGGGCGGCCCCGTCGTCGCCGCCGTCGACCGGCTGATGGGCGTCGCCGACAAGCACCGCCGGATGCAGGTGCGCGCCAACGCCGACAACGCGCCGGATGCCGCTCGCGCCCGCCGCTTCGGGGCCCAAGGCATCGGCCTGTGCCGCACCGAGCACATGTTCCTCGGCGAGCGCCGCGAGCTCGTCGAGCGGCTGATCCTGGCCGAGGGCGCCGAGGAGCGTCAGGTGGTCTTCGACGAGCTGCTGCCGCTGCAGCGCGCCGACTTCGTCGAGATCTTCGAGGCGATGGACGGGCTGCCGGTCACCGTGCGGCTGCTCGACCCGCCGCTGCACGAGTTCCTGCCCGACTTCACCGAGCTCTCGGTGAAGGTCGCGGTGGCCGAGGCCATGGGCAAGGAGCACGACACCGACTCCCTGCTCCTGCTCGCCGTGCACCGGTTGCACGAGGAGAACCCGATGCTCGGCCTGCGCGGCGTCCGCCTCGGCATCGCCATCCCCGGGCTGTTCGAGATGCAGTCCCAGGCGATCCTCGAGGCGGCGGCGATCGTCGTCGAGCGTGGCGGTCACGCCCAGCCCGAGATCATGGTTCCGCTGGTGGGGGCCGTCGAGGAGCTGCAGAACATCCGGGCCGAGATCGACGACGCCGCCCACCGGGCACGCCAGAAGCACGCCGTACACCTCGACCACCTCGTGGGCACGATGATCGAGCTGCCCCGGGCCGCCCTGACCGCGGGCGCGATCGCGACGGCCGCGGACTTCTTCTCGTTCGGCACCAACGACCTGACCCAGACGACGTGGGGATTCTCGCGCGACGACGTCGAGTCGAGCTTCTTCTCGCGGTACATGGAGGCCGGCATCCTCGGCACGTCGCCGTTCGAGACGATCGACCGGCAGGGCGTCGGCCGCCTGGTGCGCATCGGCACCGACGAGGGACGGCGCACCAAGCCCGGCCTCAAGGTCGGCGTCTGCGGAGAGCACGGCGGTGACCCGGAGTCGGTGCACTACTTCGAGGAGCGCGGGCTCGACTACGTCTCGTGCTCACCGTTCCGGGTGCCCATCGCCCGGCTCGAGGCCGGCCGGGCCGTGGTGGCCCGCTCCGCCTCGCGCTGACCGTCGCGCTCGGCACGGTCGAGGGTCACCTTCACCCGATGACCCGTCACGACCGTGCCGAGCCAGGCCAGCCCCACGAGCCAGCCGGCGATGACGTCGGTGAGCCAGTGGTGGCCCAGCCACACCCGGGACAGGCCCATCGCCACGACGAACACGACGACCACCGACGCGACGAGCAGCCGGCTGCGCAGGTGCCGCCGCCCGAGCATCACCAGGTACGCCGCGACGCCGAGCACCACGGTGGCGTTGAGCGTGTGCCCGGACGGAAAGGACGCCGAGGTCTCCCACGGTGGCACGGCCAGGGCCCTCGGGGGGCGCGCTCGCCCGGCGAGGTCCTTGCCGAGCACCGTGATGAGCACCGATCCGGCGGCCGCGATGCCCATGAGCACCACGGGCAGCCACGAGCGACGCCTCACGGCGAGGACCGTCACCACGGCGACCGCGATGACCGGCATCGCGACGGTGCCGCCGAGGTCGGTGAACCGGGTGACCCACTCCTCGCTCGAGGGCGTGCGGGTCGAGACCGCGGCGTCGAGCACCGGCTGGTCGAGCACCGCGAGGTCGTCGCTCTCGACGACCGCCTCGTACACCTCCGCGGCGAGCAGCGTGGCTCCGAGCACGACCCCGCCGCCGACGAGCACGGTGATGACGAGAGCCAGGTTCGCCAGGCTCCAGTGCCACACCCGGCCCAGCAGCGTCACGAGCCGGGCCACCTGCTCCACGAACCAGCGGCCGGTGCGGGAGGGCCACTGCGCGAGGTCGCGGTCGCCGATCCACTCGTCGTCGGGGACCTGCGGTGGGGGCGGCGGCATACGGCATTCAACCAGTGCGCACCACGCGAGCCGCTGTCACGAACGACGACCGGCCCGGCCCCGCGGAGGCGGGACCGGGCCGGTCGCTGGACGACGTGGGAGTGAGTCCGGTGGTGGAGGTGGCGGGAATCGAACCCGCGTCCACTGACGGAACACCAGGGCTTCTCCGGGTGCAGTGCGCTAAGGATTTTCTCGGCCCCAGCGCTCGCGCGCACACGTCCGCTGACGGGCCCAGTCGAGTAGGAGTCCCGCG
>DASQEZ010000203.1:0-2258 GCA_035633415.1 Ornithinibacter sp. | reverse complement strand
GCACGAGGACGTCGACGTGACCGGCATCAACGACCAGCGCCCCGAGGCCGCCTACGTGCCGGTGCTCGGCCGCATCGCGGCCGGCGTACCGATCACGGCCGAGGAGGTCGTCGACGACATCTTCCCGCTCCCCCGCCAGATCGTCGGTGAGGGCGCGCTGTTCCTGCTCAAGGTGGTCGGCGACTCGATGGTCGACGCCGCGATCTGCGACGGCGACTGGGTGGTCGTGCGCCAGCAGCCGAGCGCCGACAACGGGGACATCGTCGCGGCCATGCTCGACAACGAGGCCACCGTCAAGACCTTCAAGCGCCGCGACGGCAAGGTCTGGCTGATGCCGCACAACCCCGCCTTCTCCCCGATCGACGGCGACCACGCCACCATCCTGGGCAAGGTCACGGCCGTCCTGCGCCGCATCTGACCCGCACGCGAACGGGCCTGCCGTCCATCACGGACGTCGGGCCCTTCGTTCCGTCTCCCGGCGGGCCCGCTCAGTCGTCGCGGTCGCCGAGCCAGCCGAGCGCGCGCTGGCAGGATGCCGTGACCTCGGCTGCCAGCCCGGCCTCGTCCCACAGCTCCCACCACTCGTTGTCCCGCGAGCGCACGGCCCGGCGGAGCACCTGGCGCGCCTTCTCGACGAGCTCCTCGTCACCGGTCGGCAGCGGCTCGGTGGTCAGCCAGCCGGGCAGGTAGGGCTCGCCCACCGCGGCCTCGGGGTTGACCGAGGCTCCCACGGCGGCGGCACCGGCCACCGCCTCGCTCATCTGCGACGCCTCGACGAAGCCCGGGGCCAGCAGCACGTCGTCGAGGGCCTCGAGCACCCGGTGTCCGCGGTCGGCGGCAGGCAGCTGCGCCAGGTCGTCGAGGAAGTCGAGCGCGTCGTCGTTCTCGAACGGTCCGGACCCGATTGCTCCCATGCGGGAAGCGTATCGCCGACCGACGGCGCCCGTTCGGCGGGCCGGCCACGTCGGGTCAGCGCCCGGCATCCGGACGCGGTGGCTACCCGCGCACCCGCTGCCACCAGGTGGTGTCGACCCACCGGTCGAACTTGCGACCGACCTCGCGCAGGGTGCCGACCCGCTCGAAACCGACCGCCGCGTGCAGCGCCTCGCTCGCCGCGTTCGGTTGGGCGATGACGGCCAGGCAGACGTGGATGCCGTCGGCATCGACCCGGCGGAGCAGCTCGTCGTAGAGGGCGCGGCCGAGCCCGCGGCCCCGGGCGTCGGGCGCCAGGTAGACGGAGGTCTCGCGGGTCGCGTCGTACGCCGGGCGCGGTCGGTAGGTCGCGGCGTAGGCCAGCCCCACGACCCGCCCAGCGGCCTCGGCGACCACGACGTGGTCGCCGGGACGGGTGCTCGCGACCCGGTCGGCGAACAGCTCGGGAGGCTGCGGCTCGATGTCGAACGTCGCGACCGAGTGGAGCACGGCGTCGTTGTAGATCTCCGCGAGGGCCGGCAGGTCACCGGCCGTGGCGGTGCGCAGCACGACATCCGCGGGTGCCAGGCGCGGGCTCGCGCCGCCCGTCACCTGTGGCGTCGGGTCGGCCATCAGGCGGCGACACCGGCGCGCACGACCGCGCCGAGGGTGGGGGCGAGCGAGGCGTCGACCCGCAGGGTCATCAGGTCGTCACCGCGGGTCGGGCCGCGGGTGACGGACAGCACGGGGATGCCGCGCTTGGCCGCGTGGCGCACGAAGCGCAGCCCCGACATGACGGCGAGCGAGGAGCCGAGCACGAGGAGTGCGGGGGCCGCATCGGTGAGGGCGTAGCAGGCGTCGACCCGCTCGCGCGGAACCGAGCCGCCGAAGAAGACGACGTCGGGCTTGAGGGTGTCGTCGCCGCACACCGTGCAGTGCGGCAGGTGGAAACCGGCCACGAGCTCGTCGGCGAGCACGATGTCGCCGTCGGGGCGGATCTGGCTGCTGACCTGCGACCCGTCCGCCGCCTCGCCGCTCGCGAGCCGGTCGAACCCGGGGTTGGCCTCGGCCATCCGGGCCTGGAGCAGGTCACGGTCGGAGCGGTCGCCGCAGGTCAGGCAGAGCACCTCGGCCAGGCTGCCGTGCAGCTCGGTGACGTCGCGGCTGCCGGCGACCTGGTGCAGACCGTCGACGTTCTGGGTGATGACCGGGCCGAGCACGCCGCGGCGCTGCAGGTCGGCGACCGCGCGGTGGGCCATGTTCGGCTCGGCCTGGCTGAACCGCTGCCAGCCGATGAAGGAGCGCGCCCAGTACCGCTGCCGGGCCGAGCTGGAACCGACAAACTC
>DASQEZ010000202.1:0-4588 GCA_035633415.1 Ornithinibacter sp. | reverse complement strand
GGAGCGAAGGTGTGGCGCACGCGGGGGCACGCGGAGGTACGCGGAGGTACGCGCGGGAGGGCGGAGGGGTGGGGGAGGGCGGACATGCGGGCGGGGCGCCGACCACTGGTGTGGTCGACGCCCCGTCGGCGTGCGGTACTGCGGTGCTGCGGTGCGTCGGGTCAGCCGTTGACGGCGCGCTTGAGCTGCGCGGCGGCCTTGAAGCCGACCGAGGTCGAGGCCGCGATCGCGATCTCGGCGCCGGTCTGCGGGTTGCGGCCGGTACGGGCCGCGCGCTCGCGGGTCTCGAACGTGCCGAACCCCGCGAGGCGGACGTCCTCACCCTTGGCCAGCTGCTCGCCGATGACGTCGAGCGCGGCGCCGATAATCTCCTCGGCGGCCGTTGCGGAGACGTCGGCGCGCTGCGCGACGACCTGGGCGATGTCCTTCTTGGTCATGTCACTCCTTGATACTGGGAATCGATCGTGTCGACGCTAGCAAGAGCCGGGGTCGGACCACGGGTCCCCCCACGAGGCGTCGCGTGCAGCACGGTAGGCGATCGCGTCGCGTTTCGTCGCCACGACCCGCCCTGCGGACGCGTCGGAGTGGCACACCTCGAGCTGCACCAGGCCCTTGCGCTTGACCGGATGCCGCAGCACGCGCCCCCCAGCGGGCACCACCGGGTCGCGTGACGCGAGCACGTAGGAGAACTTCTCGTCCTCGTGCCCGAGCCGCCCGCCCTTGAGCCGGCGGTGCAGCGCGGTGCGGTCCAGGCGCACCGCGAAGTGGCACCAGTCGCCGTCGCGGGCCGCGACCGGGCAGTCGCCGTCGTGCGGGCACGGCGCCAGCACGTGCCAGCCCGCGCCGAGCAGCCGGGAGCGCGCCGCCAGCACCGCGGCGTACCCGCGAGGGGTGCCCGGCTCGATGACGAGCACCAGCCGGGACGCCGCGACCGCGGCCTGCACCACCGGCGCGTGCAGGGCCTCGGGCAGCTCGCCGAGCAGGTAGCTGACGACCGCGAGGTCGGCCGCGGGCAGGATGACCCGCGGGCCGATCATGGTGCGCGTCCACGTGGCCCCGGCCACCGGCACCGGGCCGTGCCGCCCGATCCGTTCCCCCAAGGACAGGGCGTCGGCCGACCCGTCGAGCACGACGGCCCGCTCCAGCGTGGGAAAGGCTTCGGCCACCGCCCACGTGGCCGCGCCGGTGCCGCCGCCGACGTCGACGAGGGAGCGCACGTCGAGGTCGGGGGCCAGGTCGGTCCCGTGCCGCAGCGCGCGCGACACGGCGGCGTGCGTGGCCGGCATCCGGTACGCCGCGTAGGCCGCCGCCGTGGTGGGGTCGCGCAGCACCTGCGCGGTCGGCGGGGCGCCGCTGCGGTAGGCCTCGATGAGGGATGCCGTCGCGCGGCGCAGCGAGTCCGCGGGCACCCCGTCGAGCACGGCGTCGAGGGCTCGGCTGAGCGTGTGCTGCACGTCGCCATCGTGCCGGATCGGGATGACAACGGGCGGCGCGCGTGTTCCACCCCTGTTCGCCACCGATCGGAATATACCCGTGGGGGTATGCTGTTGTCGGATGTGAACACCACCGGACCCGAACCGAGGAGTACCCAGCATGGCCATCGTCGACCTCACCGCCGACACGTTCGAGCAGACCATCACGACGAGCGACATCGTGCTCGTCGACTGGTGGGCCTCGTGGTGCGGCCCCTGCCGCCAGTTCGCGCCGACCTATGAGAAGTCGAGCGAGAAGCACGGCGACGTCGTGTTCGGCAAGGTCGACACCGAGGCCGAGCAGTCCCTGGCCGGCGCCGCCCAGATCACCTCGATCCCGACGATCATGGGGTTCCGCGACGGCATCCTCGTGTTCCGCCAGTCGGGTGCGCTGCCGCCGGCCGGTCTCGAACAGGTCATCGAGGGCATCAAGGGCCTGGACATGGACGACGTGCGTCGTCAGGTCGAGGCCCAGCAGACCGCCGCTCAGCAGGCCTGACCCCGCGCGGTGGTGGGTCGGGGGACCCCCCGCCCCGCCGCGCGCAGCCCCGCCGGCCGAATACGGCCCGGGGTATCCTTGCGGGAGTCGCCCCCAGCAGCAGGAGGATCGAGCATGGAGCTCAACCCCGACGAGATGCAGACCGTCGTCAAGCGGCTCAAGCGCGCCCAGGGCCAGATCGGCGGCGTGCTGAAGATGATCGACGAGGGCCGTGAGTGCCAGGACATCGTCACCCAGCTCGCCGCGGTCTCCAAGGCCCTCGACCGGGCCGGGTTCGCCGTCATCGCCCTCGGGCTGCGGCAGTGCATCACCGACCCCGAGGGGCACGAGATGGACGTCGACACCATGGAGAAGCTCTTCCTCTCGCTCGCATGAGCGGGGACACCATGGATGCCGGGGCGTGGGACGCCCGCTACTCCGGCACCGACCTGGTGTGGTCCGCCGGGCCCAACGTGTGGGTGCGCGAGCTGTGCGCCCCGATGACGCCGGGCCGGGCCCTCGACGTCGCAGCCGGGGAGGGCCGCAACGCGCTCTGGCTGGTCGAGCAGGGCTGGACGACGGTGGCAGCCGACTACTCACCCGTCGCGGTCGAGCGGATGACGCAGATCGCCGACCGGCGCCTGGGGGACCGGCGCTCGGCCTTCACCGCCGTGGTCGCCGACGCGACGCAGCCGGCCCCGCGTCCCGCGAGTGACCCAGTGGTCGGTTCCGCGACGGAGGGCGGGAGCAGTGCCGCCGGCGGGTACGACCTGGTGCTGATCTCCTACCTGCACCTGCCGCGCACCCAGTGGGGCGAGGCGCTGGCCGCCGCCGTGAACGCGTGCGCGGTCGGCGGGGCGGTGCTCGTCATCGCGCACGCCGTGCGCAACCTCACCGAGGGAGTCGGCGGGCCGAAGGACCCCACGATCCTGCTCGACCCCGAGGACGTCATCGCGTCGGGGGCCGAGCTACCCGTCGACGTCGAGATCGCCCAGCTGCGTCGCCGCGAGGTCGAGGGCGCCGACCGCCCGGCGCTCGACACGGTCGTGCTGCTCCGCGTCACCGACGCCTGACCCTGCGACACGATCGACCTCGTGGTCGACGGTGTCCCCACCGAGTCAGGTGCGGGACAGTTCCGGGTGCGGGGTGGTCGTGGTCTCCAGCGAGCGGATGCCGGCCTGCCAGGTGCGCAGGCCTCCGTCGAGGTTGCGCACGTCGCGCCCGTGCTGCGCCAGGATCCGGGCCGCGGTGTGGCCGCGAACGCCGACGGCGCAGTGGACGACGACCGGCCCGGCCGGGATCTCGTCGAGCCGCTCGCGCAGCGAGTTCAGCGGTACGTGGACCGCCTCGGGGATGACGCCGGCATCCGTGCGCTCGGCCGCGTCGCGGACGTCGACGACCACGGCACCGGCGGCCACGGCATCCGCGAGCTCGTGCCACTGCACCGACGCGCTGGTGCCCCGGCGCAGGTTGTCGGCCACGTGGCCGAGCATGTTGACCGGGTCCTTGGCCGCCGAGAAGGCCGGCGCGTAGGCGAGCTCGAGGTCGGCCAGGGCACTGGCGGGAATCCGGCCCGTCATCGCGGTCGCGATGACGTCGATGCGCTTGTCGATGCCGGAGTCACCCACGCCCTGGGCGCCGAGGATGGTGTCGGTCCCGGGGTCGACGAGCAGCTTCAGCGACATGGTGTCGGCACCGGGGTAGTACGTGGCGTGCGACGCGGGGTGGGTGTGGATCGCCCGGTAGGGCCGGCCCGCGGCCCGCAGCCGCTTCTCGGACCAGCCGGTCGTGGCCACCTGGAGCCCGAAGACGCCGACGATCGCGGTGCCGAGCACCGGGCGGTCGCGCACGGCCAGCCCGGCGATGACGTCGGCCGCCCGTCGCCCCTGCAGGTTGGCGGTGTTGGCCAGCGGCACCAGCGCCGCCGAGCCGTCGACGGCATCGGTCTTCTCCACCGCGTCGCCGACCGCGAGGATGGCGGGGTCCGAGGTGCGCAGGTGCTCGTCGACGAGGATGCCGCCGCGTGCCCCGATGGTGAGGCCCGCCTGCTCGGCCAGCCCGGTCTCCGGGCGCACGCCGATGGCGGCGACGACGAGGTCGGCGGGCAGGGTCTCACCGCTCGAGAGGGTCACGTCGTGGAGGCCGATCGAGGCCACGCCGGAACCGAGCCGCAGGTCGACGCCGTGCGCCCGGATCCGGTCGTGGACAGGGGTGACCATCTCGGGGTCGAGCGGCGTCATGACCTGGTCGGCCGCCTCGACGAGGGTCACCGAGAGCCCCAGGTGCACCAGGTTCTCGGTGACCTCGACGCCGATGAAGCCGCCCCCGACGACCACCGCGGAGCGGGCGCCGACGGTCGCGGTCACCAGGGCGTCGGTGTCCTCGACGTCGCGCAGCGACAGGGCTCGCTCGATGCCGGGGATCGGCGGGCGCACGGCACGGGCGCCGGTCGACAGGACCAGTGCGTCGTAGGGCAGCTCGAGCAGCTCGTCGGCGTCCAGGTCGCGCACGACGACCACGTGCCGGTCGCGGTCGATCCGGACGGCTTCGTGGCGCACCCGCACGTCGAGGCCGAACCGGCGGTGCAGGGCCCGCGGGGTCTGCAGCAGCAGGGAGGCGCGCTTCTCGATCACCCCGC
>DASQEZ010000201.1:0-2055 GCA_035633415.1 Ornithinibacter sp. | reverse complement strand
GTGTTCCAGTCGTCGCGGATGTCGTGGTCGTCGAAGATCATCGCCGACGGCACCGTCGAGAGCACCCACCTGATGACGTCCTCGCTCCAGGCGAGCCGGTACAGCTCGGCGTACTCGACGAAGTCCTTGATCTCCTCGCCCGGCGGCTCGTCGAGGTCCCGCCGCGCCGCCATGAACTCCTCGAGCTCCTGGTGGGGGGTGGTGTCGGCGTAGACCTGGTCGCCGAGCAGCAGCAGCACGTCGGGCCAGGGCAGCTCGGGGTCGTCGCGCAGCGCCAGTGCCAGGGTGCGCAGCGCATCGACGCCGTGGGCCTTGTTCCCCTGCGCGTCGTGCGAGCCGGTGGTGCGGCAGGTGCCGAACGCGAAGTGCGGCAGGCGGCCCGGGTCGAGCGTGCGGATGCGGCTCGGCGGCATCCCGGGTCGCGGCCAGACCGGGACGCCGTCGACGCGCACCTCGTAGGTGTCGTCGGTACCCGGCAGCAACCCGTCGAGCACGACCAGGGCGTAGTGCCCGCCGTGCACCGCCACCGTCGGCGCGTGCCAGCACCGGCCGGCACGCTCGACGGTGACCCGGGCGGTGCCGGCCGTGCGGACCCACACCGTCGCGGAGGTCTCGTCGACGTAGCGGAGCATCGGTCCGAGGACGAGCGGCTCGTCCACCGCGGCATCGGTCATGGGGCCATCCTGCCGTCGCAGGCCGGGTCGTTGCGGTGAGCCGGCCCGGCGAAGGCCGGGTTCGACGTGAACCGGCCGTCGCCCGCTACCGTGGCCGCCATGGCGGGCGACGGGGGCGCAGGAGGCGCGAGCGGCCTGGACCACCCCCAGGTGCGGGCCTGGCTGGCGCGGCTCGAGGCCGAGGCGGCCGTGCTGCCCGAGGGTCGCCGCACCGAGCTGCGCGCGAGCGTCGAGGAGTACCTCGCCGACGCCGCCCGCGACGCCGACCCCGACGACCACGAGTCCGCCGAGCGAGCCGTCGCGGAGCTCGGGTCGCCGGCCGCGCTGGTCGCCGAGGCCGGGGGGTACGCCGTGTCACCCGTCGATGCGCTGCCGGCCGAGGACGATGCGGCCGCATCCTCGGGGCCACCGTGGCTGGAGGTCGCGATCGTGGGCCTGCTCGCCGCCTCGGTGGTGCTGGCGCTGGTGCCCGCGACCGAGCCGGTCGCGCCGGTCCCCTGGTTCGTCGGCACCCTGCTCGTGCTGCTGTCGCGACGCTGGGGGCCGGGCGACAAGGCCCTGGCCGTGCTCGCGTTCGGCATCCTCGGCGTGCCGCTGCTGCTCCTGGGCCGCGACGAGCTGCCGACCGGCGCGAGCCTGGTCGTCTCGGTTCTCGTGGTCGCCCTGTGGACGGCGGCCGCGGGGTGGCTGCTCGTGCGGGCCCACCGCCCCCGTGAGGAGGGCCGCGGCCTGCGGATGCGCTGACCGCAGCCCCTCCGGAGTCGGGTGCTCAGGTGGTCGCCCGAGCAGCCGCCTCGGCACCCGACTCGGGTCCAGACGCCACGAGGGCGGCCCCCCGTCGGGGGACCGCCCTCGTGATGGACGTGCGGGTGGCTGGGCTCAGAAGCCCATGCCGCCCATGTCGTCGCCGCCGGGCATGGCCGGTGCGGACTTCTCCGGCTTGTCGGCGATGACGGCCTCGGTCGTGAGGAACAGCGCCGCGATGGACGCGGCGTTCTGCAGCGCCGAGCGGGTGACCTTGGCCGGGTCGATGATGCCGGCCGCGATGAGGTCGACGTACTCGCCGGTCGCGGCGTTCAGGCCCCAACCGGGCTCGAGGTGCGTGACCTTCTCCGCGACGACGCCACCCTCGAGGCCGGCGTTGATGGCGATCTGCTTGAGCGGGGCCTCGCACGCGACCCGGACGATGTTCGCACCGGTCGCCTCGTCCCCCTCCAGCTGCAGACCCTCGAAGGCGGTCTTGACCGCCTGCATGAGCGACACCCCGCCGCCGGCGACGATGCCCTCCTCGACGGCCGCCTTGGCGTTGCGGACGGCGTCCTCGATGCGGTGCTTGCGCTCCTTGAGCTCGACCTCGGTCGCGGCGCCGGCCTTGATGACG
>DASQEZ010000200.1:0-4472 GCA_035633415.1 Ornithinibacter sp. | reverse complement strand
CGGCCCACGGGTGCGGCTGCTCGGCACGCAGGCGGCGTACGTCATGGCCGACTTCGCCGGGGAGTCGCACGTGTGGAGCGGGCAGGCCGACGCCGACGCGGGGCACAGCGGGTGGCTCTACCGGGGCGACACGCGCGAGCCGGTGGCGCGAGCGGACAGCGGGCAGGCCGACCTCTACCGCGGGGTCGTCGCGGCGCTGGCGTCGCCCGACCCGCAGGCCGCGATGCCGGTGGACCCGTGGGATGCCGTGCACACCCTCGCCGTGATCGACGCGGCTCGCCTGTCGGCGGCGCAGGGTCGGGTCGTGACGGTGCAGACCCCGACGCCCTGACGGCATCCGACTTCTTGCGAACCCGCGACAGCCCCAAGCCCGTCCTGCTGTCCGCGTTTCGCAAGAAGTCGGGTCAGGGGGAGGGGAGGCGGCGTGGTTCGATGCGCTCCTCACGCACGCTGCCACCGTCGCGGGTGACGACGAAGGCGGCCTTGCCGTCGACCTCGCTGACCGCCTCGACCAGCTCGGTGCCCCGGTAGACCAGGCCGACACCGTCGTCGGTGCAGTGCGTCTCGGGCAGGGTGCCGTCGGCCACGAGCGCGTGCACGGTGGGGCGGCGGGTCTCCTCGCTGTCGTAGTGCACGCCGTTGCCGTAGGGGAGCAGCCCCAGCCCGTTGGTCACGGCCCGCAGGTCCGGGCCGAAGGAGTCGGTGCAGCCCCCGAGGTACCAGCAGATCGAGCCGGCCGAGACACCGCCGAGCACCACCCCGGCCTGCCAGGCGGCATGCATCGCGGGCCGCAGGTCGTGCACGTCCCAGACCGCGAGCAGGTTCGCGACCGACCCGCCGTTGACCCACACGACGTCGGCCTCGAGCAGGTGCCCGGGGACGTCGTCGAGGTTGGGCATCGGGAACAGGTCGAGGCAGGTGACCTCGAAGCCCGCGACCCGGCCGGCCTCGTGGGCCCAGTAGTTCATGTACCGCGGGTCGCCGGATGCCGTGCCGACGAACGTCACGCGCGGGCGACGGCCGTGTGCGCCGGACAGCTCGACGGCGTGGTGCGCCAGGGCGTCGAACTCGAGCTGGGTGCGGCGTCCGTAGCGGTAACCACCCGAGGTGGCCAGGATCGTGGGCGCGTCGGCGGGCATGGCATCCACCCTAGGGGCCTGTGGAAAACCGTCCGGTCCCGGACGCACGACGCGGCATGGTGGGGCGATGGACGAGGGGGATGCCGTTACCCGGGAACCGTCGGTGCTGGGCGCGCACGCCGGTGACGACGCAGGCCCGGGGCCTCGGGTACCCGGGTACGAGCTCGGCCGGCTGCTCGCTCGTGGCGGCACGAGCGAGGTGTGGGCCGCGGTCGCCCGCGAGGGTGGGCGGGAGGTGGTGGTCAAGGTGGTGCACGCCGACCTCGGGGCGGTCGAGGCGGCGGCCCGCGAGGCCGCCGTGTCGGCCCGGGTGGCGAGTGCCCACGTGGTGGCGGTCGAGGCCTGCGTCGCCCTCGCTGACGGCCGGGTGGCCGTGGTCATGCCGCACCTGCGCGGGGGAGCCCTCGACGCCCTGGTGCGGGCGCGTGGGCACCTGTCGCCCGGTGAGGTCGTCACCGTGCTGGCGCCGGTCGCCTCGGCCCTGGGGCGGCTCCATGACCTCGGGGTCGTCCACGGCGACGTCTCGCCCGGCAACGTGCTGCTCGAGCTCGACGGCCGCCCCGTGCTCGGCGACCTCGGGCTCGGGCACGTGGTCGGCGAGGTCTCACCCGGTGTCTGGGGCACCGACGGTTACGTCGCACCCGAGGTGCTGCTCGGCGGCGACCCGGCCCCGGCATCCGACGTCTACGCCCTGGGCGCCCTGGGCTGGCTGTGCCTGACGGGCACCGTGCCCGGGCCACCCGGCCTGCGGCCCGAGCTGGCCGAGGTGTCGCGGGCCGGCGAGGGGTCGGAGCCGGTCGTCGCCGCCCTCGCCGCTGCCGTGTCCGCCGACCCCGCTGACCGGCCCGGCGCCCACGAGCTGGCCTGGCAGCTGTTCGGGGCGGCCGAGCCCGAGCCGCTGCGGCTCGTGCGCGGTGACGACGAGGTGAGCGCCGTGACCTACCGGTTGCGCGCCGCGGCCGGACGGCCACCGGTGGTGCCGGCATCCGCCCGGTGGTGGCAGGGGAACCACCCGACTCGAGGTGGCACCCGGGTGGGGCGACACGCGGGCGACGTCGTGCGACGTGGCTGGGGTGCTGCCGAGCGTCACCGCGGGCGGCGGGTGGTGGTGGCCGCAGCGGCGTTGGTGCCGCTGCTCGTCGCGCTGCTCGTGGTCTCGGTCGCGGTGCTCGGCGGCGCGGGGGGGCCGGAGCAGGCCCAACCGGCGGTCGTGCCCGGTCCGCTGGCGCAGCCGCAGCCCGCCCGCGACGCCGACCCTCGCACTGACGAGCAGGCGCCGCGGTCGCGGCCGGCGGAGCTGCTCGACGTGCTCGCCGACGCGCGGGCCGCGGCGTGGCGCGAGGCGACGCCCGCCCTGCTCGGCGAGGCCGACGCCCCACGATCGGCCGCCGCGGTCCGCGACGCCGCCGCGGTCGCCGAGGTGGCGCGAGCGGGGCTTCGCTACACGGGTCTGCGCTACACCGTCGCCGAGGCCGTCACCGTCTCGGCGACATCCGACCGGGCCGTCCTGCGGGCCCGCATCGACTCCGGTGCGTACACCGTGAGCGGTCCAGCGGGCTCGACGTCGCGACCCCCCGCGCCCGGCGCCCCGGTGCTGGTCGACCTGGTGCGCACCGACGTCGGCTGGCGGGTGTCCGACCTGCGCCCGGTGCCGTGACCGGGGTCGAGGTGCAGTGGTCTCAGGAGCACGCCCGGCGCCAGGACCGACGAGAGCCGTCGTGCGCCGACGAGCGGGTCAGGCGACCAGCCAGCGGACGGCGGCGTCGAGCTCGCCGTGGACGAAGGAGTAGTCGCTGTCACGCAGGGCGTCGCCGACGATGCGCTGGCTGCCGAGGATCTCGCCGGCGAACTCGCCGAGCACGACGCGCAGGGCGGGGGACGGGGCCCACAGCACCGCGGGTCGGTGCAGGGCGTGCCCGAGGGCGGTGACGATCTCGCGCTGGCGGGCGGGGGCGGGGGCAGCGAGGTTGACCGCCCCGGTGACGTCGGGGCGGTCGAGCAGGTGCAGGATCGCGCCGACCTGGTCGGGCAGGGTGATCCACGGCCAGAACTGCCGTCCCGACCCCATCGGGCCGGCGAGCCCGAGCCGCGCCAGGCGCAGCAGCCGATCCATCGCGCCGCCCTCTCGGGACAGCACGATGCCGGTGCGGATGACCGCGACCGACGCCCCAGCATCCACCGCGGGCTGCGCAGCGGCCTCCCAGGCCAGGACGACGTCGCTGAGGAACCCGGTGCCGGGCGGGCTGTCCTCGGTGAGCTCCTCGTCCCCGCGGTCTCCGTAGTACCCGACGGCCGAGCCGGAGACGAGCCGCACCGGGTGGTCGGCGGCAGCCACGGCGGTGGCGACCGCATGCGTCGTGTCGGTGCGCGACGCGAGGATCTGGTGCTTGTACGCGGGCGTCCAGCGGTGGTCGCCCACCCCGGCCCCGGCGAGGTTGACGACCCCGTCGATGCCGTCGAGCGCCCTCGGGTCCAGGGTGCGGCTCGACGGGTCCCACTGCACCTCGTCGGCCGCTCGTGGGGCGCGCCGGACGAACCGCACGGCCTCGTCACCACGCTCGTGCAGCGCGGCGACGAGCGCCGTGCCGATCAGGCCGGACGAACCGGTGACGGCGATGCGGCTCATGGGGTGTCCCGAGACCGACCGGTCAGAGACCGAGGTCGGCCTCGAAGGCGCCTTCCTCGAGTCGCTGCTTCATCGTGGTGAGGAAGCGGGCGGCATCCGCACCGTCGACGATGCGGTGGTCGTAGGACAGCGCGAGGTAGACCATCGAGCGGATGGCGATCGTCTCGCCGTCCTGCGCGGTGACGACGATCGGCCGCTTGACGACCGCACCCGTGCCGAGGATCGCGACCTGCGGCTGGTTGATGATCGGGGTGTCGAACAGGGCACCACGCGAGCCGGTGTTGGTGATCGTGAAGGTGCCACCGGCGAGGTCGTCGGGCATGATCTTGTTGTTGCGTGTGCGGTCCGCGACGTCGGCGATGCCGCGGGCCAGGCCCGCGATGTTGAGGTCGCCGGCGTTGCGCAGCACGGGCACCAGCAGGCCCTTCTCGGTGTCGACGGCGATACCGAGGTGCTCGCCGCCGTGGTAGGTCACCTGGTCGTCCTCGATGCTCGCGTTGACCGTCGGGTGGGCCTTGAGGGCCTCTACGGCGGCGAGCGCGAAGAAGGGCAGGAAGCTGAGCTTGGTGCCCTCGCGCTGCGCGAAGTCGGCCTTGGCCCGGCTCCGCAGCCGCGAGATGCGGGTGACATCGACCTCGACCACCGTCGTCAGCTGGGCCGAGACCTGCAGCGACTCGACCATCCGGCGCGCGATCGTCTTGCGCAGG
>DASQEZ010000199.1:0-21174 GCA_035633415.1 Ornithinibacter sp. | reverse complement strand
TCGACCGCATGGACGCCCGGATCGACCCCTCGACGGAGGGCTTCGCGATGGGGCGCCCGACGGGGCGCGGTGTCATCCGGGCGTGGATGCGGATGCGCGACGGCCGTGAGCCCGACGCCGCGATGCTGCCCTACGCCGTCGACGCGCTGATGCCGGTGTCGTTCGACCTCGGGGCACCGGGCTGGGCCCCGACGATGGAGCTCACCGGTCAGCTCCTCGGCAGGCCTGCACCCGGTTGGCTGCTCGTCGAGATGACCACCGACACCGTGGTCGGCGACCTCCTGATCGAGGACGTCTGCGTCTGGGACTCCACCGGTCGCCTGGTGGCACGGTCACGGCAGCTCGCCGGGGTGCGCCTGCCGGGCAACTAGGCTGCTCGGGTGCGACACGAGAGCCCGGCCGTCGACGCCGTCACGCGCCTGGCCGAGCTGCCCGGCATCCCGGAGCAGGTGGAGGCCGCTCGCGAGGCGTGCACCCGGCTGCGCTGGCACCAGGCCCTGCGCCGACGCATCCCCGAGGCCGCGGCCGAGTCCCGGGTCAGAGGCGCGGCGGCGAGTGGTGAGCTCGAGGGTGCCGCGGTGCCGGTCGACGTGGTGCGCGACATCGTGCGCGGCGCCGTGACGTGGTCGCACTCGCCCGACCCGGTCGAGGTCACCATGCGTGGGGTGCTCGCGGCCACCGCGGAGACCGAGCACGTGCTGGGCGTGGTGCTCACCGCCCCGCTCCAGGCCCTGGCACGGCTGCACACCGCCGCAGCGAGCGGGCTCGTCGACGACGGCGCGCTCGGGCGGCCACGGCTGGCCGGGGAGGGGTGCGGCGAGCTCACCGACCTGGGCCCGGCCCCGGAGGCCACGGAGGTGACCGCGCGGCTGCGCGCGCTGGCCGACGTGCTGCTCGCCACCCCTCGGCTGCCGGTGGTCGTCGCGGCGGCCGTGGTGCACGCCGAGCTCGCCACCGTGCGGCCGTTCCTGCGGGGCAACACGGTCGTGGCCCGGGCCTTGGACCGGGCGGTGGTGCGCGCCGGCGGGCTCGACCCGACCGGTGTCGCCGTGACCGAGGCGGGGCACGGCGCGCAGGGTGGGGCCGCCTACCTCGGCGCGCTCGCGGCATACGGCCGTGGTGACGTCGCGGGTGTGGGGCTGTGGATCTCGCACTGCTGCACCGCTGTCCAGGTCGCGGCGACCGAGGGGGAGCGGGTCGCCGATGCGGTGCTCGCCGGACGACTCGCCGGTGGGCCCTTGTCGGGGGCGGGCGGGCAGGAGTAGAACCAGTGGTGACGGGCCCCTCGGGGACCGTCACGACGAAGCTACCGAGGACCGGACGGGTACCCACGCGCGGGCAGTCCACTGATGGACCGATCGTGATGGGCTTGTCCCAGCACGACGACGGCATGGAGCACGCCTGGTCGCCCACGAGGTCCGCGGCAGGACGACGCCTCTGCCCGCCGACGCGGGCGGGGGCGCCGTCGTGTCCGGCCCGGTGGGCCTCGTGGGAAGGGTCGTCGCGGGGTCATCCGGGGTGGTCAAAGATTAAACGTGGTGCGCCTCACCTTCGGATTCCGTCGTATCTGATGTCCTCGGTGGGCGATATCGACATGTCGCGACCAAGGCTTGCGCTGGGAGCCGGTGATGGGACACGATGGGCTCACTCGCTCCCTCTAGGGGTTGAGCGAACGGCGGACCGGCTTCTCCCCCCCGGAGCTCGGCTCGCCGACGGCCCCGGTTGTCCCCCCGACCGGGGCCGTCCCATGTCCGGACTTCGTCCGGCTCTGATCCGGCCCCTGTCACAGGGTCCCCGCCCCCGACCGGGGCCGTCCCATGTCCGGACTTCGTCCACAGGTGCGGGCTCCCGAGCCGCGTCGTCCACAGGATCGTCGTGTCCCTGGCTCCTGGGCCGCGTCGCGCACGAGGCTTCCCGGATGACGACCCACACCTGCGTGACCGCCGTCGTCGGCGCCTCCGGTGGCCTCGGCGCGAGCACGCTCGCCCTCGCGATCGGCCGCCGGCTCGCGGCGACCGGACCGCCCTCGGTCGTCGTCGATCTCGACCTCGCGCGCGGTGGGCTCGAGGTGACAGCGGGTGTCGAGCACCTGCCCGGCCGGCGCTGGCACGACCTGCGACACGCCCGCGGCCGGGTGCCACCGGAGGCTCTCGTGCCGGTGCTGCCGGCCGAGGAGGGCTGTGCCGTGCTCTCGGCTCGCGGAGGAGCCCCGCCGGGGGTGCCCGAGGACGCAGCGCGCGACGTCGTCGCCTCACTCGCCGACGGGCCGGCGCGCCTGGTGCTCGACGTGCCGTTGTCGAGTCCGCTGTTGCCGGGTGTGCTCGCCTCGGGAGCCCTGGTGGTGCTGCTGGTGGGGCTGCGCACCCGGGCGCTGGCCGACGCCGACGCCGCCGTCTCCCACCTGCTCGACGGTCCGGGCGTGCCGAGCCCGGATGCCGACCTGCGGCTCGTCACCCGCGGGGCCCGTGCCGGCGCCGACGTCGTCGACGACGTCGTGGCCCACCTCGGCATCTCTCACCTGCACCACCTCCCGGACGACCCGCACGTGCCGCGCGACGCCGAGCGTGGGCTGTTCCCGGGCACCGGTCGTGATGCCGTGCGCCGCTGTGCCGATGCCGTGGTCGCGGTCGTCGACGGTGTGGCGGCGGTGTCATGACCACCCGGGCCGGCCCGTTGAGCACCTCGGTGCGCCGTGCCATCGCGGCCGGGGCGCCCCCGTCGCCGCGGTCGGTCGACGCCCTGGTGGCCGAGCACGCCGAGACCCTGGGCGACCAGGGTCGGGCTGCGACCGCACGTGGGATGCTCGACCGGCTGGTCGGTTTGGGGCCGCTGACGCAGCTGGCGGCCGACCCGTCGGTGACCGACCTGCTCGTCAACGGTGACGGTGCCGTCTGGGTCGACCGTGGTTCCGGGGTCGAGCGCGCGACCGCCGACGTCCCGCCCGACGACCTGCGCCCGCTCGCCGTGCGACTGGCCGGGGTCGCCGGCCGGCGGCTCGACGACGCCCAGCCCTGGGTCGACGGCGTGCTGCCCGGCGGGGTGCGGTTGCACGCGGTCCTCCCGCCACTCGCCGACGGCCCGCACCTGAGCCTGCGGTTCGCCAGGCACCGCCCGGGTGGTGTGGCCGCCCTGGTGCGGCTCGGTGCCGTCACGCCGCACGTCGCCACCCTGCTGCGCGCCCTCGTCGAGGCCCGGGTCTCGCTCGTCGTGACCGGTGGCACCGGCGCCGGCAAGACCACGGTGCTGGCTGCCCTCGTGGCCGAGTGCGGGGCGCACGAGCGGGTCGTGGTCGTCGAGGACGTGCGCGAGCTCGACCCGGACCACCCCCATGTCGTGCGGTTGCAGGGGCGGGGCCACAACGTCGAAGGTGCCGGTGGGGTCACCCTGGTCGACCTCGTGCGGCAGGCACTGCGGATGCGGCCCGACCGGCTCGTGGTCGGTGAGGTCCGCGGTGGCGAGGTCCGCGAGCTCCTCGCCGCCCTCAACACTGGCCACGAGGGCGGGATGAGCACCGTGCACGCCAACGGGCCCGAGGAGGTCCCCGCCCGCTTCGAGGCGCTCGGGGCACTCGCCGGGATGCCCCGAGGTGGTGTGCACGCCCAGCTGCGCGAGGCGCTGCGGGTGGTGGTCCACGTGTCGCGTCGGGGCGGGTCGCGGTGGGTCGAGCGGGTGGGGGTCGTCGTCCCCGATCCGGTGGAGCCCGGGGCGGTCCGGGTCGTCGTCGCCGCGTCGAGCCACCAGGACGGCCTCGTCGCCGGGCCGGGCCACGAGCGCCTGGTCCACCTGGTGCCGTCGGTGGCTGCCGACTGCCGGTGGGTGGCGCCGTGCTGACGGCTGCCCTCGTGGCCTTCCTCGCCGGTCTGCTGTGGCCGGCCCGCAGCCCTGGACGCACCTCGACTCGTCCCCCGGCGGCCGTGCGCCGCGCCGTGGACGCCTCGGACGGCTCCGCCCCCTGGTTCCCCGCGGCCGAGCTCCGGGAGCGGCTGCGCCGACGCGTGCGACGTCGGCGACCCGGTGACCCCTGGGTCGCCGACTTCGCCGAGGTCGTCGCCGTGGGGCTGGCTGCGGGGCTCGACCTGCCCTCCGCGGCACTGGTGTCCGCGAGGTCCCCCGGCGTCGTCGCAGGAGCTCCGTGGCTGGTGGGCCACCTTCGGGAGGGCGTCGATGCCGGCCGAGCCGTCACGACGCTCCTGGACGGTGGCCCCGACCTCGCCGGTCAGGAACAGGGCGACCTCGCCCTCCTCGTCTCCGCGTGGCGACTGGCTGAACGGGTGGGCGCCGCCGCGTCCGCGGTCACGGCCTCCGCGGCGTCGTCGATCAGGGACCGACGCGCCACGGCCGACCGCATCGCGGTGGTCGCCGCCGGCCCGCGGGCGTCCATGGTGCTGCTGTCCGCGCTGCCGATGACCGGGCCGGTGGTCGCCGCCGTCATCGGGATGCCGCCCACACGGCTCTACGACTCCCCGGCCTCGCGAGCCCTCGCCGCGGTCGGGGTGCTCTTGACCCTCCTGGGGTGGTGGTGGGCACGCGGGCTGCTGCGGCGGGCCGCACGCCCCGGGTGCACGGGCGTGGGTCGGCCATGACCGTGACGGCTCTCGTCACGGCGATCGCCGCGGCGCTCGCCGTGGTCACCTGGCCGGGTGGCGGCGGGGTGGACCCGGCATGGGGGGAGGCTCGCGAACCGCCCCGGGCCGGTCCGGCCACGGTCGAGGAGGCCGCCGCGGCGCTCGGACTGGTGGCGGCCGCCCTGCGCAGCGGCGTCGGCTCGGTCGAAGCGCTGGAGTCCGTCGCGGACGTGTCAGGTGGCCCGGCGGGTCGCGAGCTCGCGGTGGTGGCGGCCGCCCACCGGTGGGGCCAGGCGCCGGACGAGGCCTGGGCGCACGTGGGGCCGGGGTGGGCGGCGGCCGCGGTGGCCTGGCACGCGGCGCTCGCGGCGGGCGCCGCACCGGCCGACCTCCTCACCGCGGCGGCCGAGCGGATGCGCGCGTCGGAGACCCGACGGGTCGAGGCGGCGGTCCAGCGAGCCGCAGTGCTGCTCGTCCTTCCTCTCGGCGCCTGCTTCCTCCCGGGATTCGTCGCCACGACCGTGGCCCCGGTCGTCCTGCACCTGGTCGGCGGGCTCGCCCCGTGACGCCCGTCGCGACCCGGAGCGTGCGCTCACTCCGGCGCCGGCGCCGTCCACAACCGTGGCGGCCGGCGACGGTCGTCCACAGCGTCGGGCCGGCGCTGGCGGCGGTGCGCCAGTCCACGCAGGGTGGTCACGGCGCGAGAGTCGCGCCGGGTGAGTGCAGGGGAGGTCGCCATGACGGCGAGAGTGGCAGGTCGGGTGCGGGTGGTCGTGGCACGGCTGCGGACGTTGGGGGAGGAGGGGATGACGACGGCGGAGTACGCCGTCGGCACCATGGCGGCGGTCGCCTTCGCGGCACTGCTGCTGGCGATCGTGCGGTCGGGGCCGGTCAAGAGCGCGCTGACCAAGGTGATCATGACCGCGCTCGGCACGGGGTCGTGAGGCCCCGGGGCCACGGGGAGCGGGGGGTGGCCAGCGCTGAGCTGGCGGTGGCACTCCCGGCTCTGGTCCTCGTGCTCGCCGTGGCCCTGGCGGCGGTCGACCTCGGCCTGGCCCAGGTGCGGTGCGTGGATGCCGCGCGGGTCGGCGCCCGGCTGCTCGCGCGGGGCGAGCCGGAGGCCGCGGCCATGGGTGAGGTGCGGGCGGCCGCACCCGCAGGCGCCCGCATCGCGGTGACGACCGGCCGGGGCCGGGTGACCGTCTCGGTCACCGGCCAGGTTCCGGCTGTGCTCCGGCCACTGGGGGCCGTACCCGCACCCGCGGCGTCGGCACAGGCGCTGATCGAGACGGTCTCGTGACCGCCACCCGCGAGACAGGCAGCGCCACCGTGCTCACGCTCGGCGCCGTCGCGAGCGTCGTCACGGTTCTGACCGGTGTGCTCGTGGTGGTGTCGACCGTGCGCGACGTGCACCGTGCCCGCGGGGCAGCGGACCTGGCCGCGCTGGCGGCATCCGGTCCGCTCCCGGCCGGCGGTGGGGCCGACTGCGGTGTCGGAGCGGCGGTCGCCGCTGCCAACGGTGCGGTGCTCACCCGGTGCGCGCCCGGTCCGGGCGGCTCGGTGCTCGTCACCGCGGAGGTGGCACGCAGCTGGCCACCGCGATGGGGCTGGCTTCCCGCCACGGTCTCCGCGCGGGCCCGGGCCGGCCTGGTCGACGACGGTCTCCCGCCGTGAGCGCTCGTGTCGGTCACGCGACCGCTGGCCGACCCGCGGAAGGCCCTTGCGGGTGCGGGGCGCGGCGGTTCGACCCCGCCCTCACCGGCCGTGCAGTGGCTCAGGCCTGGCGGTCGCCGGGACGCGCGCTCGCGTCGCTGCGCTCGTCGACGGAACCCACCGTGGTGTCGCCGACCCGGGTCGCGTCAGCCTCGCCCGAACGGCCGGTCGTGGCGGGTCGGTCCGAGGCGGTCGCGAACTCGTCGGAGCCGGAGCCGGAGCCGGCCCGGGCCTCGGCCTGCTCGCGCAGGCGACGCTCCTCGACCAGTGCCCGCTCGCGCGCGGCGGACTCCTCCTGCAGACGCTTCTGCTCCTCGGCGTCGTCACGACGTCGGGCCTCGGCGGTGGCCGCAGCCTCCTTCGCCTCGACACGGCGGCGCTTGGCGCGGTGCAGGCCACCTCGCAGCATCGCCCAGCCGAGCCAGAACACCGAGATGACGACCATCCCGGTGATCAGCAGGGTCAGCGGCGGGATGCTCAGGGTGCCCCCGAGCACGTCGATCTGCACCGAGTCGGTCAACTGGGACGTGCCCGCGATGAGGACGACGCCAGCGGCAGCGGCGAGTAGGACGAGGATGACTCCGAGCAGGACCATGTGTTCGACACTACCCGCGGGCGAGTGGCCGAAACGACCTGCGGTCAGGCCTGTTCGCCGTCCGGGGAGAACCCGGTGGGGGTCATCCCTCGGCCGATGCCGCGAGCGCCAGCTCGAGCACGGTGACCGCTCCCGGCTTGTCGAGCGGTTCGTTGCCGTTGCCGCACTTGGGCGACTGCACGCAGGCGGGGCACCCGGCCGTGCACGGGCAGCCGAGCACGGCGTCGCGGGTGGCGCGAACCCAGGCCTCGAAGGCCCCGAACGCACGTTCGGCGAACCCCGCCCCGCCCGGGTAGCCGTCGAAGACCATGATCGTCGGCTCCCCGGTGTCGGGGTGCGCGGCGGTGGAGACGCCGCCGACGTCCCACCGGTCGGAGGTGGCGACGAGCGGGAGCATCCCGATGGCCGCGTGCTCCGCGGCGTGCAGGGCGCCCGGCACCACGCTCGCCCGGACCCCCGCCGCGGCCAGGACGTCCTCGGGGACGGTCCACCAGACGGCCTTGGTGGTGAGCGAGCGCTCCGGAAGGTCGAGCGGATGGGTGCCGAGCACCTCACCGGACGGCAGCCGCCGCAGGAAGCCGGTCACCTGCGAGGTCACCCGCACGGTGCCGAACGACACCCGCACCCGGGCCCGCTGCTCGGTGCCTTCCCGACCCAGGATGTCGAACCGGCTCACCGACTGCACGTGCGTCGACCACCCGGGGTCGCCACGCACGACGTGCGCGGCCCGGGCCTCGAGGTCGAGCTCGGTGACCACCCAGGTGTCGCCCTGGTGCACGTGCACGGCACCGGTGTGCACCTGGGCGTGCGACGAGGCCTCGTCGACGGTGCCCAGCACCCGGCCGGTGCGCGCCTCGACGACCGCGACGACGTCACTCGCCCCGCGCAGCGAGATGTGCTGCGCCGGGCGGTCCTCGCGGGCCCAGAACCACCCGGAGGGCCGGCGGCGCAGGATGCCGCTGGTCACCAGCGCGTCGAGCAGCCGCCGGGCGTCCGGCCCGAACAGCGGTAGGTCGCTGTCACCCAAGGGCAGCTCGGCCGCGGCAGCGGCGAGGTGTGGCGCCAGCACGTGCGGGTTGTGCGGGTCCATGACGGTCGCCTCGACCGGGGCACCGAAGATGGCCTCCGGATGGCGCACCAGGTAGGTGTCGAGCGGGTCGTCGGCGGCCACGAGCACGGCGAGCGACTCCTCGCCCGAGCGCCCGGCCCGCCCGGCCTGCTGCCACAGGCTGGCCCGCCGCCCCGGCCAGCCCGCCATCACGACGGCATCCAGCCCGCTGACGTCGATGCCGAGCTCGAGGGCGTTGGTGGCGGCCAGCCCACGCACCGACCCGTCGCGCAGACCACGCTCGATCTGGCGACGGTCCTGCGGCAGGTAGCCCCCGCGGTAGGCGGCCACCCCCTCCGCCTTGGCAGGGTCGTCGTGCTCGACCCGCCGACGGGCGTTCGCCGCCAGCGACTCGGCCCCGGCGCGGCTGCGGGCGAAGGCCACCGCCTGCACCCCGTCGAGCACCAGCTCGGCGAGGATCTCGGCCGCCTCGGTGGTCGCCGAGCGCCGGTGGCCGTCGACGGTGGCGGGCTCCCACAGCGCGAAGGTCATCGCCCCGCGGGGTGAGCCGTCATCGGTGACGGCGGTGACCGGCATCCCGATGAGGCGCGAGGCGTGCGTGGCCGGCTCGCTGACCGTGGCCGACGCCAGGACGAACGTCGGCGACGCGCCGTAGCGGGCGGCGACCCGCCGCAGCCGGCGCAGCACCGCCGAGACGTGGGAGCCGAACACCCCGCGGTAGACGTGGCACTCGTCGACGACGACGTACTCGAGCGCCCGCAGGAAGCGCGACCACCGCTCGTGGCCGGGCAGGAGGGAGTGGTGCAGCAGGTCGGGGTTCGTGAGCACGATGTTGGCGTGCTCGCGGATCCAGCGGCGCTCGTCGGGCGGGGTGTCGCCGTCGTAGGTCGCCGCCCGCACCCCCGGGATCGCCATCGCCTCGATCCGTGCCAGCTGGTCGGCGGCCAGGGCCTTGGTCGGCGCGAGGTAGATCGTGCTCGCCCCACGCAGGCCGGCTGTCGCGGACCCCTCGCACGCGGCGCTGAGCACGGGCGCGAGGTAGCCCAGGCTCTTGCCCGACGCCGTGCCGGTGGCGATGACGACGTGCCGGCCGGCCGTGGCGAGGTCGATGGCGGCCCGCTGGTGCGACCACGGGCGCTCCATGCCGGCCGCCAGCAGGGCGTGCAGGACGACCGGCGCCACCGAGTCTGGCCACTGCGCAAGACGGGCCGTGCGGGCAGGCACCTGCTCGACGTGCAGGAGCCGTTCGCCCTGCGTGCGGGCCGTGAGAACGGCGAGGTGCTGTGCAGGACTGGCCACGACGGTACGGTAATCCTTGGTTCCGACACCCCCGGTCGGGACGACCCCTGCAGGATGCACAAGGAGCCCCGCCAGTGGAGCTGTCCGTGAGCACCTCTCGCCAGGACGACATCAGCGTCGTCACGGTCGCCGGAGAGGTCGATGTCTACTCCGCCGCCCAGCTGCGCGCCGTCCTCGACGAGGAGATCGGGGCCGGCCACACCCGCCTGGTGGTCGACCTCGACGAGGTCTCGTTCCTCGACTCGACCGGCCTCGGGGTCCTCGTGGGGCGCCTGAAGCTCGTGCGCAACTCCTCGGGCTGGCTGCGGATCGTGTGCACCAACGACCGCATCCTGCGCGTCTTCCGGATCACCGGGCTGGACAAGGTCTTCGGCATCCACGGCACCCTCGAGGACGCCCTCGCCGCCTGATCCCCGGGCCGGGCGTCGCGCCCGGACGCCGAGGTGACCTGCGTCACTCAGCCTCGGGTGGGGCGCGCTCGCCCGCGTGCCGGTAAGGTGCGCCCGGACGTCCCTGCCGCCGGCGTAGATCGCCCCGGGACGCCTCGCACCCGTCAAGGAGGATGGAATGGCACCCCTCGCGCTTGCTCCCGCAGCGAGCTCTGCCCTGGACCTCACCGGAATGAACCTCGTACTCGTCGTCACCGTCGCGGTCATCGCGCTCGTGTCGCTCGTCTTCGGGGTCGTCTTCCGCAGCCAGGTCCTGGCCGCAGATCCCGGCACCGACAAGATGCAGGAGATCGGCGCAGCCGTCGAGGAAGGGGCGCAGGCCTATCTCGCGCGCCAGTTCAAGACGCTCAGCGTCTTCGTGGTGCTCGTCTTCGGGCTCCTCCTCCTGCTGCCCGCCGACACCACCGGCGTCCGCTGGGGCCGCTCCGGCTTCTTCGTCGTCGGCGCACTCTTCTCGGCCCTCATCGGCTACATGGGCATGCGCCTGGCGACGAAGGCCAACGTCCGCGTCGCCTCGGCGGCGCGTGGCGAGAACGGCCGCGACGCCGGCATCAAGATCGCGTTCCGCACCGGCGGTGCGGTCGGCATGACCACGGTGGGCCTGGGCCTGCTCGGTGCCTCCGTCGTCGTGCTCCTGTACAAGGGCGACGCCCCCAAGGTGCTCGAGGGCTTCGGCTTCGGTGCGGCGCTGCTCGCGATGTTCATGCGAGTGGGCGGCGGCATCTTCACCAAGGCGGCCGACGTCGGTGCCGACCTCGTCGGCAAGGTCGAGGCCGGCATCCCGGAGGACGACCCGCGCAACGCGGCGACGATCGCCGACAACGTCGGTGACAACGTCGGCGACTGCGCCGGCATGGCCGCCGACCTGTTCGAGTCGTACGCCGTGACGCTCGTCGCCGCCCTCATCCTGGGCTCGGTCGCGTTCGGTGAGTTCGGCCTGGTCTTCCCCCTGCTGATCCCCGCGATCGGTGCGGTCACCGCGCTGCTCGGCGTCTACATCACCAAGGCCCGCCCGGGCGAGAACGCCCTGAAGGCGATCAACCGCGGCTTCTACATCGCCGCGGCGGTCTCGGCCGTGCTCTCGGGCATCGCCGCCTACACGTACCTGCCGTCGACCTACGCGGAGCTCGGCTCGACGAACGAGGACGTCAACGCCCTCTCCGGCGACCCGCGCCTCGCGGCGTTCCTCGCGGTCGTCATCGGCATCGTGCTCGCCGGCATCATCCTGTGGCTGACCGGGCACTTCACCGGCACCGACAAGCGGCCGACCAAGGATGTCGCCCGCACCTCGCTGACCGGCCCGGCCACCGTCGTGCTCTCCGGCATCGGGGTCGGCCTGGAGTCGGCGGTCTACACCGCGGCGATCATCGCCGGCGCCGTCTACCTCGCCTTCCTCCTCGGTGCCGGCTCCACGGCCCTGGCGCTGTTCCTCATCTCGCTGGCCGGCTGCGGCCTGCTCACCACGGTCGGCGTGATCGTCGCGATGGACACCTTCGGCCCGGTCTCCGACAACGCTCAGGGCATCGCGGAGATGTCGGGCGACGTCGACGAGGAGGGCGCGCAGATCCTCACCGAGCTCGACGCGGTCGGCAACACGACCAAGGCGATCACCAAGGGCATCGCCATCGCGACGGCCGTGCTCGCTGCGACCGCCCTGTTCGGCTCGTACAGCGACGCCTGGCAGTCCACCCTCCAGGCGATCATCGACCGCGGCGAGATCAAGGAGCAGCCGGGCACGTTCGTCGTCTCCACCTTCGACCTGCAGGTCGTCACCCCGAGCGTGCTCGTCGGCGTGCTCATCGGCGCGGCGGTCGTCTTCCTCTTCTCGGGCCTGGCGATCAACGCGGTGACGCGGGCCGCCGGGGCCATCGTGTTCGAGGTGCGCCGCCAGTTCCGCGAGCACCCCGGGATCATGGACTACACCGAGAAGCCGGAGTACGGCCGCGTCGTCGACATCTGCACCCGTGACTCGCTGCGCGAGCTCGCGACGCCGGGTCTGCTCGCCGCGCTCATGCCGGTCGCCGTCGGCTTCGGCCTGGGCATCGGCCCGCTGGCCGGCTTCCTCGCCGGCGCGATCGGTGCCGGTGCGCTGATGGCCGTGTTCCTCGCGAACTCCGGTGGGGCCTGGGACAACGCGAAGAAGATCGTCGAGGACGGCGAGCACGGCGGCAAGGGCTCCGAGGCCCACGAGGCCACGATCATCGGCGACACCGTCGGCGACCCGTTCAAGGACACCGCCGGCCCGGCGATCAACCCGCTGCTCAAGGTGATGAACCTCGTCGCGGTGCTCATCGCGCCGGCGATCGTCTCGCTCACGGTCGGGGCGAGCGCCTCGGCCCCGATGCGCTACGGCATCGCGGCCGTCGCCTTCGTCATCGTCCTCGCGGCGGTGGCCTACTCCAAGAGCAAGGACATCGCCATCGGCAACGACGCCGACCCCGACGCGGCGTCGGCGGAGCACCAGCACCCGGTGTCCATCTAGCCGCATCCAGGATGCCGAGGGGCCGGGTTCCGCTGGAGCCCGGCCCCTCGTCCGTCCCCGGTCGACATCCCACGACGCGCTGACGGTCGCGTCCGCGCATCAGCGTGTCGCGGGACCTCGTCGGGCGTCGGACGCGCCGGCAGCGGCCCGCTCCGCCTCGACGAGGGCGAGGAGCTCTGCCGCGGCGGCCACCGCGATGGTGGCCGGGTCCTTCCCGGTCAGCGCAGCCCCACCGATCGGCGAGCGGATCCGCGCGACGGAGGCCGGCGCGTGACCGTCGGTCGCGAGGACGCGCCGGAACCGGCCGGCCTTGGCCGAGCTCCCGATCAGGCCGATGGTGCCCAGGTGCCCACAGCGCAGGGCCGCGTCGCACAGGGCGGCGTCCTCCGCGTGGTCGTGGGTCATCACGAGCACGTGGGTGCCGCTGGGGACCTCGCCGAGCACGAGCTCGGGGAGCACCGCGTGGTGCACGTGCACCTGCGCCACGGCGTCGTCGAGCACGGCCAGCCGCGCGGGGTCGAGCTCCTCCTCGCGCGAGTCGACGAGGTGCAGCTCGAGGTCGTGACGGGCCAGGATCCGGGCCAGCTCGAGCCCGACGTGCCCGAGGCCGAAGACGGCCACCGACGGCACCACCGCGAGCGGTTCGAGCAGCACGTCGACCTCGCCGCCGCAGCACTGCCGCCCGTGCTCGGCACGGGCCCGCTCGGTCAGCGACACGGTGAGCTGCTCGGGCGCAGTCGCCCCACCGGCCAGCATCACGCGGGCCCGGGCCACCGAGGTCGCCTCGAGGTTGCCGCCGCCGATGCTCCCCCACGTGCCGTCGGCGGAGACGACCATCTTGGCGCCGGCCGACCTGGGGGCGTGACCGCGCACCGACGCCAGGGTGACGAGGACCCCCGGGCACCGGTCGTGTCGCAGCCGCCGCACGGCCTCCAGCCAGTGCACGTCAGGCCCGGCTCTCGGGTCGCGCCGCGCGCTCGGAGTGTGGCCGCAGCGGGCGGTCGGTGGAGTCGGGCTGGTCGGGGACGGCGCCGGGGGTGCCCTCGTCGGGTCGGCCGCGACCCGGATGCCGTCGCGCCGCCTCCAGCGCCCACCACACCGCCTCGGGCGTCGCCGGCGATGCCAGGTCGACGCTCGTGCCGGGCGGCCCGAACGCCGCCACGGCCTGGCGAAGGGCCTCGCGCACCGAGAAGGCGAGCATGAGGGGTGGCTCTCCGACGGCCTTGGACCCGTACACCGCGCCGTCCTCGTGGGCGTGCGCCAGCAGCTCCACGCGGAAGTCCTCGGGCATCTCCGAGAAGCTCGGCAGCTTGTAGGTGCTCGCCGTGGGGGTGGCCAGGCGCCCGCGCGTGGGACCGTCGCCCTCGTCCCAGCGCAGGTCCTCCAGGGTCAACCAGCCGGCTCCCTGCACGAAACCCCCCTCGACCTGCCCGACGTCGACGAGCGGAGAGAGGCTGTCGCCCACGTCGTGCACGATGTCGACCCGACGCGTGCGGTAGGACCCGGTGAAGCCGTCGACCTCCATCTCGGTCGCTGCGGCGCCGTAGGAGAAGTACTTGAACGGCGAGCCCTGCATCGTCGTCGAGTCCCAGTGCAGCCCCTCGGTGCGGTAGAACCCGGCGGCCCAGAGCTGCACCCGCTGGAAGTAGGCCTGGCTGACGAGCTCGCCCCACGCGACGGAGGCCCGGGTGCCGGGTGCGGTGACGATCCCACCGGCGAAGCGCACGGCATCCGGGTCGACGCCGAGGCGCTCGGCGGCGACCGGGCGCAGGCGGCCGAGCACCTGCTCGCAGGCGTCCTTGACGGCGGCGCCGTTGAGGTCGGCGCCCGAGCTCGCCGCTGTCGCCGAGGTGTTGGGCACCTTGTCGGTGCGGGTCGGCGCGAGGCGCACGGCGGACAGCGGCAACCCCAGGGCGGTGGCGGCGACCTGGAGCATCTTGGTGTGCAGTCCCTGGCCCATCTCGGTGCCGCCGTGGGTCACGAGCACCGAGCCGTCCTTGTAGACGTGAACGAGGGCGCCGGCCTGGTTGAACGCCGTGAAGTTGAACGAGATGCCGAACTTCACCGGTGTGACGGCCAGGGCTCGCTTGGCGTGCTCGTGCCTGGCGTTCCAGTCGGCGATCGCGTCCTGCCGCGCGGCGACCTCGCCAGAGGCGAGCACCTGCTCCCAGCACGTGACCATCCGGTCGGGATGGCGCACCAGCTGGCCGTAGGGGGTGCTCTGCCCCGGGCCGTAGAAGTTGCGGCGGCGCAGGTCGACGGGGTCGATGCCGAGCAGCGGCGCGCACCGGCCCAGCACGTCCTCGATGACCAGCATTCCCTGCGGCCCGCCGAACCCGCGGAAGGCCGTCTGCGAGGTCTTGTGGGTGCGGGCGATGCGGCCGTTGACCCGCACGTGTGGGATCCAGTAGGCGTTGTCGACGTGGCACAGGGCCCGCGCCAGCACGGGCTCGGAGAGGTCGAGGCTCCAGCCGCCGTCGGAGGTGAGGGTCGCGTCGAGGGCCTGCAGGAGGCCGTCCTCGTCGAACGCCGCTCGCCACTGGGTGTGGAACCCGTGGCGCTTGCCGGTCATCGTGAGGTCCTGGGCGCGGGTCAGCCGCACCCGCACCGGCCGGCCGGAGAGCCGGGCCCCGAGCGCGGCGACGGCCGCGTACCCGTGCGGCTGCATCTCCTTGCCGCCGAAACCCCCGCCCATCCGCAGGCACTGGACGGTGACCTCGTGAGCGGGCACGCCGAGCACGTGGGCGACGACGTCCTGCGTCTCGGTGGGGTGCTGGGTACTGCACTGCACGAAGACCTGACCCGCCTCGTCGACCTGGGCGAGCGAGCAGTGCGTCTCGAGGTAGAAGTGCTCCTGGCCCGCGAGGTCGAGCTCGCCGCTGAAGACGTGGCGCGCGGTCGCGAACGCCGCGTCGACGTCGCCACGCTCAAGGAGCGGCCGGCCGCCCTGGAAGCTGTCGGCGGCGATCGCCTCGCGCACCGTCACGACCGCCGGCAGCGGCTCGTAGTCGACCTCGACCGCGAGCGACCCCAGCCGGGCGGCCTCGAGGGTCTCGGCGAGCACCCAGCACACCGCCTGTCCGTGGAACATCACCTCGGTGGGGAACAGCGGCTCGTCGTGCCGACCGCCCGAGTCGTTGAGCCCAGGCACGTCGTCGACCGTGAGGACGCGCACCACCCCGGGCACGGCGAGGGCCGCGGCCGTGCGCAGCCCGGTGACCCTCGCGTGCGCGTGCGGTGCCTGTACCGGGTGGGCGTGGAGCACGCCGAGGGTCCGCAGGACGAGGTCGTCGGTGAACAGCGCCCGGCCGGTGGAGTGCAGCGCCGCCGACTCGTGCGGGATCGCCCGGCCCACTGCGGCGTGGCCCGCAGGCTCGCGAACCTCGCTCATGGACCCACCTCCTGCGAGAGCCCGGTGCGCGCGTGCAGTCGGAGAAGTGCGGTGCCGAGCATCGCCGAGCGGTAGGCCGCGCTGGCGCGTTGGTCGTCGATGGGCGTGCCCTCGGTGGCCATGACCGCGGCGGCCGACCGGACGGTGACGGGCGTCCACGGCATTCCCTCGAGCGCTGCCTCGGTGGCCCGTGCGCGCACCGGCGTGGCCGCGACGCCGCCGAGGCCGATCCGCGCCTTGGTGACCACACCGTCGCGCACGTCGAGGGCGATGCCCGCGGCCACGCTCGAGATGTCGTCGAAGCGGCGTTTGGCGATCTTGTGGAACGCGGTGACCCCACTGAGCGGCAACGGGATCCGAACGGCCCGGATGAGCTCGCCGGGGCGCAGCACGGTGCGGCGGTAGCCGGTGAAGTAGTCGTCGACCGGCACCTCCCGCTCGCCCGCGGTCGACACCAGGACCAGTGCGGCATCCAGCGCGAGCAGCACCGGTGCCGCGTCGCCGATGGGGGATGCCGTGCCGAGGTTGCCGCCGAGCGTGGCCCCGTTGCGGATGAGCCGCGAGGCGAAGAGGGGGAAGAGCTGGTCCAGCAGGGGCACCCGCCCCGCGAGGGCTCGTTCGACCTCACTGAGGCTGAGCGCGGCACCGATCTCGATGGCCTCGGCGCCGACCGTGAGGCCGCGCAGCTCGGGGAGGCGGTCGACGGCGACGACGAACGGCGCGCGGGCCCCGCGCAGGTTGACCTCGACACCCCAGTCGGTCGATCCTGCGGCCAGCACGGCCTCCGGGTACTCGTCGAGCAGTGCCAGCGCGCGGGCCAGGTCGACGGGCCGCTCGAAGACGCCGCTCGCCCCGCTCAGGTGGGTGCCGGCGGCAGGGGGTGCCGGGTCGGTCGTGCGGCCGGCGAGCGCGTCGTCGCCGGCCGGGCGCTCGAGGGCGAACGCGGCATCCCGGATCGGTCGGTAGCCCGTGCAGCGGCACAGGTTGCCGCTGAGGGCGTGCAGGTCGAAGCCGTTGGGCCCGTGCTCGGCGTCCGGTGGGGCGGCCTCGCGGTCGGGCCGGTAGTACTCGGCCGCCATCGCACAGACGAAACCCGGTGTGCAGTAACCGCACTGCGAGCCGCCGCGCACGGCCACCTCGCGCTGTACGGGGTGCAGCGACTGCGCGGTGCCGAGGCCCTCGGCCGTGACGACCTCCTGGCCGTCGAGTGCCGCGGCGGGGATCAGGCAGGAGTTCACCGCGGTCCAGCGGCTGCCGTGGTCGTCGTCGGGCCGCGCGACCATCACGGCGCAGGCTCCGCACTCACCCTCCCCGCAGCCCTCCTTGGCACCGGTGAGGCCGAGGCCACGCACGAAGTCGAGCAAGGTCGTCGCCGGGTCGGTGCCCTCGAGGGGCCGCCGGGTGCCGTTGACCGTGATCCCGGGGGCTCGGGTCGCCGCTCGCGCCACGCCCCGCACCTCCCGTCGCCCGTCGCCGGGCGTCCGACGACCGCCCGGCGCAGCGGGCGGGTGCATGGTTGTGCTGACCTCCGTGGACCGTTGGTTGTCCATGCGAACAACGGCCCGTGGAACTGACGTTAGCCGCGAGCCGGGGGGTCATCAAGAGAGCGCCCAAGGTTTCACAGCAGGTCGGCCAGCAGGCGGGCTGCCCGCGCGGCACCGTCGACCTCGACGGGCGCCGACGTCACCGGCCGCGCCAGCGTCGCGAGCAGCTCCGCGCCGAACGCGTCCGGCTCCACGAGCCGCTCGTAGGGAAGGTGGGTCCCCGCGCCGTATCGCTCGAGCCGGTGGCGTACGTGCCGGTTCTGTTCGAAGTGGTTGCGCAGCGGCACGTAGAGGAACGGCCGGCGCGACGCGGCGAGCTCCATGCACGTCGTCAGGCCGCCCTGCACGACCGCCACGTCACAGGCGGCCAGGAGCCGCCACAGGTCCGGCACCCAGCCGAGCACCGTGGCGCCGCGTCGCCGCGGCAACGACCCGGGATCGATGCGTGGTCCCGCGACGACCACGAACTGCAGGTCCTCACGCTCGCGCCGGGCTGCGGGCACCGCATCGAGCACCCGGCTCAGCAGGTCGGCGCCCACGGCAGTCCCGCCCACCGTCACGACGCAGACGGTGCGGTCCGCGGCCCAGCCCAGGGCCGCCCGCAGCCCGGCACGCTCCTCCTCGGTCGGCGGCGTGAAGCCGGTGACGTACCCGGCGAAGTCGAACTCGCCCTCGGTCCACTCCCGGATCGAGGGCAGGCCCGGGCCGAAGGCGTCGGGCACCAGGTCGTCCGGGGTACCGACGAAGACCGACCTGTCGCGCACCCACGGGAAGCGCTCGCGGTGCTCGATCATCTCGGCGTTGTAGTCGGCGGTCAGGCGCATCTGCCGCTCGCCGCCGGCCGGCATCGGCAGCCAACCGACGAAGTCGGTGAGCCACGCGAACGCCCCTCGCTTGCGCTCGGGGTTCTCGTGGAGGAAGTGGTCGGTCTCCCAGGCCTCGTCGCCGACGATCAGGTCGACGTGCTCGGACTCGAGGACCTCGTCGAGCACCATGAAGTTGGCGACGAGGATGTCGTCCATCCGCCGGATCGCCTCGAACGCGTCGAGGTCGTGCTCGCCGCACTCGGCCTCGACGTGCGCCGACTCCGAGGCCAGCCAGCTCGAGGCCGGATGCACGTCCTCGCCGGCCGCCTCCAGTACCCGGGTCACCGGGTCCTGCGCGAGCCAGCGCACCCGCACGTCGGGGCGCTCGGCCCGCAGGGCCTCGACGATCGCGAGATCGCGCCGGGTGTGGCCGAGCCCGATCGGTGACGACAGCACCAGCACCTCGCGCTGGCGCCGTAGTGCCCTCGACCACCGCCGAGTCGGCTGTTCCAGGTGGTCGGGCGGCCCCGCCACGAGCTCGACGAACCGGTCGACCTCGCGGTTGACGACGACCGGCTCGCGGGCGGGCGGCCCGTGGCCCGCGCCGTCGAGCACGAGCAGCGACCCCCTGGCGCGCTCGGCGAACCGAGCGCCGTCGGCGACGTCGCGCACCCTGTCCTCGCTGCCGTGGATGACGAGAACCGGGCAGCGCACGGCGTCCAGCACGGGCCCGAGGTCGGTCGCCCGAGCCCCGTCGAGGCCGAGGCGCCCGGAGGTGCAGTCGACGAGGGTCCGCGGGTCGATCTCGTGCGCCCAGGCGCTGGCCTCCTCGCGCTGTCGGCTCGAGTGCGGCTCGTGGTACATCTGCGCGAAGAAGAAGTCGACGAAGTCGTCGAAGCCGCCGTCGAGCCAGTGGTGGCGGTTGTACTTCGCCCACCCCTGCGTCGACTCCTGGGGGTCGGCGTAGACCGAGACCTCGCCCTGGCCCCGAGGTTGCCAGGACCCGCAGGGGGGCCCGATCGCCACGACCCCCTGCACCCGGTCGGGTTGCTCGGCCGCGACCTGGGCGGCCCAGGCGGCGCCGCTGGAGAGGCCGACGAGCACCGCTCGGTCGACGCCAACGGCATCCATGACCGCGAGGGTGTCCGAGGCGTACTCCGCATTGGCGTACGCCGCCGCACCCACCGGGCGGTCCGAGGCCCCGCTGCCGCGCCCGTCGAAGGTGACGACCCGGTGGTGCCGCGCCAGGTAGGGGACCTGCGCCTTCCACAACCGGGACCGCACGATCGACCACGTGGGCATCAGCACGACGGTCGCCGGCCCGGACCCGTGCACGGCGTACGAGAGCCGGATGCCGTCACGCACCACGACGTCCTCGCGCACCGGACGGGTCCAGGCCGGCCAGGTCACGGACGGACCTCGAAGACGTTGTTGAACGGCGTCGAGGCCGCCAGCCGGAAGCCACGGAAGCCGGCCGCCACGGTGACGTCGCGGATGCGCGCCGGCCCGGCCTGGGTGCCGAGCGCCGCGCCCACCGGCTGGGAGAGCGAGGCCGGGGTGCACAGCAGCGTCGAGAAGCCGTAGTACGCCCGCCCGACGGGGTTGAGGTTGTCCTCGACGTGGTCGCCGGCGGCCGGCTCGACCAGCAGCCACACCCCGTCAGGGGCGAGGGCCTGGTGCACGCGCGTGGCGGCCCCCACCGGGTCGCCCATGTCGTGCAGGGCGTCGAACGTGGTCACCAGGTCGTAGCCGCTGCCGCTGAACTCAGTGGCCTGCGCCACCTCGAAGTCGATCCGCTCGCTCACCCCCGCCTCGGACGCCCGCTCGACGGCGGTGTCGATCGAGGCCGCGTGGTAGTCGGACCCCACGAACCGCGAGGCCGGGAAGGCCCGGGCCATGAGCACCGTCGAGGCACCGTGGCCGCAGCCGATGTCGGCCACCGTGGCTCCCGCGGTGAGCTTCTCGGTGAGGCCCTCGATCGCGGGGATCCACTCGGCGACGAGGTTGGCGTTGTAGCCGGGCCGGAAGAATCGCTCGCAGCCGTCGTGCACGTCGGTGTTGTGGTCGTGCCAGCCCACCCCGTCACCGTCGGGTGCCACGGCGAGGACGCGGTCGGCATCCCGGATGGTGCCGTGCGCGATCTGGAAGAAGCCGGGCAGGAAGGCCGGGCTGCTCTCGTCGGTGAGCGCGACCACGTGCTCCGGGGGGAGCGCGTAGGTGCCGTCGGCCGGCTCGTAGGTGACGAACGCCCCGGCAGCCTGGGCGTTGAGCCACTCCCGGGCGTAGGGCTCGGCGGTGCCGGTCGCGGTGGCCAGCGCCTCGGCGGTCATCGGGCCGTCGTCGGCGAGCGCTCGGTAGTAGCCGAGGCGGTCGCCCATGACGACCAGGGCGCAGTTGAGTGCGGCGCCGACCTCGTCGACGGCGCGGAACACGAACGACATCAGGATGTCGGTGTCGATGGTGGTGGTCTGGCTGTGCGGCATCGGGTTCCTCCCGGGTCCATGATCCCGGCGGCGGTCGCCGGGGTCGATGCCCTCGACGATCCGGCCCCGGCCCCCCTCGCCGCATCAGGGTCACACCCTCAACAGTTCCTACACTTCGTCCATGGTCGTGGGGCGCGAGACCGAGCTCCAGCGGGTGGCGGAGCTGCTGGCGGGGGCCCGGCTGCGCCGCGGAGGCGCCCTGGTCGTCATCGGGGAGGCCGGGGTGGGCAAGTCGACGCTGCTCGACGAGGTCGCTGCCCTCGCGACCGGCGCCCAGGTGGTGCGGGTGGTCGGCACACCGGCCGAGCAGGAGGTGCCGTATGCCGCGCTCGGACTCGTGCTCGGCGACGTCACCGACCAGCTCGACCAGCTGCCACCCCCGCAGGCCAGAGCGCTCGCGGTGGCCCTGGCGCTGCGCGACGGTGACCCTCCAGCGGCGTTCGCCGTCGGTGCGGCGACGCTTGCGGTGCTGGCCCGTCGAGCCGAGGGCCGCCCGCTCGTCGTGCTGCTCGACGACGCCCACCTGCTCGACCAGCCGTCAGCCGGGGCACTGGCCTTCGCCGCGCGCCGGCTCGGCGCCGACCCGGTGCTCGTCGTGGCGGCGGTGCGCGCCGGCGAGGGAGGTCCGCTCGCGCAGGCCGGGCTGCCCGAGCAGGCGGTGGCCGGGCTGGATGCCGTGGCGGTCGGAGCGCTGATGGCCGAGCTCGGGTTGCCCGCGACCGCCGAGACGGCGGCCCTTGCCTGCTCGGTGACGGCGGGCAACCCGCTGGCCGTCACC
>DASQEZ010000198.1:0-5361 GCA_035633415.1 Ornithinibacter sp. | reverse complement strand
GGTCGGACGGTCGCTTCGGCATCGACGAGGTGGCGCTCATGCCCTCCATCATGACGGACCTAGCACGTTCACGCGACCACGGTTTCCGTATGCGGTGACACGACATCGGTGCGGATCGGTCCGATCGACCTCGCGGTGAGTGCGGAAGTGGTTGCCGGAACGACCACTTCCGCACTCGCCGCGAGGTCGATCGGACCGATCCGCACCGATGTCGCGTCACCGCATACGGAAACCGTGGTCGCGTGAACGTGCACGGTCCGTCATGATGGAGGGCATGAGCGCCACCTCGTCGATGCCGAAGCGACCGTCCGACCCCCTCGACCTGGTCGACGTCGACAGCCTGCTCAGCGACGAGGAGAAGGCCATCCGCGCCGCCACCCGTCAGGTCTGCGCCGACGTCGTCGACCCCTACGTCATGCAGTGGTACGAGCAGGGCGACCTGCCCGCCCGCGAGCTGGCGAAGGAGTTCGGCAAGGTCGGCCTGCTCGGCATGCACCTCGAGGGCTACGGCTGCGCCGGCATGTCGGCCGTCGACTACGGACTGGCCTGCCTCGAGCTCGAGGCGAGCGACTCCGGCATCCGCTCGCTGGTCTCGGTGCAGGGCAGCCTGGCGATGTTCGCGATCTGGCGGTTCGGCTCCGAGGAGCACAAGCAGGAGTGGCTGCCCCGGATGGCGTCCGGCGAGGCCATCGGCTGCTTCGGCCTCACCGAGCCCGACCACGGCTCCGACCCCGGCTCGATGCGCACCCGCGCCCGCCGCGACGGCGACGACTGGGTGCTCAACGGTTCGAAGATGTGGATCACCAACGGCTCGATCGCCGACGTCGCGGTGGTCTGGGCCAACGCGGGCGAGGAGAACGGCGGTGTCCGCGGGTTCGTGGTCCCCACCGACACACCGGGATTCGCCGCGCACAAGATCACCCACAAGATGTCGCTGCGCGCGTCGGTCACGTCCGAGCTCACCTTCGAGAACCTCCGACTCCCCGCCGATGCCGTGTTCCCCGACGTCGCGGGTCTCAAGGGCCCGCTGGCCTGCCTGTCGGAGGCGCGCTACGGCATCGTCTGGGGCTCGCTCGGCGCGGCCCGGTCCTCGCTCGAGGCCGCGCGCCGCTACTCGATGGAGCGCATCCAGTTCGGGCGCCCGATCGCCGGCTTCCAGCTGACCCAGGCCAAGCTCGCGAACATGGCCACCGAGCTCCAGCTCGGTCAGCTGCTGGCGCTGCACCTCGGTCGTCGCAAGGACACCGTGGGGCTGCGCCCCGAGCAGGTCTCGGTCGGCAAGTACAACAACATCACCAAGTCGATCGAGATCTGCCGCACCGCGCGGACGATCCTCGGCGCCAACGGCGTCAGCGGCGAGTACCCGGTCATGCGGCACGCCAACAACCTCGAGTCGGTGCTCACCTACGAGGGCACCGTCGAGATGCACACCCTCGTCATCGGCCAGGCACTCACCGGCGAGTCCGCCTTCCGCTGATCCCCGGCCGGCTCCGCACCGGCTGCCCGCAAGACCTCGTTGCCCGCCGTCTCCGGCGGGCGGGACGATGACCGTCCACCTCACCTCAATCGGAGTCCCCGTGCTGTCCGCCTACGCCCCGCTGTTCCGCGTCCCCGGCGCCACCCGCTTCATCGCGGGCACCTCGTTGTCGCGCACCGGCGGGGCCATGTTCGGGGTCGCGATCATCGTCATGCTCAGTGAGCGACGCGGCTCCTTCGGGCTCGCCGGTGCCGTCTCCGCGGTCGGCCTGCTGGTCCTCGCCATCGCCGGGCCGCTGATCGGTCGCCTCGTCGACAAGCGCGGCCAGCGCCGGGTCGCGCTGCCGTTCGTGGTGTTCTCCTCCCTGTGCGGCGTCACCGTGGCCGTGCTGTCCTGGACCGACGCCCCGGCCTGGACCCTGTTCGTCTTCTACGGCCTGAGCGCGGTGCTGCCCGAGCCCGGCCCGATGTCGCGGGCCAGGTGGGCGCACATCTTCCGCAGCGAGCCCGACCGGCTGCACGCAGCGATGTCGTTCGAGCAGGTCGCCGACGAGGCGTCGTTCGTCATCGGCCCGGTGCTCGCCGTGCTCGTGTCGACCCTGTGGTTCCCCGAGGCCGGCCTGCTGCTCGCCGAGCTGTTCTTCACGGCCGGGATGCTGGTCTTCCTCTCCGCCCGTGCCACCGAGCCGCCAGTGGTGCCGCACGCCGACCGGCCGGGCGGGTTCGCCGTGCGTCGCCCGGGTCTGCTGGTCGTCGCGACCGCGCTGGTCATGACCGGCGTCATCTTCGGTGCGAACGAGGTCATCGCCGTCGCCTACGCGAAGGAGTACGGCGAGACCGGGTTCTCGAGCGTCATCCTCGGGGCGTTCGCCCTCGGGTCGACCCTGGCCGGCATCGTCTTCGGCACGAGGAAGTTCCACGCCACCATGACCCGTCGGCTGATCCTCGCGGCGACCGGGATGTTCGTGCTCGAGGTGCCGGCCCTGCTGGTCGGCGGGCTCTGGCCGCTGGTCGTCGTCATGTTCGTGGCCGGTTCGGCGACGGCGCCGATGCTCATCACCAGCCTGTCGCTGGCGCAGCGGCTCGTGCCGCCGGCGTTGGTGACGGAGGGGATGGCCGTGGCCATCACCGGCATCCTCATCGGCATCTCGGGCGGGTCCGCCGTCGGTGGCTGGGCCATCGAGGCCTGGGGTGCGCAACCCGCGTACGCCGTGCCCGTGGTGTGTGGCGGGCTCGCGCTGGCGATCATCGCCCTGCGCTACCGGCACCTCGAGCGCCACGAGCTCGCCGCCGCCTGAGGCGCGCCGACGGGTGGGCGGCTCAGCCGATCTCGAGCCAGGCGCCCGCGCGCATCACGTCGACCACGTGCAGGGTGGTGTCGAGGTGCACCAGGTCGGCCCGGAGCCCGGGCGCGATCGCGCCCACGTCGGGAAGCCCGTGCAGGCGCGCCGGCGTGCTGGTCGCCGCCTCGACGACGGCGTCGAGGGGGAGCCCGGCCACCTGCACGGCGTACCGCACGGCGCGGTCCATCGTCAGCGTGCTGCCGGCGATGGCGCCGTTCGACGCGAGCCGGGCGACTCCGTCGCGCACCTGCACCAGGGCAGGTCCGAGGTCGTAGTCGCCGTCGGCCGCGCCGGCCGCCCCCATCGCGTCGGTGACGAGCAGGAAGCGGTGCGGCGCCGACGTCGCCGCCCAGCGCAGCACCTCGGGGTGCAGGTGGATGCCGTCGGCGATCAGCTCGACGTGGGCGCGCGGGTCCTCGACCATCGCGAGCACCGGCCCCGGCTCGCGATGGTGGATCGGGCGCATCGCGTTGAACAGGTGGGTCGCGACGCGGGCACCGACGTCGAGCGCCCGGCGCGTCACGGCATCCGTCGCGTCGCTGTGCCCGATCGCGGCGATCACCCCGCGGTCGGCCAGGAGCGCGACGGTGTCCAGGCCGCCCGCCAGCTCGGGCGCGAGGGTGACCATGCGCACCGTGTCATCCGAGGCGTCGAGCACCCGGGCCACCTCGGCCGGGTCGGGAGCTCGGAGCAGGGCGGGGTCGTGGGCGCCGCAGTGCGCCTCGCTCAGCCACGGCCCCTCGAGGTGGAGGCCGACCAGCTCGCCGGAGCGCACGAGCGGTGCCAACGAGCGCACCGACTCCTCGAGCCGGCCGATGGTGTCGGTGACCAGGCTGGCCATCATCGACGTGGTGCCGTGCGACCGGTGGGTCGCGAGCACCGTCGCGGCCTCGCCGGGGTCCCCGGACGTGTACGCGGCACCGCCGCCCCCGTGCGAGTGGGTGTCGACGAACCCGGGCACGACGGTCCCGGGCAGGTGCCGGTCGACCGGGGCCGGCGGTGCCCCCCCGCCCGACCCGGTGATCCGGTCGTCGATCGTCTGCACCCAGCCCGGCTCGACCGAGCCGGTGGGGAGGACGACGCGGTCAGCGCTGAGCAGCACCGGCCCCCACCTTCTCGCCCTCGGTCTCCGCGGGGCCGTCGGCGGACTCGTCGCCGTCGTCCTCGCGGCCCGGTGTTCGCAGGTTCCACCGGCGGATGACCCAGCGGAAGAGCACGTAGTAGACCACGGCGTACCCCAGCCCCATGACGATGAGCAGGAGCGGTTTGGTGGCGATGTTGAAGTTGAGCACGTAGTCGAAGAGCCCTGCGGAGAAGCCGAACCCGTCCTTGATGCCGAGTGCGTTGGCCAGGGCCATCGAGGTGCCGGTGAGCACGGCGTGGATGACGTAGAGCGGCCACGCGACGAACATGAAGGCGAACTCGAGCGGCTCGGTGACGCCGGTGAGGAAGGAGGTGAGCGCCGCGGTGATCATCAGGCCCCCCACGGCCTTGCGGGCCTTGAACCTCGCCTCCTGCCAGATCGCCAGGGCGGCGGCGGGCAGCGCGAACATCATGATCGGGAAGAAGCCGGTCATGAACGCCCCCGCGGTCGGGTCGCCGGCGAGGAAGCGCTTGATGTCGCCCTGCACGATCGTGCCGGTGGCCGGGTTCGTGTAGTCGCCGAGGATGAACCACGGCACCGTGTTGAGGATGTGGTGCAGGCCCAGGGGGATCAGCAGCCGGTTGGCCGTGCCGTAGACGAAGCCGCCGATGATCGAGTTGGCGGCCACCCACTCGCCGAGCGCGGTCAGCCCCGCGTCGAAGGCCGGGTAGATGATCGCGAGGAGCACGGCGAGCACGAGCGTGGCGAACCCGGTGACGATCGGCACGAAGCGACGCCCCCCGAAGAACGCGAGGTACGGCGGGAGCGAGATGCGGTAGTAGCGCTGCCACAGGAACGCCGCGATGAGGCCGCAGAGGATGCCGCCGAGCACGCCGTAGTTGATCAGCTCCTGGTCCTCGCCCTGGGGCGGCAGGGGGAGCACGAACGGCGACACGGCATCCCCGACGCCCTTGAACACCAGGTAGCCGACGACGGCTGCGAGCGCGGTCGACCCGTCGGCCTTGCGGGCCATGCCGATCGCGACACCGACGGCGAAGAGCAGCGGCAGGTTGGTGAAGAGCGCGTCGCCGCCCGCACCGACCACGGCGGCGACCTTGTTCCAGCCCAACCCGTCGGCCCCCAGGAGGTCGGGCTGGCCCAGGCGCAGCATGAGCGCCGCCACCGGCAGGGCGGCGATCGGCAGCATCAGGCTGCGGCCGAACCTCTGGATGGGCGCGAGGTTGAGCCGGCGCGCGCCGCCCGGGTCGGTGGCGGTCTCGCCGGTCGTGTCCGCGGTGGTCATGGGGTTCCCTCCATCGTGCTGTCCAGGGCGACGTGCAGCTCGTAGCGGTCGCCCCGGTAGTGGCTGACGACGTGCTCGAGCGGGGCGCCGCGCGAGCGGCTGAGCCGGTCGAACGCCAGGAGGGCGTCACCGGGTTCGACGTCGAGGTGGTGGGC
>DASQEZ010000197.1:0-1507 GCA_035633415.1 Ornithinibacter sp. | reverse complement strand
GCAGGGTCGCGTCCCGCAGTTTGACGTGTCCGGGCTCGGCGCGCATCGCCCCCTGTGCGAACCTCCTGCGACGGGCGGCAGGCCGGGTCGTCGCCTACTCTCGGCGCGTGGCCACGAGTGTGCGCACCTTCTGCCGGATCTGCGAGGTCTACTGCGGTCTGGTCGCGGAGGTCGACGACGGCCGGGTCACAGCGGTGCTCCCGGACCGCGACCACCCGGTGTCGCATGGCTACGCGTGCGTCAAGGGGCTTGGGCTCGGGGCGCTGCACGACGACCCCCACCGGCTCGATCATCCGCTCAAGCGGGTCGGGGAGGACTACCAGCGGATCAGCTGGGACCAGGCCATCGCCGAGATCGGGGCACGGGTCCGCGCGCTCGTCGATGCGCACGGACCGCGAGCCGTTGCGCTCTACCAGGGCAATCCCACGTTCTTCAGCTTCCAGCACGTACTCATGTCGTCGGCGTACGTCGAGGCGCTCGGGTCGCCGAATGTCTTCGCGTCGCACTCGGTCGTCACCAACAACAAGTTCCACGTATCGACCGCGATGTACGGCGTCTCGCTCGTGCACCCGGTGCCCGACCTCGACCGAGTGCGCTTCCTCATGTGCCTGGGCACCAACCCCACCGTGAGCCAGATGTCGGTGCTCACGGTCGCCGACGCGACGGCTGCCCTGCGTGGGGTCGTCGACCGCGGCGGCCGTGTCGTGATCGTCGACCCGCGGCGCACCGAGACCGTCCGCAAGGTGGGCGAGCACGTGCCGATCCGGCCGGGCACCGACGCCTACCTGCTCGCCGCGATGCTGCACGTCCGCACCGCCGAGCTGGGCGCGGACCTCGACCGCGCGCGGCTGGTCGCGACCGGCGTCGACGAGGTCGTCGCCGTGGTGGCGCCGTGGACTCCGGAGCGCGCGGCCGCGGTAACCGGTATTCCTGCCGGGACCATCCGCGAGCTGGCATGCGCGTATGCGACCGCCGATGGTGCCGCGCTCCATATGTCCACCGGCGTCAACATGGGTCCGTTCGGGTCGGTCGCCTACTGGCTGCTGCAAGCGCTCAACCTGATCAGCGGCGACCTCGACCGCGCTGGTGGGCTGCTCGTGCCACAGGGGGCGTTCGACGTCCTGCGCCTGAGCGCCGCCCTGGGCCTCGGCACGTTCGACGAGCACCGGACGACCGATGGGCGCTGGCACCGGGTCGCCGGCGCCTTCCCGGTGGCCGCGCTCGCCGACGAGATCACCACGGACCATCCGGACCGCATCCGGGCGTTGTTCGTCACCGCGGGCAACCCGGTGCACTCGGTGCCGGGCGGGAGCCAGCGCCTCACCGACGCGATGCGCCGGCTCGACCTCGTGGTGAGCATCGACATCTACCGCAACGAGACCGCGGCCCTCGCCGACTACGTGCTGCCGGCGACCGACATGCTCGAGCGCAGCGACTTCACCATCACCCACCAGGTGCTCCAGGTCGTGCCGCACGCGCAGTGGACGCCGGCCGTTGTCCCTCCGGC
>DASQEZ010000196.1:0-10506 GCA_035633415.1 Ornithinibacter sp. | reverse complement strand
CCCTGCTCGACCGGCTGGCCGGCGTAGACCTCGAGCTTCGCGCGGCTGTCGGCGATGTCGAGGTTGCGCATGGTCAGCTGGCCGATCCGGTCGAGCGGGCCGAAGGCGGCGTTCTCCACCCGCTCCATCGACAGCTTGTCGGGGTGGTAGCTGAAGTTCTCTCCGCGGGTGTCGAGGATCGAGTAGTCCTCGCCGCGGCGCAGGCGCAGGGTGACCTGGCCGGTGACCAGTGAGGCGATCCAGCGCTGGATGGCCTCGCGCATCATCAGGCTCTGCGGGTCGAGCCAGCGGCCCTCGTAGAGCAGCCGGCCGAGCCGGCGGCCCTCGGCGACGTAGTTGGCCAGGGTGTCCTCGTTGTGCACGGCGTTGAGCAACCGCTCGTAGGCGATGTGCAGCAGGGCCATGCCCGGCGCCTCGTAGATGCCGCGGGACTTGGCCTCGATGATCCGGTTCTCGATCTGGTCGGACATGCCGATGCCGTGCCGGCCCCCGATCGTGTTGACCTCGTCGACGAGCGCCAGGGGGTCGAGGGGGCGCCCGTTGACGGCCACCGGACGGCCCTGCACGAAGGTGATGCTGACGTCCTCGGTCTCGATCGCGACCGAGGGATCCCAGAACTTGACGCCCATGATCGGCTCGACGACCTCCATCGACTCGTCGAGGTGCTCGAGCGTCTTGGCCTCGTGGGTGGCGCCCCAGATGTTGGCGTCGGTGGAGTAGGCCTTCTCCTGGCTGGAGCGGTAGGGCAGGTCGCGCTCGGTGAGCCAGGCGCTCATCTCGTGGCGGCCGCCGAGCTCGGCGACGAAGTCGGCGTCCAGCCACGGCTTGTAGATGCGCAGGTTGGGGTTGGCGAGCAGGCCGTAGCGGTCGAAGCGCTCGATGTCGTTGCCCTTGAAGGTCGAGCCGTCACCCCAGATCTCGACCGAGTCGGCGTGCATGGCGCGCACGAGGAGCGTGCCCGTCACCGCCCGGCCCAGGGGGGTGGTGTTGAAGTAGGTCTTGCCGCCGGTGCGGATGTGGAACGCCCCGCACGCGATGGCCGACAGGCCCTCTTCGACGAGCGCGCTGCGGCAGTCGACCAGCCGGGCCAGCTCGGCGCCGTACTGGCCGGCACGGTCGGGGACGGTGTCGATCTCCGGCTCGTCGTACTGGCCGAGGTCGGCGGTGTACGTGCACGGGATCGCGCCCTTCTCGCGCATCCACGCGACGGCCACGGAGGTGTCGAGACCTCCGGAGAAGGCGATGCCGACGCGCTCGCCGACGGGCAGGGAGGTGAGGACCTTGGACACGATGCAAGACTATACAGAGTCCTGCATATGCACAAATGCGACGTCAGGAGCACTTCGCTGGGTCAGGGCCGTACTGCATCCTGACTCGGCGAAGTGCTCCTGACGTCGCGAGAACCCGGGGTCAGCTGTCGCCGCCCTCGTTCCCGGAGGCGCCGGCGGTGACGTCGGACAGCCGGTACCGACGAGCCGCCTCGAGCGGCACCGAGCGGTCGACCTCGCCGCGCTCGGCCAGTGACTGCAGGGCCCGTACCGCCATCGACGGGCCGTCGATGTGGAAGAAGCGCCGTGCGGCCGACCGCGTGTCGGAGAAGCCGAAGCCGTCGGCCCCGAGCGACGCGAAGTCACCCGGCACCCACTGGGAGATCTGGTCCTGGACGGCCCTCATGTAGTCGGACACCGCCACGACCGGGCCCGGGCGACCGGACAGCTGCCGGGTCACCCACGGCACCGGCGCCTCGGTCTCCGGGTGGAGGAAGGCTGCTTCGTCACAGCGCAGCCCGTCGCGGCGCAGCTCGTTCCATGACGTCACCGACCACACGTCGGCTGCGACGTTCCAGTCGTTGCGCAGCAGCTCCTGGGCCTCGAGGGCCCACGCCATGCCGACGCCCGACGCCAGCAGCTGCACGTGCGGGGCGTCGTCGGGCAGGCCCTCGGTCGACCCCTCGGAGTAGAGGTAGAGCCCGCGCAGGATGCCTTCGCGGTCGACGTTCTCCGGCTCGGCCGGCTGCACCATCGGCTCGTTGTAGACGGTGAGGTAGTAGATGACGTTGCGGTCGTTGTCGGTCAGGGAGTCGTCGGTGCCGTACATCCGGTGCAGGCCGTCCTGCATGATGTGCGCGATCTCGTAGGAGAACGCCGGGTCGTAGTGCACGACCGCCGGGTTGCTCGAGGCGAGCAGCGGCGAGTGTCCGTCGGCGTGCTGCAGGCCCTCACCGGTGAGCGTGGTGCGCCCGGCCGTGGCGCCGATGAGGAAGCCACGGGTCATCTGGTCGGCGGCCGCCCAGATCGAGTCGCCGGTGCGCTGGAACCCGAACATGGAGTAGAAGACGTAGATCGGGATCATCGGCTGGCCGTGCGTGGCATAGCTCGACCCGACCGCGGTGAAGGCCGCCATCGAGCCGGCCTCGTTGATGCCGAGGTGCAGGATCTGCCCGTCCTTGGCCTCGCGGTAGGCCAGCATCAGGTCGGCGTCGACCGGCGTGTAGTTCTGCCCGTGCGGGTTGTAGATCTTGATCGTCGAGAAGAAGCTGTCCATGCCGAACGTGCGCGCCTCGTCGGGGATGATCGGCACGATCCGCTGGCCGAACTCCTTGTCGCGCATGAGGTCCTTGAGCAGCCGGACGAACGCCATCGTCGTCGCGACCTGTTGCTTGCCCGATCCCTTCTTGACCTGGGAGTAGGCGGAGTCGTCGGGCAGGTGCACGGGGGCGTGCTTCGTGCGCCGCTGCGGCACACCACCACCCAGCTTCTGCCGGCGCTCGAGGGCGTACTGGATCGCGTCGTCGTCCGGGCCGGGGTTGTAGTAGGGCGCGTTGTACGGGTCGCGCTCGAGCACGGCGTCGCTGATCGGCAGCTGGAGGCTGTCGCGGAAGTACTTGAGGTCCTCGAGGGTGAACTTCTTCATCTGGTGCGTCGCGTTGCGGGCGGCGAAGGTCGTGCCCAGGCCGTAGCCCTTGATCGTCTTCGCGAGGATGACGGTCGGCTGACCGGTGTGCCCCATGGCGGCGCGGTACGCGGCATACACCTTGCGGTAGTCGTGCCCGCCGCGCTTGAGCTTCCACCAGATGTCGTCGTCGGTCCAGTCCGCGACCATCTTGCGGGTGCGGGGGTCGCGGTCGAAGAACTTCTCGCGCACGTGCTTGCCGTCGTTGGCGCGGAAGGTCTGGTAGTCGCCGTCGGAGGTGGAGTTCATCAGGTGCGTCAGGGCACCGTCGCCGTCGGCGGCGAGCAGCGGGTCCCAGCCCCGGCCCCAGATGACCTTGATGACGTTCCATCCGGCGCCGCGGAAGAACGCCTCGAGCTCCTGGATGATCTTGCCGTTGCCGCGCACCGGGCCGTCGAGGCGCTGCAGGTTGCAGTTGACGACGAAGGTGAGGTTGTCGAGCTCCTCGCCGGCCGCCAGCTGGAGCAGGCCGCGCGACTCGGGCTCGTCCATCTCGCCGTCGCCGAGGAACGCCCACACCTGCTGGTCGCTGGTGTCCTTGAGGCCGCGGTTGTGCAGGTACTTGTTGAACTGCGCCTGGTAGATCGCGTTCATCGGGCCGATGCCCATCGACACCGTGGGGAACTCCCAGAAGTCCGACATGAGCCGCGGGTGCGGGTAGGACGGCAGCGCCAGGGGCGCGCCGTCGACGACGTGCGACTTCTCCTGGCGGAACCCGTCGAGGCGGTCCTCGGACAGCCGCCCCTCGAGGAACGCGCGGGCGTACATGCCGGGGGAGGCGTGGCCCTGGAAGAAGACCTGGTCGCCGCCGCCGGGGTGGTCCTTGCCGCGGAAGAAGTGGTTGAAGCCGACCTCGTACAGCGTCGCCGCCGACGCGTAGGTCGAGATGTGGCCACCGACGCCGATGCCGGGCTTCTGCGCGCGGTGCACGATCATCGCGGCGTTCCAGCGCAGGTACGCGCGGAAGCGGCGCTCGGCCTCCTCGTCACCGGGGAACCAGGGCTCCTGCTCCGGGCTGATCGTGTTGACGTAGTCCGTCGTGGTCAGCGAGGGGACGCCCACCTGCTCGGCGCGCGCTCGCTCGAGCAGGCGCAGCATGAGGTAGCGGGCACGCATCCGGCCGGGGCCGTCGATGACCGCGTCGAGGCTGTCGAGCCACTCCTGGGTCTCGGCGGGGTCGATGTCCGGCAGGTGCGTCGGGATGCCGTTGAGGATGGGGCCGACGTCTTCGCGGGAGGCCACGCGGTCGTCCTTTCGACGATGACGGTTGGCGCGCCGGAGAAAGAGCGCGCTTCCACCCATCTTTCACCCGATCGGGGCCGCCGGCCCAATTGCGTCGAGGCTACTCGCGGGTACCCCTCGCTACTCTCTGCCGAGCACCCGGTCGGGGCGGCTGTAGATGGACAGGTGCGGGGGCCGTGCGAATGCCACGAGGGTGATGCCGGCCCGCGCCGCGAGGTCGACGGCGAGCGAGCTCGCGGCCCCCACCGCGACGACCACCGGGATGCCGGCGACGCTCGCCTTCTGCACGATCTCGAAGCTCGCCCGGGCGCTGACGACGAGCACCGTGGCGGCGAAGGGCAGCCCGCGCTCACGGGCCACCGCGCCGACGACCTTGTCCACGGCGTTGTGCCGGCCGACGTCCTCGCGCACGGCCAGCAGCTCGCCCTGCGCCGTCGCGAGGGCCGCCGCGTGCACCCCACCGGTGCGGTCGAACACCGGCTGGCGGGCTCGCAGCGCGGGCGGCAGCCCGACGAGCACCTCGGCGTCGACCACCACCTCGTCGTCTGCTACGGCGTAGCGGCTGCTGGTGCGCACGGCCTCGATGGTGGCCGACCCACAGACCCCGCACGCGCTCGACATCGTCTCGGTGCGCTCCCGGGCGGGCCGGTGCAGTGCCGAACCGGGCGCGAGGGTCACGTCGACGACGTTGAAGGTGGGAGAGCCGTCCTCGTCGAGGTCGGTGCAGTGCATCAGCGTCCCGACCTCGGCGGCCGAGTGCAGCATCGCCTCGGTCAGCAGGTGGCCGATGGCCAGGTCGAAGTCGTCGCCCGGCGTGCGCATCGTCGTCGTGACCGGCTCGCCGCCGACGCGGATCTCGAGCGGCTCCTCGACGGCGACCGTGTCGGTGCGGTCGACCCGCTCGCCGGTCGCGACGTCGAGCCGCGTGCGGCGCACCCGTGTCGTCACCCGGCCCATGTGGTCATCCAAACACACCGGGTCGGCCGGCCCGGGTGTTGCAGGGAGCGGAACGACGGGGGCGCCGAGCCGGCCCACCGGCATACCGTCCGGCCATGAGTGACAACCCCGAGATCGGCCTGTCCGTCGACGTCGACGGCATCGCGACCAACTACCACCGGGCCGGCACCGGTCCGGTGGTCCTGCTGGTGCACGGCTCCGGCCCGGGGGTCTCCGCCTTCGCGAACTGGCGGCTGACGATGCCGGCCCTCACCGACCGCTTCACCGTCATCGCGCCCGACATCGTCGGCTTCGGCTTCACCGACCGGCCCGAGGGGTTCGAGTACTCCCTCGAGTCGTGGCGCGGCCACCTGCTCGGCTTCGCCGACGCGCTCGGCCTCGACCGGTTCTCGATCGTCGGCAACAGCTTCGGGGGCGGGCTGGCCATCTCGATGGCGGCCCACGCACCCGAGCGGGTCGAGCGGCTGGTGCTGATGGGCGCCTGCGGTGTCTCGTTCCCCATCACCGAGGGCCTGGACCGGGTGTGGGGCTACGAGCCCTCGCTCGCGACGATGCGTGGCCTGCTGGACGTCTTCGCCTTCGACCCGGCCTACGCCACCGACGAGCTCGCCGAGCTGCGCTACGCGGCGTCGACCCGCCCGGGGTTCCAGGAGTCGTTCGCGGCGATGTTCCCCGCTCCGCGCCAGCGCTGGGTCGACGCGCTCGCGACACCGGACGACGTCATCGCCGCGCTGCCGCACCGCACCCTGGTCGTGCACGGCCGCGACGACAAGGTCATCCCGCTCGACAACGCGCTGCGGCTGCTCGAGCTGATCGGCGACTCCCAGCTGCACGTGTTCGGGCGGTGCGGGCACTGGACGCAGATCGAGCACGCCGACGAGTTCAACCGGCTGGTCGGGGACTTCCTCGCCTGAGGCACACTGGGGGCATGGCCGACCCCCTTCCCGCGACGCCCCTGCGCCCGACGGAGGTCACCCTGCGCGGTGGCGACCTGCCCTGGCGGCCGGTCTCGCCCGCCCTGACCCGGGTGCGCCTGATCACGCTCGGCATCGTGGTGCTCCCGCTGGTCGTCGCGACCGTCGTCGTCGGGCTGCTCGTCACCCGGTGGGTGCTGCTCGGCACCCTCGCCCTGGTGCTCGTCGGCCTCTGGCTGGCCTGGATCATCGGCCGCCAGGTCAGCGCGATCTCGTGGGTCGAGCTCGACGAGGAGATCGTCATCCGCAAGGGCCGGTTGTTCCGCTCCCTCGTCAGCGTCCCCTACGGACGGCTCCAGTACGTCGACATCCAGTCCGGGCCGCTCGCGCGCGCCAACGGCATCGCCTCGTGCGAGATCCACACCGCGTCACCGGAGAGCGGCGGCTCGCTGCCGGGGCTCCCGGTGGCCGAGGCCGAGGCGCTGCGCAGTCGCCTCGCGGCGCGCGGCGAGGCCCAGCGGGCCGGCCTGTGAGCGATCCCGTCGCGCAGCCCTCGGGGGAGTGGCAACGGCTCCACCCGCTGTCTCCGCTGCTCCGGGGCGGGGTCGTGCTGCTGGCGATCCTCGGTTACGCCGCGTCACAGCTGTTCGACACCTTCTTGTCCTCCTTCGGCCTGGGGGACTTCGTCATGGACGGCGACGAGCCCTCGACCGGCGGTGGCGACCCGTTCGAGCAGGCGGTGGCCCACCCCGTGTGGGCCCTGGTCGTCCTCGTCGTCTTCCTCGGCCTGATCGCCCTGGTCAACTGGGTCAGCTGGCGCTTCTCCCGCTTCCGCGTGGGTGGCGGCCAGGTCGAGCTGCGCCACGGTGTGCTGTTCCGGCAGCACCGCCAGGTGCGCCTGGAGCGGGTGCAGGCGGTCGAGCTGTCCCGCCCACTGCTGGCCCGGGCGCTCGGGTTGGCCCGGGTGGTCGTCCAGTCGGCGGGTGGGTCCGACTCCACCCTCACCCTGTCCTTCCTCGCCCTGGGCCGTGCCGAGGCGCTGCGCGAGCACCTCCTCGAGCTCGCCGGTCGCACCGACGAGGCGGCCCTGCGACCCGCCGGGGCCGTTGTCCCCGAGGGCGCCCCCCGGGACCCCTCCACGGGGCCGGATGCCGTGCTCGCGCCGTTGCCCCCCTTCGCGCCCCGTCCCGTGCTGGAGGTGCCGAACGGCAGGCTGTTCGTCGCGACGATCCTGCACGGCTCGACCATCGTCCTCGGGGCGCTCGTCCTCTTCGGGCTGATCGGCGCCGGGGTCCGCAGTGTCGGGCCGCTGGCCCTGGCCGGCATCCCGGCCCTGCTGCCGGTCGCGATCGGCATCGCGGTCAACCGGGTCAAGGAGCTGTTGACCCACGGCAACTTCCACCTCGCCGAGGCAGGCACCGCGGTGCGCGTCCAGGAGGGCCTGACCGACCTGCGCGCGACCACGATCCCCTTCCACCGCATCCAGGCCCTCGAGCTCGTGCAACCGCTGTGGTGGCGGCCGCTCGGGTGGTGGCGGATCCGGGTCAACGTCGCCGGCGCCGGCGGCTCGGGCGACGGCGAGAGCCAGCACGAGACGACCCTGCTCCCCGTCGGCACGCTCGACGACGCCCACCTGGTGCTCTCGGTGGTCGCGCCCGGAGTGCCCGCGGCCGCGTGGGACGGCGCCGTCCTCGGCGACGGTCCCGACCCCGCCTGGCGTGGCCAGAGTGCCCGGGCCCGCTGGCTCGACCCGCTGTCCTGGCGGCGCAACGCCTGGTCCGACGTGACGTCGGCAGTGCTGCTGCGCACCGGCCGGCTCACCCGTCGCGCGGTCGCCGTGCCGCACGCCCGCATCCAGTCCCTGACCGTGAGCCAGGGCTGGCTCGAGTCCCGGCTGGGGGTGGCCAGCGTGCACGTCATCCCCGCCCCGGGCCCGGTGTCCGCGGTGCTCGCGCACCTCGACACCACGCGGGCCGAGGTCTTCCTCGCCGAGGTCTCCGAGCGGGCCCGTTCGGCACGCCGCAGGTCGGAACCCCCGCGCGCCCCCCTTGCACCCGACCCTTCGGGGTTGGTGGACTGGACCCGGCACCCGCAGGGATCCCCCGAACCAGAAAGGCCTTGACACCGTGAACACCCCCGTCCCACCTCCGGTCGACCCGGGCACCAGCGGCGCCGGCGTCGTCGAGCGACTCGGGTTCGCCCGTGAGCAGGTGGTCCAGGAGTTCGGCTACGACTCGGACGCCGACGACGCGTTCCGCTACGCCGTCGAGGACCACTGCGGCACCGAGATCGAGGACGACGACTACACCGGCGGGGCCGACGCGGTGCTGTTGTGGTGGCGCGAGGGCGACGGCGACCTCGGCGACGCCCTCGTCGACATGGTGGGCGTCCTGGACGACGGGGGCTTCGTCGTGCTGCTCACCCCCAAGGTCACCGGCGACGAGGTCGACCCCAGCGACATCGACGAGGCCGCCGTCACCGCCGGCCTGCACACGGCCGGAACCTTCAACGCCGCCGCGGAGTGGCGCGCGCACAAGCTGGTGGCCCCGAGGACCCGCGTCCGCAGGTGACCAGGCGCGGCTGGCAGGATGGCCGCATGATGACGTCCACCCTGGCCCCGCTCGAGGTCGGCCAGCTCGCGCCCGACTTCACCCTGCGCGACCAGAACGGCGTCGCCGTCTCGCTGGCCGAGCTGACGGCGACCAGGAACGTCGTCGCGGTCTTCTACCCCTTCGCCTTCTCGGGCATCTGCACCGGCGAGCTCGACGAGATCCGCGACCACCTCGAGCGGTTCGTCTCCGACGACCTGCAGGTCGTCTGCATCTCGTGCGACCCGATGTTCTCGCTGCGTGCCTGGGCCGACGCGCAGGGCTACTTCTTCCCGCTGCTGTCCGACTACTGGCCGCACGGAGAGGTCACCCGCGCGTTCGGCGTGCTCAACGAGGCCACCGGGGCGCCCATCCGCGGCACCTTCCTCATCGGTCGCGACGGCGTCGTGCGCTGGACCCTGGTCAACGGCCCGGGGGAGCGCCGCGACTTCAGCGGGCTGACGGCCGAGGTCGCAGCGCTGCGTTGATGCCACAATGTGCGCGGTCGGCCGACGCCCCCGAGGGTGTGACGGTCGCCCGGGGCCTGTAGCTCAGCTGGTAGAGCACCGCGTTTACACCGCGAAGGTCGTCGGTTCGATCCCGGCCGGGCCCACGTGAGCGACGTCGACGACCTGACCCTGGGCGAGGTGCTCGAGCTCGTCGAGCGGCTCTACCCACCGAGCACCGCGCAGTCCTGGGACCGGGTCGGGCTCGTCACCGGCGACCCGGGGCAACCGGTGCGCCGCATCCACCTCGCCGTCGACCCCACTCTCGCCGTCATCGAGGAGGCCCGTGACCTCGGCGCGGACCTGCTGCTCACCCACCACCCGCTGCTCCTGCGCGGCGTGCACGGCATCGCGACGACGAGCGCCAAGGGTGCGAGCGTGACCCACCTCGTCGTGGGTGACGTCGCGCTCTACGTCGCGCACACCAACGCCGACGTCGCGGCCGACGGTGTGTGCGAGGCGCTCGCGCAGGCCTGCGGCCTGGGCCGCACCGACCCGCTGACCGTGTCCGAGGGCCAGCCCATGGGTCGGGTCGGCGAGCTCGACGAGCCGCTGGGTCTGCGCACGTTCGTGGAGCGGTTGGCGGCCCACCTGCCGCCGGCCGCGGGCGGCATCCGGGTGGCCGGGCCGGGAGACGCCGTCGTGCGTCGTGTCGCGGTTCTCGGCGGCGCGGGTGACGACCTCTTCGACGCCGTTCGCGCGAGCGGGGCCGACGTGTACGTCACCGCCGACCTGCGCCACCACCCGGCCCTCGAGGCGCGCGAGGAGGCCCGCGGCGGAACCCCGTACCTGGTCGACGCCGGGCACTGGGCGAGCGAGCAGGTCTGGCTGGCCCTGGCCGAGCGGGCGCTGCGTGCCGCCCTCGGGGAGCGCGCGACTAGGGTGGAGACCCACATCAGCACAGTGCGCACCGACCCGTGGACCTTCGTGGTCGGTGCCGACCCCGGAGGTAGCCCGTGAACGCCGAGTCCGCCCGCCAGCTGCGGCTGCTCGACCTCCAGGCCATCGACACGCGACTCGACCAGATCGCCCACGCGCGCACCCACCTGCCGCAGCTCGCGGAGCTCGCCGACCTCGAGGGCAAGGCCCGGCTCATCGACGACCAGCTGGTGCGCTCGCGCACCGAGCTCGGCGACGTGCAGCGCGAGGTGGCCAAGGCCGAGTCCGACGTGCAGCTGGTGCGCGACCGGGCCGCCCGCGACCAGGCGCGGCTCGACGCCGGCACCGGCACGGCCAAGGACCTGCAGGCGATCCAGCACGAGCTGGCCTCACTGGCGCGACGGCAGAGCGAGCTCGAGGACATCGAGCTCGAGGTGATGGAGCGCGCCGAGGCGGCCGAGTCCGACG
>DASQEZ010000195.1:0-5782 GCA_035633415.1 Ornithinibacter sp. | reverse complement strand
ACGACGTCGACATCGTCTTCGAGCACCCCGGCCGCGAGACCTTCGGCGCCAGCGTCTACGTGGCGCGCAAGGGCGGCACCATCGTCACCTGCGCGTCAACCTCGGGCTACATGCACGAGTACGACAACCGCTACCTGTGGATGAACCTCAAGCGCATCGTCAGCTCGCACTTCGCCAACTACCGCGAGGCGTGGGAGGCCAACGAGCTCGTCGACCGCGGCCTCATCCACCCGACCCTGAGCCGCACCTATGCACTCGAGGACGTCGGGATGGCGGCGCTCGACGTGCACCGCAACCTGCACCAGGGCAAGGTCGGCGTGCTCACCCTGTCGCCCGAGGAGGGGCTCGGGGTGACCGACGCCGACAAGCGAGCCCGGTTCGAGACCGAGATCAACCGGTTCCGCGACGCCTGACCCGGCATCCGGGCGCCCGCCCCCTAGGGTGTGGCGCGGAGGTGCGATCGTGGACGTGTCCAGGCTGTGGAGCCCGGTGACCCGGTGGGGTGAGTTCCGGCGCCGTCAGCTCGCCGCGCTCGAGGAGAGCAACCGGATCGCCGCCCAGGTGCAGGACGGCGACGACGAGCCACCCCTCACCGGCCCCGACCGCCATCCCCTCGATGCGGTGACCAGCGCGGATGCCGGTGGCGGCCCGGCCGCGGCCGGCGCCGGGCCCGCGCACCCCTCCGACCCCGGCGCGGCCGAGGCCCCCGGGCCCACGTACGGCACCATCGGTCGGCCACTCAACCGCCACTCGCCGTTCTACATCGGCTTCTTCGGGGCCACCGGTGCGCTGCTCGCCATCGGCCTGTGGGGCCTGGTCGGGCAGCTCACCACCACGTTGACCCTGCTCATCGTCTCGACGTTCCTCGCGCTGGCGCTCAACCCGATCGTCGACGCGCTGAGCGCCCGTGGGGTGCGGCGGTCCGCCGGGGTCACCGTGGTCTTCAGTGGCCTGATCGTCGTCTTCGTGCTGCTCGGCTTCCTCGTCATCCCGCCGGTGGTGGCGGAGGGCACCGAGCTGGCCCAGCAGGCGCCGAACTACGTCGAGGACCTGCTCGGCAGCCGCTGGGTGCTCGAGCTCGACAAGAGCTACGACGTCATCGACAAGGTCCGCGAGGAGCTGCAGGCCCGGATGACCGACCAGGCGTTCCTCGAGGGCGTGCTCGGCGGCATCCTCGGGGCAGGTCGGGCGGTGCTCAACGGCGTGTTCCAGGTCTTCACCGTGCTGGTGCTGACCCTGTACTTCCTGTCCTCCCTCCCCCGCGTCAAGAACGCCGCCTACGCGATGGTGCCGGCCAGCCGTCGGGTCCGGGTGGAGTCGCTGTCGGAGGAGATCATGCGGCGCACCGGGTCCTACGCCATCGGCCAGGTCCTCATCGCGTCGCTCAACGCCCTGCTCTCCTACCTCATGATGCGGATCGTCGGCATCCCCTACGCCGCCGTGCTCGCGGTGACGGTCGGGCTCCTGGGCCTCATCCCGATGATCGGCGCCACGCTCGGTGCGGCCGTCGTCGTCGTCGTCGCGTTCTTCGACGAGCCGAAGAAGGCCCTGATCGCCCTGATCTACTACCTCGTCTACCAGCAGCTGGAGAACTACGTCGTCGCGCCCAGGGTCATGCAGCGCACCGTCTCGGTGCCGGGGCCGGTCACGATCGTCGCTGCGCTCGTCGGTGGCGCGCTGCTCGGGGTGCTCGGCGCCCTGCTCGCCATCCCCGTCGCCGCCGGCCTGCTGCTGCTCTACGAGGAGGTCCTCGTCCCGAGGCAGCGCCGCGCCTGAGGGCGGACCCGTCCCGGTGGGCCATCGGTCGGGCCGGGGACGTCAGGGGCGGGCGGCGTGCCGCGAGGACCAGCACCGCGTGTGCCAGTGCCGGCGCTCGTCGATGCCGCCGACACCGTGTGCGGGCCACACGACGACGTGCGCGGTGCCGACCGCGATCCCCTGGTGGCACCCGGGGCAGCGGTACTCGCGGGTGGCCGAGGCCCCGGTGAGCCGGCGCACGTGCCACGACCGCCCGGCATACGCCTGCGTCGCCACCTCGCTCGAGCCCGGCATCGGCCGCGACTCGAGGTCACGGCGGCGACGGTTGGCACGGGGCATGCGGCCCATCGTCCCAGACCGGCGCACCCGTCCCGGGCGCCGGCCGGATGCCGTCAGCCGGTCACCCGCGCGCTGGTCGGGTCGTACATCGGCCGCAGCGAGACCCGCGCCGGGTGCCGGGTGCCCGCCACGTCGACCTCCCACGTGCCGTCGGCCAGCCACCGCGGCGTGACCGGCCCGTCGCCGCCGACGAACGCCAGGCCCACGGCGCCACCGAGCGTCCAGCCGTACGACGCGGCCCGCACGTACCCGACGACCACCCCGTCGCGCAGCACCGGCTCCGCGTGGAACAGCAGTGGCTCGGGGTCCTCGAGCAGCACCAGGACGAGCCGGTGGTGCGGCGTGCCTCGTTCCTTGGCCGCCAGCGTCGCCTCGCGCCCGGTGAACCCGCCGGGCTTGTCGAGGGCGACGGCGAAGCCGAGCCCCACCGCGTAGACGTCGTCGGTGTTGTCGATGTCGTGGCCGTGGTCGCGGTAGCCCTTCTCCATCCGCAGGCTCGACAGGGCCCGCAGCCCGACGGGACGGATGCCGTGCGCCCGGCCCGCCGCGAGCACGGCGTCCCACACCTCGACGGTGCGCTCCGCCGGGCAGTACAGCTCCCAGCCGAGCTCACCGAGGTAGGTGATCCGGATGGCGAGCACGTCGGCGCCGGCCACGGTCACCCGGCGCGCCGCGCGGAACGGGAAGGCCCCCGTCGACCAGTCGACGTCAGGAGCGACGGCAGCGAGGGTGTCGCGCGACGCCGGGCCCTGGACGGTCAGCAGCCCGAGAGCGGTGGTGACGTCGTCGACCGTCGCCGCGGCGTCCCCCACGGCCTGCCGCATGAGCCCGAGCGCCCGTCCGTGCGCGGTGTCGGACACGACGACGAGGAAGTCGTCGACCGCGAGCCGGGTGACGGTGAGGTCGGCCAGGATGCCGCCGTCCTCGCCGAGCCACTGGGTGTAGGTGATGACGCCGTCGGTTGCGTTCACGGCACCCGCGCTGAGGCGGTCGAGCACCGCACCGGCGTCGGGGCCTCGTACGGCGAACTTGGCCATGAACGACATGTCCATCAGCCCGACTGCCTCGCGCACCGCACGGTGCTCGGCCGCCCAGCTCTCGAACCACGGCTGGTGGCCCCAGCCCGGCTCGGCCTGCGCGACCTCACCACGACCGGCGTACCAGGCCGCCGACTCCCACCCGCTGACGTCACGCAGCCGGGCCCCTTCGGCCACCAGCCTGTCGTGCACCGGTGAGCGGAACTCCCCACGCGCAGAGGCGAGCTCGACCCCCGGGGTGTGAGCGGCGTACACGGTACCGAGGATCTCGGCAGTACGCTCGGCGCGGTGTCGCGGGTGCAGCTGCCAGTCGCGGAACCGTGCGACGTCGAACCCCGTGACGTCGACGTCCGGGCGCCCCTCGGCGACCCAGTGCGCCACGACCCGTCCCAGCCCGCCGGCCGAGAGGATGCCCACCGAGTTGAGCCCCGCGCAGACGAAGTAGCCGTGGATGCCGGGTGCCTCACCGACCGCCGGCGCGAGGTCGGGCGTGAACGACTCCGGCCCGCAGAAGAAGGTGCGGATGCCGACCGTCTCCACCACCGGGACGCGCGAGATGGCGCGCTCGACGAACGGACCCATCCGGTCCCAGTCCGGGGGAATCTCCCCGAAGGAGAAGTCGCGCGGGATGCCGTCGACCTTCCACGCGGCGGCGACCGGCTCGAACAGGCCCACCATCATGCCGCCGCCCTCCTCGCGGTAGTAGCCGTGGGCGGCCGGGTCCTCGAAGACCGGTGCGTCGGGGCTCATCCCCTCGATCGGCTCGGTGATCAGGTAGTAGTGCTCGGCGGCCTGGTTGGGCACGACGACCCCGTTGCGCTCGGCCAGCTCGCGGGCCCACATCCCGGCGCAGTTGACGACGAGCTCGCACTCCACGTCACCGGCGTCGGTGCGCACGCCGACGACCTCCTCGACCAGGCCGCGGGCCCGGGTGATCACCTGCTCGACCGAGATCCCCTCGACCACGCGCACCCCGAGGTCTCGGGCGCCACGGGCCAGGCTCATCGTGACGTCCACCGGGTTGACCCGCCCGTCGCCGGGCACGTGGAAGCCGGCCAGGAGGTCGTCGGTGCGCGCGAGTGGGAAGAGCTCGGCCATCTCGCGCGGGCCGATCTCCTCGACCTCCAGCCCGAGGGCGCGCTGGAACGCGGCGACGCGGCGGTACTCCTGGAGGCGGTCGGCATCCGCCGCGGCCTCGATCAGTCCGACCGGCTTGAACCCGGTGGCCACGCCGGTCTCGGCCTCGAGACGCGCGTAGAGCTCGCGCGAGTACAGCCGCAGACGGGTGTTCGTCTCGCTCGTGGAGCCGAAGCAGGTCATCAGGCCGGCGGCGTGCCACGTCGTGCCGGAGGTGAGCCGGTCGCGCTCGAGCAGGAGCACGTCGGTGACCCCGAGGTGGGCCAGGTGGTAGGCGATCGAGGCGCCGATGACGCCACCACCGACGACGACGACGCGGGCCCGTCCAGGCAGGCCCGGGCGCGCTCGCCCACCGGGGGCGGACGGCTCCGGCGACGGCACGGACGGGCTCGGGGGCGCGGTGGCACTGCTCACCCGGCGACCCTATCGAGCGCCTCGGGCTCGCCCGTCGGCGCCCGGCGGGTCACCCGTGGGTGCGGAAGCCCCGCCCGGTCTTGCGACCGAGGTAGCCGGCGGTGACGAGGTGCTCGAGCAGCGGTGCCGGCGCGTAGCCGGGCTCGCGGAACTCGGTGTAGAGCTCGCGCTCGATCGCCAGGGACACGTCGAGGCCGACGACGTCGAGCAGCTCGAAGGGCCCCATCGGCAGGCCGCAGCCGGTCTTCATCGCGGTGTCGATGTCGTCGGCGGTGGCGTAGTTGGCCTCGAGCATCCGCACGGCGTCGTTGAGGTACGGGAACAGCAGTGCGTTGACGATGAACCCCGAGCGGTCGCCGCAGGTGACGGCGACCTTGCCGACCTCGGCACACAGGCCCTGCACGGTCGCGGTGACGTCGGGCGCCGTCGACACGGTGTGCACGACCTCGACGAGCTTCATGATCTGGGCCGGGTTGAAGAAGTGCATCCCGATGACGTCCTGCGGGCGCGAGGTGACCTTGGCGCAGTCGATGATCGGCAGCGACGAGGTGGTCGTGGCGAGGATCGCGCCGGGCTTGCAGATCCGGTCCAGGTCGCGGAAGAGGTCCTGCTTGACGGCGAGGTCCTCGGCGATCGCCTCGACGACCAGGTCGACGTCGGCGAGCGCCTCGCGGCCGGTGGCGCCGGCGACCCGGCCGAGCAGCGCGTCGGCGGCCACCTGGTCCATCCGACCCTTCTCGACGGCCCGGGCACAGCTGCGGCCGAGCGAGCTCAGCACGCCGGCGACCTTCTCCTGCGAGCGAGCCACGAAGGTCACGGCGTAGCCGGCCTTGGCGAACACCTCGATGATGCCGGTGGCCATGGTCCCCGACCCGACGACACCCACGGACGACACCGGCCGCAGCACGACCCCGGGCGGCGGGCCGTCGGTGGGGGTCTGCGCGTCCGCGACGACCTGGGGTGAGCCGGGCTCGGCGTAGGTGTAGAAGCCGCGGCCCGACTTCCGGCCGAGCAGGCCCGCGCTGACCATCTGCTTGATGATCGGGCTCGGGGCGTGCAGGCGGTCGCGACCCTGGCGGTACATCGTGTCGAGGATC
>DASQEZ010000194.1:0-15279 GCA_035633415.1 Ornithinibacter sp. | reverse complement strand
CACCGCGGCACCCACGTCGAACACGTCGGGGGCGCCGGCCTGGCCCTTGAGCCGCTGGGCGGTCGAGATCTCGTCGGCGCTGCTCGCGTCCGGCTGGTCGCTGGTGACCTTGATGTCCGGGTACTGCGCCTGAAATGCCTTGATGATCTCGCCGTAGTTCGCCCAGTCCGGGGGCAGGGCGATGACGTTCAGCGCGCCCTCGGCCTTGGCCGCGGCGACGAGCTTGTCCATCCCGCCGAAGGCCTCGGCGGAGGTTGCGGTCCTGGCGTCGACGGCGCCCGAGCCCGAGGCCGCGGGTGTCGCGTCGTCGTCGCTGGGCGGGGAGCACGCGACCACGGTCGCCGCGGCGAAGCCGATCATGGCGAGGGCGCCTGCGCGCCGGGTGAAGGAATGGGTCATCGTGGACCTCCGGGTTCTGGTCGGCAGGTGCCGAGACCTCGTGATGGAGGCCCTTTCGCACTCTAGGCACACACAGGTTGGTATGGAACAGAACCAATGTGTGTTCTAGGAGACGCAACGCAAACGTGACCGGTGCTGCGCCGACCGTTCACCGGCCACATCCGCCGGTCGGCCCGCCCCCGCCGGTGGCTGCCGCGGCCGGGTCGGTGCGACCCCTGCACAGTGGTTGGATGGTCGACGTGAGCGCACGGTCGAGCAGAGTCGTCATCCTCGGTGGGGGCCCCGGCGGGTACGAGGCCGCCCTCGTCGCCGCGCACCTCGGGGCCGAGGTCACGGTGGTCGAGCGCGACGGGCTCGGTGGAGCGGCGGTGCTCACCGACTGCGTGCCGAGCAAGACGCTCATCTCGACCGCCGACTACATGAGTGACTTCGAGACCGCCCACGAGCTCGGCGTGCACCTCGAGGACGCCGAGGGCGACGAGGTCGCGGATGCGGTGGCCGACCTGCGCGAGGTCAACGCGCGGGTGCTCGACCTGGCTGCGGCGCAGAGCGACGACATCGCCACCCGCCTGGCGGAGGTCGGCGTGCGCGTGCTCTCCGGGCGGGCCGTGCTCACCTCGGCCACCACCGTGCGCGCCGAGACCGCCGACGGGGTGCACCACCTCGAGACCGACGTCGTGCTCGTCGCCACCGGCGCCACCCCCCGCGTCATGGACACCGCTCGCCCCGACGGGGAGCGGATCCTCACCTGGCAGCAGATCTACGACCTCGACACCCTGCCCGAGCGGCTCGTCGTCGTCGGCTCGGGTGTCACCGGAGCCGAGCTCGCGCAGGCCTACCTCGGTCTGGGCTCGCAGGTCGTGCTCGTCTCCTCCCGCGACCGGGTGCTGCCCGGCGAGGACCCCGACGCCGCGCGGGTCATCGAGGACGTCTTCACCAAGCGCGGCATGGAGGTGCTCGGCCGCTCGCGGATGGCGGCCGTCGAGCGCACCGCCGACGGGGTCGTCGTGCGCCTCGAGGACGGCCGGGAGGTCGCCGGCTCCCACGCGCTCCTCGCCGTCGGCTCCGTCCCCCAGACCAGCGGGATCGGGCTCGAGGAGGTCGGGGTCGAGCTCACGGCATCCGGGCACGTGCACGTCGACAGGGTCTCGCGCACCTCGGTGCGCGGCGTCTACGCCGCCGGTGACTGCACCGGGGTGCTGCCGCTGGCCTCGGTGGCGGCCATGCAGGGGCGCATCGCGATGTCGCACGCCCTCGGGGATGCCGTCGCGCCCCTCAACCTGCGCGTCGTGTCCGCCAACATCTTCACCGACCCCGAGATCGCCACGGTGGGTGTGACCCAGAAGGACGTCGACGACGAGGTGGTCGACGCCGAGGTGCTCATGCTGCCGCTCTCGCGCAACGCCCGGGCCAAGATGCTCGGCATCACCGACGGCTTCGTGAAGCTGTTCGCGCAGAAGGGCTCCGGAGCCGTCGTGGGCGGTGTCGTCGTGGCGCCCAGGGCGTCGGAGCTCATCTTCCCGGTCACCCTCGCCGTGCAGCACCGGCTCAACGTCGACCAGGTGGCGTCGACCTTCACCGTGTACCCCTCGCTGTCCGGGTCGATCGCCGAGGCGGCCCGCCGCCTGCACGCCACCGACTGACGCACCTCGGGACCGCAACCCGCGATCCGGCCCGACCGACCGGCATCCCGACGCGTGGCGGGGAACCTCCCGGGTAGGTCGTCGGTTGACCGGAGACACCGTTCCCCACCCAAGGAGGACCCCATGGCACGTGGCGCCATCAAGCTCGCCGCCCTCGCCGGACTGGCGAGCAAGGCGCGGGACTACGCCCGCAAGAACCCCGACTCCGTCTCGTCGACCATCCACAAGGTCGAGTCGACCGTGAGCCGCAAGGTCGGCCCGAAGTACGCCGCCCACGTGGGCAAGGGGGGTGCCGCCGTGCGCTCCGGCCTCGGCCTGCCGTCGACGACCGCCACCCCGGGTGTGACCCCGCCCGGCAGCACGCCCCCGCTGCCCCCGCCGGCCCCGCCGGGTGCCTGACCCACCGGTCGCGCACGGCGCGGACGCCCCCGATGCCCCTGGGCGCGGGGGCGTCGTGCTGCCCCCGCACCCTCCCTGTGAGGGCCCACCGATGGCGGCCTGGGGTGTGGTGCACGCAACCGGGCCCGGTGCGGGGCACCCGGCCCGGGCGTGGGACGATGGGTCCATCGAAAGGCGGGTGCATCGCATGGACTGCGCAGCCCTACTCCTGGAACACCGGTCGAGCATTCTCGACGAGAGCTACACGGTTCTCGAACGCTCGCACGTCCACCACTACGAGGCGGCCGGTGAGGAGTTCACCCGCGCACGACTGGAGGGGCTCTTCGACCTCGTCGTCACCGCGATCGGCAACCGCGACCTGGCCGGTGTCAGCTCGTACGCCGTGAACGTCGCCGAGGAGCGCTTCAAGGCCGGCTTCGACATCAGCGAGGTGCAGGCCGCGTTCAACGCGATCGAGGAGGCCATGTGGCGCCAGATCGTGGAGTCGTCGGCGCCCGAGGACCTCGCGGAGGCGACCGGCCTGATGAACACCGTGCTCGGCTTCGGCAAGGACGTCCTGGCCCGCACCTACGTGTCACTCGCCTCGCGGCGCCACGTGCGCTCGCTCGACCTGTCGGCGATGTTCGCCGGCACCCAGGCGCGCCCGGACCAGACCGAGTTCTGACACGACGTCTGCTGACCGGAGCCGCTCGGCCCCGGCCGGCTCACTCGTCCTTGATCTCGCAGATCACGGCGCCGTTGGAGACCGTGGCGCCGACCTCGGCGGCCAGGCTCGTGACGGTGCCCGCCTTGTGTGCGGTGATGGGCTGCTCCATCTTCATCGCCTCGAGGACGACGACGAGGTCTCCCTCGGAGACCGTGGCGCCCTCCTCGACCGCGATCTTGACGATGGTGCCCTGCATGGGCGCGGTGAGCGAGTCACCGGATGCCGCCGAGCCCGCCTTCGCGCCGCCGGAGCGTCGGGGCGCCTTCTTCTTGGGGCCGCCACCGGAGCCACCACCGAGCGAGAGGCCACCGGGGAGGGAGACCTCGAGCCGCTTGCCGCCCACTTCGACGACGACCGTCTGACGCTCGTCGGCCTCGGCGGCGTCGGCCGACCCACCGGCGTACGCCTCGATGGTGTTGTCGAACTCGGTCTCGATCCAGCGGGTGTGGATCGAGAACATCTCGTTCGGGTCGTCCGGTGCGAACGCCGGGTCGGACACGACCGCGCGGTGGAACGGCGTGACCGTGGGCATGCCGTCGATGACCAGCTCGTCGAGGGCCCGGCGCGAGCGCTCGAGGGCCTGCTGCCGGGTGCGGCCGGTGACGATGAGCTTCGCGATCATCGAGTCGAACGCGCCCGCGACGGTGTCACCCTCGAGGAGGCCGGAGTCCCAGCGGACGCCGGGGCCCTGGGGGACGCGCATCGTGGTGACGGTGCCGGGGGCGGGGAGGAAGCCGCGGCCGGCATCCTCGCCGTTGATCCGGAACTCGATCGAGTGCGCGTGCGGCTCGGGGTCGGGGTAGTCGAGGGACTCGCCGTCGGCGATGCGGAACTGCTCGCGGACCAGGTCGATGCCGGTGACCTCTTCGGACACCGGGTGCTCGACCTGGAGGCGGGTGTTGACCTCGAGGAAGGAGATGTCGCCCTGGGGGCCGACGAGGAACTCGCAGGTGCCGGCGCCGACGTAGCCGGCGGCGCGCAGGATCTCCTTGGACGCCCGGAGCAGCTCGGTGTGCTGCGCCTCGGTGATGAAGGGGGCCGGCGCTTCCTCGACGAGCTTCTGGTTGCGGCGCTGGAGCGAGCAGTCGCGGGTCGACACGACGACGACGTTGCCGTGCTGGTCGGCCAGGCACTGGGTCTCGACGTGCCGGGGGTGGTCGAGGAACCGCTCGACGAAGCACTCGCCACGGCCGAACGCCGTGACGGCCTCGCGCACCGCGGACTCGAAGAGCTCGGGGATCTCCTCGAGGTTGCGGGCGACCTTCAGGCCGCGGCCGCCGCCGCCGTAGGCCGCCTTGATGGCGACGGGCAGACCGAACTCCTTGGCGAACGCGACGACCTCGTCGGGGCCGTCCACCGGGTCGGCGGTGCCGGGCACCAGCGGCGCCTTCGCCGCGAGGGCGATGTGGCGCGCCTTGACCTTGTCGCCGAGGCTGTCGATGGCCTCGGGGCCGGGGCCGATCCAGACGAGACCGGAGTCGATGACCTTCTGGGCGAAGCCACCGTTCTCGGCGAGGAAGCCGTAGCCCGGGTGGACCGCGTCGGCACCGGCCTGGTGCGCGATCTCGATCAGCTTGTCCTGCAGCAGGTAGGAATCTCCCGGCGTGGACCCGCCGAGGGCGTAGGCCTCGTCGGCGACCTTGACGTGGAGTGCGTCGCGGTCCGGCTCGGCGTAGACGGCGACGGATCCGATGCCGTGGTCCGCGCAGGCGCGGGCGATACGTACCGCGATCTCACCCCGGTTGGCGATGAGGACTTTGCTGATGGCCATGTCTCGGACTCTATCGGTATGCCGACCCCCTCACTCGGGCGGTCGGGCGCCCTGCGAGCACCGGTGTGACGCAGTAGACGGACGGTTGCGTCACACGCCCAGCGTCGTCGCCAACCGGCCGAGCAGGTCGGCCAGGGCCGTGCGCTCGTCGGGGTCCAGGCCGGCCAGCAGCCGGGCCTCGTTGGCCACGTGGTCGTCCATCGCCGCGTCGATGACCCGTCGTCCCGCGCGGGTGAGGACGACGCGGTTCGAGCGCAGGTCCGAGGCGCTCGGCCGCCGCTCGACGAGCCCTCTGGCCGCAAGCCGGTCGACCCGCTTGGTGACGGCGCCGGACGACACCATGGTGCGCGCGCCGAGCTCACCCGGGGTGAGGGCGTAGGGGGAGCCCTGGCGCCGCAGCGTCGCCAGCACGTCGAAGTCGCCCTCGCCGAGACCGTGCCGGTTGTAGACCTCGACGAGCTCAGGGGTCAGGGCAGCGCCGATGCGGTGGATCCGGCCGATGACGAGGACGGGGGAGGTGTCGAGCTCCGGGCGCTCCGTGCGCCACTGCTCGACGACTGTCGCGGCGTGGTCCATGTCTAGACATTATCTTCCACGGAAGATAATGTCTCTTCCATGGAAGATAAGTCTCCGTCGCTGGGCACGGTCGCCCTCACCGCTGTTCCGCCGGTCGTGTGGGGGTCGACGTACGCCGTCACCCAGCTCTGGCTCCCGGCGGACCGCCCGCTCTTCGCCGCCACCTCGCGAGTGCTGCCCGCCGGTCTGCTCCTGCTGCTCTGGGTGCGACGCCTCCCGCGCGGCCGGTGGTGGGGCCGCTCGCTCGTGCTGGGTGGCCTCAACCACGGGCTGTTCTTCGGCCTGCTCTACCTCGCCGCCTTCCGGCTGCCGAGCGGCCTGGCGTCGACGCTCACGGCGCTGTCGCCCCTCGTCGTCATGGCGATGGCCTTCCTCGTCATCGGTGAGCGCCAGCCCCGAGTCACCCTGCTCGCAGCCGCCGTCGGCGTCGCAGGGGTCATCACCCTGGTGTGGCAGAACGACCGTGCCGGCACGGTCGACGCCCTGGGCGTCGCCGCCGCCATCGGGGCCGTCGTGTCGTCGGCGTTGGGGTTCACCCTCGTCAAGCGCTGGTCGCCACCCGACGACGTGCTCGTGACCACGTCGTGGCAGCTGGTCGCCGGCGGGCTCGTGCTTCTCCCGGTGGCCGCCGTGGTCGAGGGCCGACCACCGGCGCTCGGCGGGTCGGCGGTGGCCGCCCTGCTCTACCTCGGGCTCGTCGGTTCCGCGGTCGGCTACGTGCTGTGGTTCCGGGGGCTGACCCGGATGGATGCCGGTGCCGTCGCCGTCGTCGGCCTCGTCAACCCCGTGGTCGGCACGGCCCTCGGGGTGCTGCTGCTCGCGGAGCCGTTCGGGCCGGTGCACCTCGCAGCGGTGGTGGTCACCCTCGGCAGCGTGGTGGTGGCGCAGGCGCCGGTGCGCCGCCGCCTCACCCGTGTCCTGGCGCGGGGGGCCCGCGTGCCCGCCGCAGGTTCGACACCCGGCTTCGCCGGGGACCCCGGGTGCCCGGAGCGGACCGCTCGGCCTACCGTTGGGGCATGCCCCACGTGACCACGACCGACCTCACCACGCCCTCCGGCCCGGTGCCGATCCCCACGGTCGGCTTCGGGGTGTGGCAGGTGCCCGACGACGAGGTCGACGCGGCCGTGTCCGCGGCGCTGCAGGCCGGGTACCGGCACGTCGACACCGCCCGCCTCTACGGCAACGAGGCCGGCGTCGGGCGGGCTCTTGCCGCGAGCGACGTCGCCCGCGCCGACGTGTTCGTGACCACCAAGGTCTGGAACGACGACCACGGGCGCGACCGGACGCTCGCGGCCTTCGACGCCTCGATGACGCGCCTCGGTCTCGACGTGCTCGACCTGTTCCTCATCCACTGGCCCGCGCCGCGCCAGGACCGCTTCGTCGAGACCTGGCGGGCGCTGCGCGAGCTGCGCGACGACGGCCGGGTCCGCGCGATCGGCGTCTGCAACTTCCACGCGCCGCACCTGCAGCGGCTCTTCGACGAGACCGGCGAGTGGCCCAGCATCAACCAGGTCGAGCTGCACCCCTACCTGCAGCAGACGCCGCTTCGCGAGTTCCACGCCGAGCACGGCATCGTCACCGAGTCGTGGAGCCCGCTGGCGTCGGGCAAGCAGGTTCTCGACGACGCGGTCGTCGGACGCATCGCCCAGCGGCACGGGGCGACTCCCGCCCAGGTGGTCATCGCCTGGCACCTGGCGCTCGGCCTCGTGGTGCTGCCCAAGTCGGTGACGCCGTCGAGGATCGTCGAGAACCTCGCCGCGGCCGACCTCACGCTGGCCGACGCCGAGCTCGCCGAGCTCGCGACCCTCGACCGCGGCTTCCGCACCGGCCCGAACCCGGACGAGTTCAACCAGGCGTGACCCGCACGCGCCAACAGGCAGTGGCCTCGTCGGGGGTTGCGCCGCGTGCTCAGCGGACCGAGGCTGGTCGGCCCCTGCCTGTTGGGCGGCGCAGTCGCGGTGATGTCCCACGCGCTGTGGTCGCTCGGTGACGACACGCGCTAGGTAGGCGTGCTCATGGTGCGTGCTCCCGCTCCGGAGGACGATGGGGGCGCACCCTCCGGGTGACCTGCCCGACACCGAGGAGCCCGCGATGACCGCGCCGCCCGCTGCCACTCCCATCCCCCCCGGTCACCGGGACCCCGCCGTCCACGCCGCGACCCCCGCCCAGCTGCACTGGCTCGAGGGGGAGCTCTCGCACTGGCAGGCCGAGGGCCTCCTCGGCCCGGAGACCGCCGGGGCCATCCGCCGCCGCTACGTCGCGAGCCGCCGGTTCACCCTCGCGCGCATCGTGCTGACCCTGGGCGCCTGCTTCGTCGGGCTCGGCCTCGTCTGGCTGGTCGCCTCGAACCTCGACGCCATGTCCCCGCTGGCGCGCTTCCTGCTGATGGTCGCCATCTGGCTCGGTCTGGTCGTCGCCGCCGAGGGGATCGCCGTGCGGCGCACGCGGCTCGGCGACACGGCATCCCCGGTCGTCGGAGCCCTGCGCCTGCTCGCCGCAGTGGCGTTCGGCGCCGTCGTCTTCCAGGCCGCCCAGAGCCTGCAGGTGCCCGCCTACGAGCCCGTCCTCGTCGGCGTGTGGGGCCTCGGGGCGCTGCTGTGGGCGTATGCCGTGCGCGGGGTCGCCCCGCTCGTGCTCGCTGTCGGCCTGCTCGCCTTCTGGTTCGTCTGGCAGGTGCTCAGCGCGGGTGAGGGCGTCTTCGCGGTCACCACGGCCCTCGCGGCTGCCGGGCTCGCCGCCGTCTGCGTCGGGGTCGGTCACCTGGTGCTCGGCTGGCGTGAGATGGCCGACCCGTGGCGCGAGATCGGTGCCCTGCTGGCCCTCGTGGCGCTCTTCGTCGCGGCGCTGCCCTACGCGTGGGGGGACGCCGAGGGCAACCTCGCCCTCTACGTCGGGACGGGCGTGGCGATCGTGCTGGCCGCCGCCGCCCTGGTGCGTGGCGACCGGATCGACCGGCTCGAGGTGGGGCTCGCCGCCCTCGCCCTGGCGCTGACCGTCGGACTGTCCCTGTGGCGGTTCGACGAGAGCGTCCTCGACACGGCCGACCTGCCCGCCGGGGCATGGCTGCGTGCGGTGTTGTCGGTCCTCGCCTACCTCGCCGTCGCGAGCGGGTACGCCGTGCTGGGCGGGATGCGGGACTCGTGGCGGCTCACCTGGCTCGCCACGGCTGCGCTGGTCGTCTTCGTGACGGTGCAGGCGTTCGCGGTGTTCGCCCCGATCGTCTCCGGGGCCGCGCTCTTCCTCATCGTCGGCGTGGTCCTGCTCGGCACCGGCATCCTGGCCGACCGCGGGCGACGACGGCTCGTCACCGAGGCGAAGGAGGCACTGGCATGAGCACCACGACCTCTCGGGCGGTTCGCGTCGGCGCGGTCGTCCTGGCCCAGCTGGCGCTCGTCGGCGTGGCCGTCTGGGCTCCGCTCTCCGCCCGGCTCACCGGGGAGGAGGTCGTGCTGCGCGTGGAGCCGGTCGACCCCATCGACCCCTTCCGTGGTGCGTACGTCGAGCTGGCCTACCCGGACCTGCCACAGCTGACCTTCCCCGGCGAGATCACGCAGGAGCAGCAGGAGGCCCTCGACGCCGAGCGCGGCACGGCCTTCGTGCCGCTGACCCGCCGGGGCGAGGTCTGGGTCGGGGGGCCCGTGCAGCGCAGCGCGCCGGCCGAGGGGCTCTACCTCACCTGTGACGACTCGAGCTGGCGGCTCGAGTGCGGCATCGAGAGCTGGTTCCTGCCGCAGGACGAGGCGGCGGGGCTGCAGGACGCCATCCGGGGTGGCAGTGCGGTCGCCACGGTCATGGTGGATGCCGCGGGCCACGCCGCCCTGGTCGGTGTCACCACCCGCTGACCGTCACCGGATGGTGGAAGCGAGGCCGCCGCGGCCCTGAGCGCACGGCGGCCCCGCAGTAGGGGTGAGCGGGGTCAGCAGGTCGACTTGTACGCCGCCTTGCCACCCTCGCCGGCCAGGTTGTCCTTGGTGATGATGGTGAACCCGGTCTGGATGGTCGGGGTCACCGTGCCGCCCTTGAGGGCCGCGTCGGCCTGCTCGATGCCGTCAGCACCGATGGTCGAGGGCTGCTGGGCGACGAGCGCCTGCACGGTGCCGTCCTCCAGGGCCTTGATCTGGTTGGGGCCGGCGTCGAAGCCGACGATGGTGACGTCCTTCGCACCGGCCTGGCGCACGCCGGTGGCCGAGCCCTCGGCGGAGAACAGGTTGGTCGCGAAGACGCCGACGATGTCGGGGTCCTTCTGCAGGGCAGCCGAGACGAGGTTGGCCGCGGTGGCCGGGTCGTTGTGGCTGTACTGCACGCCGAGGTACTTGAACGTGGAGTCCTTGGCCGCGGCCTCCTCGAAGCCCTTGACGCGGGCGTCGACGGTGGAGACGCCGGGGTCGGTCGAGATGACGAGCACCTTGCCGCCATCGGGCTTGGCCGCCTTGATGGCGTCGAAGGCAGCGGCTCCGCCGCCGACGTTGTCAGAGCTGATCTGCGAGACGGCGAACGACGGGTCGTTGACCGTGGTGTCGACGAGGACGACCTTGATGCCGGCCTTGGCGGCCTGCTCCAACGGGGCCTGCATGGCGGTGACATCGGTCGGGGCGATCAGCATGGCGGCCGGCTTCGACGCGGTGACCGAGTCGACGATCGGCTTCTGGAGGGTCGGGTCGAACTTCTGCGGACCCTGCGTGGTGACGGTGTAGCCCAGCTCGGCGGCCTTCTCCTTGATGCCGCACTCCATGGTGATGTAGAACTCGTCACCCGCCACGCCCTGGACGAAGGCGATCTGCTTGTTGTCGCCGGCTCCTGCGGAGGCCGTGTCCGAGGTGTCGTCGGACGTGTTCCCGCTGCTGCAGGCGGCCAGGGCCAGTACGGCCGTGGCGCTCAGTGCCGCGAGCTTGATGGTGTTTCTCATGGTGGTGCTGCCTTCCTTCGGTGGTGGTGTGGTGTTCGTGTCGTGGATGGATGGATGGGTGGGTGGGGGTCCGCCGGGGTGACCGGCTGCTCTCGGGGTGGCGGGCGGCTGCTCTAGACGCCCTTGCCTCGGCTCGCCGCGGCTCGGCGCTGCTGGTCGACGTAGACGGCGGTGATGAGGATCGCGCCGACTGCAACGGTCTGCCAGTAGGGGGAGACGCCGATGATGACGAAGCCGGACTGGAGGGTGGCGGGGATGAAGAGGCCGACCATCGACCCGAACATCGAGCCCACGCCACCGAAGATCGACGTGCCGCCGATGACGACCGCCGCGATGACGTTGAGGTTGGTGAGCGACTGGCCGGCGATGGTCGTCGTGCCGTACTGAGCGAGCGACAGCAGCCCGGCCAACCCGGCCAGGAAGCCGGACAGGGCGTAGATCTGGATCAGCTTGCGGTCCACCCCGATGCCCACCCGGCGGGCGGAGACCTCGTTCGAGCCGATCGCGTAGGTGTACCGGCCGAACTTCGTCTTGTGCAGTCCGATGCCACCGAGGATGACGACGGCGAGCGCGATCAGGCTGATGGCGGGGATGCCGGCGACCCGGCCGTAGCCGATGTTGTCGACGAGAACGGTGGGTGCGGAGCGCACGTCGAGGCCGCCGGTGATGATCTGGGCGATGCCCAGGGCCACCGAGAGCGTGCCCAGCGTGACGATGAGCGGCGGCACCTTGGCCTTGGCGACGAGGAACCCGTTGAGGGTGCCCCAGACGAGGCCGCTGAGCATGGCCACGAGGAGACCGACGACGGCTGGGCTCCAGCCCTCACCGCCCATCGCCTCCATCGTCTTGGCGGCGACGACGGAGGAGACGACCAGCACCGAGCCGACCGACAGGTCGATGCCGGAGGTGATGATGACGTACGTCATGCCCACGGCGAGGACGGCCCAGATCGAGACGTTCTGCATGATGTTGGTGAGGTTGCCGGCGCTGAGGAAGATCGTGGGCCGCATGATGCCGAACGCGGCGACGATGACGATGAGCACCCCGAGGATCCACACCGACTGCACGGCCTTGAGCCGCTCGAGGATGTTTCCCTGCCTCGACGAGGTCTCGATGGCCTGGTCCGGCCTCGTGATGGTGCTCATGCCGCCCCCTCCTTGTTGTCCAGGGCGCCGGTCATGGCACCCACCAGCTGTTCGACCGAGGTGTCCGCTGCCTGGTACGTCGCGACGCGGCGCCCCAGGCGCAGCACCTGCACCCGGTCGGCCACCTCGAGCACGTGCGGCATGGAGTGCGAGATGAGGACGACGGCCAGTCCGCTGTCGCGCACCTTCTTGATCGTCTCGAGGACGTTGTGGGTCTGCACCACCCCGAGCGCCGCGGTGGGCTCGTCGAGGAAGAGCACCTTGTTCGCCCAGGACACCGCGCGTGCGATCGCGACGGACTGCTTCTGGCCACCGGACATCGTCCCGACGGGGACCACGACGGAGCGCACGGCCGAGCCGAGCTCGGTGAAGGCGGTGGCCGCCTTGTTCCGCATGGTCGGGTTGTCCATGAAGCCGAGCCTCCCGGCGACGCCGGACCTCATCAGCTCGCGCCCGAGGAACATGTTCTGGGCCGCGTCGAGGTGCGGGGCCAGCGCGAGGTCCTGGTGGACGACCTCGATGCCGACCGCCGACGCCTCGTGCGGGGTGGCGAACTGGATCGGCTGGCCCTCGAAGAAGATCTCGCCCTCGTCGATGTCGAGGTTGCCCGTGAGCGCCTTGACGAGGGTCGACTTGCCGGCACCGTTGTCACCGATCAAGGCGACCACCTCACCCGCGTTGACGTCGAAGTCCGCCTTGTCCAGGGCCTGTACCCGCCCGAAGCGACGGCTCAGCCCGCGGGCCTCGAACAGGGCGCTCATGCGACGGCCTCCCGGTACGGCCGGGCACGCCCGTCGAGGATGGCGACGTACTCGTCCATCCGGCGACGGCCGGTGTCGGACAGGAACGCGACCCGCTCGTCGTGACCCATGGCGACGGTCTCCTTCCAGACGGACCGGCCGGCGATGAACCCGCTGGCCCCGCCCTCGTCACAGCTGACCCGCAGCACCTGGGCGAACTCGTCCGACGAGACCCCGGCGGAGAGAACGGCCCACGGCACCGTCAGCCGCGAGGCCAGCCGCTTGCAGGCCTCCGGGCTGCCCGGGTACTCGAGCTTGAGCAGGCTCGGCTTGAGGTCGTCGATGAGCACGGCGGCCTCGATGATGGCGTCGGCCCGGGCCTCGGGGGAGAGCGGCGCCTCGCCGGCCAGCGGGAAGATGAGGTTCTCGATGATCGAGGGCACGTCGTTCGCGGCGCAGTCGGCCACGAGCGCCTGCATCGCCTCGCGCGCCTCCGCGGTGATGTCCCGGCCGTCCTCACCGACCGGGCGGTCGGCCCGCACCTGGGCGAGGAACTTCATGGCGTCGGCGCCGCTCTCGCGCACCCACGCGGCATCCTGCGCGGGGTCGAGGGAGACCGTCGGTTCACCGAGGTGCGTTCCGCGAGAGGCCGGTTCGGCCGCGAGCAGCAGCCCGAACGGAGGAGCGCCCTGAACCTGGTGGGCGGCCGGGAGGCCGAAGGTGGGGTCGATGAGGAACGCCGAAGGGCTGCCGGCGAGGGAGGCGATCATGTCGCGCTTCATCGCGATGATCTCCTCGTCGGTGGTGTCGGGGAGGTCGACGGCGGCGAGCATCCGCTTCAGGGTTCCGCGTTGGTCCATCGCGAGCACGGCGAACGTGCCCGCATCGGTGGCGATCGCGTCGAGTCCGGTTGACGTCATGAGGTGGCCTCCTTAGCCAGGGGTGGTGCGTGGCCGGCGGAGACCGTCTCCGTGACCGGGGTGAAGTACGCGGCTGGGGGCCGCAGGTCGCTGCTGATGGGGTCGCCCGAGGTGGCGGCCCATCGCCCGTAGAGCGCCGCGCCTCGGGGGCCCGGCTGCTGGATGGCGGCGACCTCGACCGTGGGAGCCAGGGCGCGGCGCGCGTCGAGGACCGACGGCATCCGGCTCCAGCCACCCGCGAGGACGAGTCGCTCGATGGGGACCCCGGCGGTGCCGAGGTGCGAGAGGAGGGTGGCGGCGTGCGCCGTGCTGTGGTCGAGCGCCGCGCGCCAGACCTTGCCCGGTGACGGGGAGTCGCCGCGCAGGTGGAGGGTGACGTCGTGGTCCGACATCGAGAAGCCGAGGACGCCGATGTCACCGCTGCGGTCGCCACGGTGGGCGAGCGAGTCGCGGTCGACCCGGCTGCGGCCGTCCTCGTCGTCGGCGCCGAGCAGGCGCAGCACGCGCTTGAGGACGAGCCCGGTGCGCATCCCCGCCAGCAGCCCGGTCGTGCCGTGCACGACGTGGGGGTAGACCGAGACCCCGTGGGTGGTCAGCTCGCGCACGACGTCGGGGTCGGGCACGTGGCCGCTCGCCACCAGGAACGCCTCCGCGGTGCCGAAGCTGTCCATCGCGGATGCCGTGGCGGCCGACCCGGCCGCGGCCGCGGCCACGGCGTGGTCGTGACCGGCCACCGTGAGCACCGCCCCGCGGGCGGCGACGACCGGGTGGTCGGAGCGCACCCGCCCGGCGGGGGTGCCGGCTCCGACGAGCTCGGGCACCAGGTCCTCGCCCACGCCGAGGTGGGCCAGCGCGGGCCGGTAGGGCGCGTTGGTGTGGATGTCGAGGAAGCCGGTGCGGCCCATCAGCGAGAGCTCGGCCACCCGTCGGCCGCCGAGCTGCGCGATGACGAGCTCGGGCAGCGACAGCCACTGCATCCCGGCGAGTGCGAAACCCTGGTCGCGCAGCCAGGCGATCTTGAACACCGACGCCACGTGGGTGACCGGCAGCCCGGTGCGGGCCGGGAAGTCGTGTGCCAGCTCGGGTGACACCGCGGCCACCTGGTCACTGCCGCGCGGGTCGAACCACGCGATGACGGGGGAGCGCGGCTGGCCGTCGGTGTCGACGAGGACCCCGGACTCGGCCATCGAGGTGAAGCCGATGGACCGGATGTCGAGGGGACCGTGGTGGCCGTTGCCGGTGCCCACCGTCGTGGCCGCGCGAGCGAGGAGGTCCTCAACGGCGGCCACGACGGCCCGGGGGTCTCGCTCGGCGCAGCCGTCGCCGAGCTCGTCCCACGTCGTGGCGACAGAGAGGTCGACGAGCTTGGTGCCGTCCTCGGCCAGTGCCGTCAGCTTGGTGACGGTGGTGCCGAGGTCGAAACCGATGTCGACGACGAGTGGATGGTTCACGACGAGGCCTTCCGGGGCGGCAGCTCGCCGGAACCGCGCTGGATCAGGCGGGTGGGCAGGACGGTCTCGACCACGGGCGAGTGGGGGTCCTCGAGCCGGCGCGCGAGGTGGTCGAACGCCGCGTGGGCGAGCGCCGTCGGGCGCTGGTCGATGACGGTGGTGGGGGGCGTCATCAGCTCGGCCAGGGGGAAGTCGCCGAAGACGACGACCGCGACGTCCTGGCGGTCGAGGCGCTTGAGCGCACGCAGCACCCCGAGTCCGACGAGGGGGGTGGACGCGAAGACCGCGGTGGGCCCGTCGGCGGGGGCGAGCATCGCCATCGCGAGGGGATAGGCCACCTCGCTGTTCCAGCAGCGGGTCTCGACGAGCTCCGGCTCGACAGTGAGCCCGGCACCGACCAGCGCGTCGGTGTAGCCGGCGAGGCGGTCCTGGACCGTGGTGAACTCCTCGGTCTCGCCCAGGAACGCGATGCGGGTGTGGCCGTGGGCGATGAGGTGGCGCACCGCCTCGACGCCGCCCTCGTGGTCGGTGACCCGCACGACGTCCTTGTCGTCGATGCCGCAGCGGCGGTCGATGACGACGACCGGGATGTCGTCGGGCAGCGCGGCCCGAGCGCTCGCGTC
>DASQEZ010000193.1:0-2127 GCA_035633415.1 Ornithinibacter sp. | reverse complement strand
CGTCGGGCCACGGCACCGTACGCCGCCCGATCGAGTCGACCCAGGCGGTGAAGCACCCCCGACGCGCGCGCCGCGACCGGGCGTCCTGACCCGGCGCGGTCGTCGAGCCGTCGGGCCAGCCGCTCCTCGACCGGCTCCACGGCGATGGACGGCTGGTCCGGCTCGGCGCCGGTCACCTCGCCACCACGGGCCGACCTAGCGCGGTGTGCCAGAGGGCACCCAGTGTCGGCGCGGACACGACGTGTACCGCCGGCGCAGCCGAGGGGCGAGAAAGCGTCGCCCGGGACAGGCGCACGGTGAGCGCCCCCGGCCGGATCACGAAGCGCAGCGGCGGCTCCATCGTCAGCGCCTCGCCGTCGACCCCGACCTCCACCGGCCCGCCGGAGGTGAGCTCGAACTCGGTGGGGGTCCACTCGTTCCAGCCGGAGAAGCGGCCGACCTGGCCGGCGGCCTCGAGCGCCGCGAGCTTCTCGGCATCCCCTGCGCCTCGCACCAGCACCGAGACCACGCCGAGTCGACCGCCGTCGAGCCGGGGCCGGGTCGAGGCCCCGCGCAGGTGTGAGAGCTGGTACGGGTTGTTCGACACCAGGACCAGGTTCGCGGAGGTCGCCTGCTCCCCCGAGGGCAAGGTGAACCGCAGGTCGAGCGGCACCGCAGCAGGCCCGATCAGGTCGGGAAGGGTGTCGGCGGCCGTGCGGACCTTGGCGTCCCGGTACTCGGCCGACTGCACGATCCGGGCGTACAACCCCATCGAGGCGTTGTTGACGAAGACGCGGCCGTTCACCTCCGCGAGGTCGATGCGCCGGTCGACCCCGTCGTCGAAGGCGTCGAGGGCACCGACGACGTCTTCGCGGTCGATCCCGAGGTCGAGGGCGAAGTGGTTGCGGGTGCCGGCGGGGATCACGACGAACGGGATGCCGTGCCGGCTCGCGACCGACGCCACGACCGCCTGCGACCCGTCTCCCCCGGCCATGCCGATGGCGTCCGCCCCGCGAGCTACGGCATCCTCGGCGAGTGCGAGCAGGTCAGAACCCTTGAAGAGCACGATCGGCTCGATGCCCCGGTCCCGGCAGAGCTGCTCGAGGCCGAACCGCTCCACCTTTCCCCCGCCGGACCAGGGGTTCATGATGAGCACCGCGTGAGAAGGCGCGGCGGCGGCCACCACCTGCGAGGGGTCGGTGCTCGGCGGGCGCAGCGCGACCCGTGCCGACCCGGCCGAGACCGCGGCGAGCGCCAGCCCCACGACCAGGACCCGGACGCTGTTGCTGGCCACCATGACCACGGTGAACGCCACCAGGCCGGCCGCCCCGACGACCAGGCCCACGAGCCGAGGGGTGCCGCGGCGTGACACGGCGAACCAGGCGGCGACGACGAGCACCGCCAGCGCGGCCAGCCCGGCCAGCAGCACGTCCCACCGGCGGATGAGCACCACCGCCAGGTAGACCGCGGCCAGCGCGAGGCTCGCGTAGGCACACCATGAGGCGGCACGCTGCCTCGCCGTGGGGACGAGGCGTTCCTGTGGTTGCTGCGTCATCCTGGTCTCCTCTCAGGGTCCCGAAACCGGCTCGTGCCACGTCTCGCCCGTCTCGGCGACGTACGCGTCGACGGCCTCGTCGAGGGTCGGGAAGAAGTGGGCCGGGTCGATGGTGCGGTCAAGCTCGTAGCGCTCGATCTTCTCCCGCACCGGGTCCTTCACCTCGGCGAAGACCAGCGACACGTTGCGGGCGTTGAGCCAGGAGTCCAGCTCGGCGAGCATGTCGGCCGCGGTGGTGTCCACGTCGGTCATCAGCTCGGCCGCCACGAGCACCCAGCGCAGTTCGGGGCGCTCTTTCGGCCATCGCCCGCACCGTGTCGCCGAACATCCGCGAGTTGGCGAAGATCAGCGGGGCGTCGAAGCGGTAGACGACCAGGCCCGGCAGCAGCTCGCAGTGCGGGTAGGTGCCGGTGTCGTGCAGGCCCGCGAGCCCCTCGACCCGGCCGAGCTCGGCTTGGTGCGGCCACCAGAAACGCCGGAACACGTTGAGGATCGACAGCATGATCGCGAGCAGGATTCCGGGCAGCACGCCAAGCAGCGCCACCCCGAGGAACCCACCATCGAGAGGGTGAACTCGGTGCGCCGCTGGTGCC
>DASQEZ010000192.1:0-11851 GCA_035633415.1 Ornithinibacter sp. | reverse complement strand
CACGAGATCGGCCCGATCGCCAAGCCGAGGCAGATCATGATCGTCCCCGAGCTTCCCAAGACGCGCTCCGGCAAGATCATGCGCCGGCTCCTCAAGGACGTCGCCGAAGGGCGCGACATCGGCGACGCGACCACGCTGGCCGACTCCTCGGTGATGAACCTGATCTCCCAGGGCATGACCAGCGGGCCGTCCTCCACCTGACGTCCGGGCGGGAGAAGGAGGGGTGCCGGGCGTCGCCCGGCACCCCTCGGTCGTCCCACGAAGCAGCCCGGAAGTGCCGCACCGGTGACCAGGACGACCGGGTCCGCTCTCGAGGCGGGTTCGTGTGAGGATCGCGGGCATGACCCGCATCGGCATCGTCACCGCGAGCACCCGCCCCCGCCGGATCGGCCACCACGTCGCTGACTGGGTGCGAGCCCTGGCTCCTCACGACGTCGAGCTCGTCGACGTCGACCTGCGCGAGGTCGGCCTCCCGCTGCTCGACGAGCCCGAGATGCCCTCGGACGGCAGCTACGCGCACGAGCACACCCGGCGGTGGGCGGCCGTCGTCGGGGGCCTCGACGCCGTCGTGCTCGTCATGCCCGAGTACAACCGCGGCTACAACGCAGCCCTGAAGAACGCCATCGACTACCTCTACTCCGAGTGGGACGGGATGCCGGTCGCGTGCGTCGGGTACGGATGGAGCGGGGCCCGGTACGCCCGCTCGGCGCTCCGCCAGACCCTCGAGCGGATCAAGATGGTCGTCGTCGACGGGGCCGCGCTGCACTTCGAGAAGACCCTCGACCTCGACGGCACGGTGCGCGCCGCGGCGGCGGACGACGACGACGTGCGCACGATGTACTCCGCGCTGGTGGCCGCAGCCTCCGCGGCCCCCCCGCGCCGATAGAGTGGCCGCGGAGCGCCGGGAAGTCTGGTCGGCACACGGGTCCGCGTGCGCGGTCCCGGACCGAAGTCACTGATCCGAGGAGTCCCCATGAGCGCGCCGTCTCCCTCGTCGAGCCGGCCGACCCTGCTGCGCCGTTCGACGTGGACCGAGACGCAGTTCGTCGCCAACGCCCTGCGCACCGAGACCACCGGTGGGGCCCTGCTCCTCATCGCGGCGGTCGCGGCGATGGTCTTCGCCAACAGCCCGTGGCGGGACGCCTACGGCACCGTGCGCGACACCTACATCGGCCCCGAGTGGGGCGACCTGCGGCTCACCGTGGGGCACTGGGCGGCCGACGGGCTGCTCGCCATCTTCTTCTTCGTCGCCGGGCTGGAGCTCAAGCGGGAGTTCCTCGTGGGCGACCTCCGCTCGCGGGCCAAGGCTGCGGTCCCGGTGTTCGCGGCCGTGAGCGGGGTGGTCTTCCCTGCCCTGGTCTTCCTGGCCACCGTCACCCTCCTCGGGGCTCGCGGCGACGCCTTTCGCGGCTGGGCCATCCCCACGGCCACGGACATCGCGTTCGCGCTCGCCGTGCTGGCCGTCATCGGGTCCTCCCTGCCCTCCGCGCTGAGGTCCTTCCTGCTGACGCTCGCGGTGGTCGACGACCTCATCGCCATCACGATCATCGCGGTCTTCTTCACCAGCGACCTCCAGCTCGTCCCCCTCCTCGCCGCGATGGTGCCGCTGGGCATCTTCGCGGCCCTGGTCCAGCGCCGGATCATCCACTGGTGGCTCCTGGTGCCGCTCGCCTTCGCCACCTGGGCCCTCGTCCACGGATCGGGCGTCCACGCCACCGTGGCCGGCGTCCTGCTCGGGCTCGTCGTGCCGGTCAAGCCGCGCGCCTCGGTTCCCTCGGTGAGCACGCTGGACCGCAAGGTCGACGTGGCCCACCGGTTCGAGCACCGGATGCGGCCGATCTCGGCGGGCGTGGCCGTGCCGGTGTTCGCCTTCTTCGCCTCCGGGGTCACGATCATCGGCGGGGGCTTCCTCGCGACGCTGGGCGACCCGGTCGCGATCGGGGTGATCCTCGGGCTGGTCGTCGGCAAGCTCATCGGGGTCTTCGGGGCCACCTGGCTGCTCGCCCGGTTCACCCGTGCCGAGCTCGACAGCGGGCTCACCTGGACCGACGTGTTCGGCCTGGCGCTGCTCACCGGCGTCGGCTTCACCGTGTCCCTCCTCGTGGGTGAGCTGGCCTTCGGTGCCGGCTCCGATCGTGACGACCACGTCAAGCTCGCGATCCTCGTCGGGTCGCTGATCGCCGCGACCCTCGCGTCGCTGGTGCTGCGCCTGCGCAACCGCGAGTACCGCCGGATCGCCGAGCTGGAGTCCCGCGACGACGACGCCGACGGCATCCCCGACGTGTACGAGCGTGAGGCCACCTAGTCACCGACCGGCCCACGCTGGGTAAGGTCTGCGTCGAGGGCCCGTGACGTGGGCCGACGTGGACAGTGAGGCGGACGCGCATGGCAACCGGGACATCGGGCACGGAGCGGACCATCGGCCAGCTGGTGGCGGACGCCACGCACGACCTGGAGGGCATCGTCCGGGGCGAGATCGCGCTCGCCAAGGCCGAGGTCACCACCGGGGCGAAGGTCATCGGCAAGGGCGTGGGGCTGCTCGCCGGTGCCGCGTTCCTGGGGCTGATGGCCCTGGTCTTCTTCCTGCACAGCGCCGCCTGGGGGATCGCCGAGTGGCTGCCGGTGTGGGCCGGCTACCTCATCGTCGCGACGGTCGTGCTCATCATCGCCGCCGTGCTCGGCCTGCTGGGCAAGAAGGCCCTCGACAAGGCCCAGCCGTCACCGGACCGCGCCATCGACCAGGCGCAGCAGACCCTTGCCGTGCTCAAGAGCCCCCTGGGTGACCCCGGCGTCGACACGGCGCCGACGGCCCCGGGAGGCTCGGGGGGCGCCGCCACGGTGGGAGCCGCCGCTCCCTCAGCCTGACGCGCACCGCCCGGTCGACACGGCCCTCGACGCGAGCACGCCCCGACCCAGCACCGGCGCGATCTCCTCGAGGGTGAGGGCGTACCCGGTGTCCGGGTCGTCGAGCGAGGTCGCGAAGATCATGCCCACCACGTCACCGCGCCGGTCGAGGACCGGACCCCCGGATGCCCCGCGGCGTACCTGGGCACGCAGCGAGTAGATCTGCCGGGTCACGCCCGTCCTGCCGTAGATGTCGGCCCCGTTGGCCGTCAGCACGTCGCGCACGCGGGCGGCGCCGACCCAGAGCCCGTCGTCTCCCGGGAAGCCCGCGAGCGCAGCCGGGTCGCCGTCGCGCAGGGCCGACCCACGCTCCAGACCAGACGCGGCGAGGTCGCTCACCTGCAGCACCGCGACGTCGCGGCGCGGGTCGAATGCGACCACGCGGGCGGCCTGCTCGCGGCCGGTGCCGCGCAGACTGACCATGACCCGGTCGGCGCCGGCCACGACGTGCGCGTTCGTGGCGACCCGCCCCGAGGAGACCACCCAGCCGCTGCCCACCTGGGCCCGCCCGCAGGTGTTCGACTCGGCCCGCACGTGGACGACGGAGTCGAGCGCCGCCGCGACGTCCGGGTCGGTGACCACAGCGGCATCGGGGGGCTCGACGGGGGCGATCGGCTCCGGGCCGAGCCCCTCGAAGACCCGCGGGAACCCGCGGTCGAGGGCCTGGGTCACGTCGTCGACGAGGGCGTCGGCCGAGGGGGGTGCGATCTCGTCGAGCGTGGAGATCACCACGGAGCGGGCGACGACGTCGCGTGCTGCCGGCGGGCCGCCTGCGCTCACAGCGCCCGCGATGACCCACACGACCAGCAGCGCCGTCACGAGCACGGCGACGAGACCGAGCACGGAGTCGGCGGCCCGGGCCGCCGGAGCAGTCACGACGTCGCGGAAGCGCCGGGCGACCAGCAGCATCAGCGCCTGGCCGAGCACGGCGGCGGCCAGCACGGCGGCGAGCAGTGCGAGCAGGCCCGCCGCCGTCGCCTGGTAGATGCCCAGGTACTCCTCGAGCAGGGACGGCACGAAGCGGATGGCGAGGTAGGCCCCGCCCACCAGCCCCACCAGCCCGAGCGCGGCCGACACGAACCCCTGGCGCCAGCCGCTCCACGCGTAGGCGGCGAGGACGAGGACCAGGACCAGGTCGAGGACGACCGACCCGCTCACTCCTGCGCCCCCCGCATCCACGGCGACAGGACCCGGTCGGGCAGCGGCTGCTCGCGAGCGACGTCCCAGGGAAGCGCCAGCCCGGCGAGGTCGAAGAGGCTGCTGAGCAGCATCGCGGTGAAGCCCCACACGAAGAGGTCGCCGACCTCGAACGCCGGCCCGCGGTAGGGGCCGAAGACGGCGGTGAACCGGTTGGCGGGCTCGAGGAGGTCGGCCACGGGCACGCGCAGCACGCGCTCGACCTCCCCACGGTCGACCACGCCGACCGGCACCGGGCTCGGCCACCACGCGAGCACCGGCGTCACGGCGTGCTGGCTCGGTGCGAGGAAGAGGTCGGGGAAGGTCGCCAGCACCTCGACCCCCGAGGGGTCCAGCCCGACCTCCTCCTCCGCCTCGCGCAGTGCGGCGCCCACCGACCCGTCGTCGTCGGGGTCGAGCCGGCCCCCGGGAAAGGACACCTGGCCCGGGTGCGAGCGCAGGGTGTGCGCCCGTTCGGTGAGCACGACGTCCTCGCCCCCGCGGGGGTCAGGGCCGAAGAGCATGAGCACGGCCGAGCGGCGTCCCTCGCCCTCGGGCACCGCGTACGTCGAGAACCACTCGTGCTCGGCGACGTCGGGGCGGGCGGCGAGGGTGGTGAGCCAGCCGGGCGTCGGCGCGGTCACGCCGCCCGCTCCCGGCCGGCGTGCCGCGCGCGGGCCGTCGTCATGGGCGCCATCGTATGCAGCGCGGCTGGGTGCGCTTCCACGGTGGCGCGTGAACGGCATCCGGATGCCGTGGAGCGCGGTGGGACCGTCGCCAGACGAGGGCCGGGGTCGCCCGGGGCGCTCAGGGCGCTGTCGCCTGCGGCGGGTCGCCGGGGAGCGGCCCGGGCGGCGGGTCGGGGAGCACCGAGCCCGGGGCGAGCTCGTACGCGAGCAGCTTCCTGGCCCTGGCCGGGTCGGTCTCGCCATCGCCGTAGGACGGGCACCACTGCGCGACCGGGCAGGCGCCACACGCGGGGGTGCGGGCGTGGCAGGTGCGGCGGCCGTGGAAGATCACCACGTGGCTGAGCATGGTCCAGTCGCGCCTGGGGAACAGAGCACCGACCGCGGCCTCGACCTTGACCGGGTCGGTCTCGGCCGTCCAGCCGAACCGGCGGGCGAGCCGACCGACGTGGGTGTCGACGGTGATTCCCGGGACGTCGAACGCGTTGCCCAGCACGACGTTGGCGGTCTTGCGCCCGACGCCGGGGAGCGTGACGAGGTCGGCCAGCCGGCCCGGCACCTCCCCGCCGAAGCGCTCGACGATCGCGGCGCTGAGGTTGATGACGGAGTTGGTCTTGGCCCGGAAGAACCCGGTGGGCCGCAGCACGGCCTCCATCTCCTCACGGTCGGCGCCGGCGAGCGCCTCTGCGGTGGGCCAGCGCGAGAAGAGCGTGGGCGTGACGGTGTTGACCATGACGTCGGTGGTCTGCGCGGAGAGCACGGTGGCCACGAGTAGCTGCAGCGGGGTCTCGAAGTCGAGCTCGCAGTGGGCGTAGGGGTACCGCTCGAGGAGGGCACGGGAGATGCGGCGGGCCCTGCGGGTCAGTGCGACCGGGGACTCCTGGGCGAAACGGGCGCGCCGTGCGGCGCTGGGGGTCGTCACGGGCACGAGCCCAGCCTACGGCGCGGGTCCGACGGCCCCGCTCGAGCCGCCGACCTGCAGGTCTGCCGGTAGGGGCACCTCACGACAGGCCGGCCCGAAGGCCCCACCGTCCGCGCCCCGACTGTGTTCTCTGGCACACTGTGCCGCGTGGATCACGACGTCGTGCGCAGAGCGCCATTGTTCGCCGCCCTGGACGACCAGAGCGCCGAGTCACTCATCTCGACGATGAGTCCGTCGCGCCTCGAGCGCGGCGACATCCTCTTCCACGAGGGCGACCAGGGGGACCGTCTCTACGTCATCGGCGAGGGCAAGATCAAGCTCGGTCGCACCAGCAGCGACGGTCGCGAGAACCTCCTGGCGATCCTCGGTCCGGGCGAGATGTTCGGTGAGCTCTCGCTGTTCGACCCGGGCCCGCGCACTGCCACCGCGACCGCCGTCGCCGAGACCCAGGTCGTCTCGATGGGCCACGAGCAGCTCAAGGAGTTCCTCGCGACCCGCCCCGGTGTGGCCTCGACGCTGCTGGCTGCCCTGGCCCGACGGCTGCGCCGCACCAACGAGGTGCTCGCCGACCTCGTCTTCACCGACGTGCCCGGCCGTGTGGCCAAGGCCCTGCTCGACCTCGCCGCCCGCTTCGGCCGCCCCGTCGACGAGGGCCTGCTCGTCGCGCACGACCTCACCCAGGAAGAGCTCGCGCAACTGGTCGGAGCCTCTCGCGAGACCGTCAACAAGGCGCTGGCCGACTTCGCCTCGCGCGGTTGGCTGCGCCTCGAGGCCCGCGCCGTGCTGCTCATGGACGTCGAGCGGCTGCGCCGCCGCGCCCGCTGAGCTCAGCGGGCCAGGTACTCCAGCTGGGCGCGGATCGACATCCGGGCCGCCGGCCACACCGCTGACGGCACCTCGGCGTAGACCCGCCGCAGCACCCCCTCCACCGGGTCGTCCTCGGAGGCCGCGCCGTCGGCGAGCGCCTCGCGCACCTGGTCGAGCCGCTCCGCGCGGTGGAGGCGGTAGAAGGCGACCATCGCGGCGGCATCCGGAACCACCGGGCCGTGGCCGGGGAGGATGCGCACCACCGAGCCGTTGCCGGTGAGCCCGCGGATCCGCTCCAGCGAGGCGAGGTAGGCCGCGAGCTCCCCGTCGGGGTGGGCGACCAACGTGGTGCCCCGGCCGAGCACGGTGTCGCCCGTGAGCAGCGCGGAGTCGGCGGGCAGGGCGAACGAGATCGAGTCGGACGTGTGTCCCGGCGTCGAGACCACCCGCAGCTCGAGGCCACCCACGGTGAGCACGTCGCCGTCCCCGAGGTCGTCGTGGCCACGCCCGACGGCGCGCACCCGCGAGCCGGTCAGCTCGGCGAACCGCGGGGCTCCCTCGGCGTGGTCGTCGTGGCCGTGGGTGAGCACCGTCTCGGCCACGCGGGCGCCGCGCTGCTCGACGACCCGCAGGACGGCGGCGAGGTGCCCCTCGTCGAGCGGCCCGGGGTCGATGACGACGGCCTGGGTCGACCCGGGCTCGAGCAGCACCCAGGTGTTGGTGCCGTCGAGGGTCATCGGGCCGGGGTTCGGGGCGAGCACGCAGTGCGCCCGGGTCGTGACCTCGCCGCCGGCCCAGGGGTCGGTCACCGACGGCGGCGGAGTGGCACTCACCCGCCCGAGTATGCCGCCCACCTCCAGCCGAGACCTCGACCGCACCTGCCAACAGGCAGTCGAGCCGCGGTGGGCCCTGTGGATGACGGCCGCGCCCCTGCGCCCGTTCGCGCCACGATGAGCGGGTGAGGGAGCGGGGAACAACCACCGACGTGGCCGACACGGTCGCGTTCCTCGGCGGGGTCAGCCGATGGCGCGAGCTCCGGGTCGTGCACCCGGCCCGGCTCATCCGCCGCTCGATCGACGCCGGGGCCGTCGTCCGCGCGGCCAAGGGCCGCTACGTGCTGCCGTCGACGGCGGAGCAGCTCGCGACGGCGCACGCACGAAGCGGTGTGCTCTCGCACCTCAGCGCTGCGGTCCACCACGGCTGGAAGGTCAAGACCCTCCCGGATGCCGCCTGGGTCACCCTTGCGCGGAACCGACGGTTGCGGCCGGGCCAGCTCGTCGACGTGATCCCCCGCTTGGCCGACCTCGCTCCAGACCAGGTCCGCGACGGCGTGACCACGCCCCTGCGCACCGTGCTCGACTGCTGCCGATCGCTTCCGTTCGACGAGGCGTTGGCCGTGGCCGACTCGGCCCTTCGCTCCCGAGCGGTGACAGGCACGGAACTGTCGGAGAGCGCGTCTCGGGCGGCCGGGCCCGGCGCACGACGGGTGCGCCGAGTTGCCGCCCACGCGGATGCCAGGGCGGCCAACCCGTTCGAATCCGTGCTCCGCGCCCTCACCATCGAGGAGGGCTTCGAGCTCACTCCGCAACTCGAGCTCTCTGCCCCGGGAATGTACGCCGTGGTCGACCTCGGCAGCGAGGAGCTACGTCTCGCGGTGGAGGCTGACGGCTTCGAGCACCATGGCACTCGCAAGGGACTGCGGAAGGACTGCCGCCGGCACACCGAGTTCGCCGTCTTCGACTACTCCTCGCTTCGCTTCGCCTACGAGGACGTCATGTACGAGCCGATGTGGGTGCGGTGGGCGCTGCGCACCTGGCGCGATGTTCGTGAGGGCCGGGCGACGGAGGCACCTCCCCTGCGCTCCCACGGACGGACAAACGAGCCCTGAAGCCGGCTCGCCGTGCGGGGCTGCGCCCTCCGAGGGCCCGTTCGTCCGTCCGTAGGTGCGCCACGGCGCGCACCGCACCCACCACGACAGGGACGCGGGTCAGGGCATCTCGGTGCGCAGCACCGGCTCGCCGTCGTCGCCGAGCACGAGCACCGGCAGCACCTTCGCGACCACCGGCCGGTCGGCGAGGAAGTCGGCGGCCGACGCGAAGGCCGCGAGCTGCTCGAGCGAGACGACGGTGGGTGGCAGCATCCGCACCTCACCCGCCGAGTGCCGGTCGAGGAGCGCACGCGGGCGCACCCAGTCGCAGTGGTCGGACTCGGTGGTGGTGCCGGTGGCCTCCTGGCCGGTGGGCATCCCGGCGGCGAGGATCCAGGTGTCGTAGCGGCGCGGCTCGAACTCCGGTGTCACCCAGTGGGCCCGGCCCCGCAGGTCGGCGACCGTGAGCTGCACGCCGCACTCCTCCTCGACCTCTCGCACCGCGGCCGCCGCGTAGGGCGCGGCGGCAGCGACACCCACCCCCATCGCGCGAGCCAGCTCGGCGAGCCCGGGCGTCGTCACCGGCAGCGCGTGGTCAGCAGGGTCGACCCCGCCGCCGGGGAAGACCACCGTCGACGGCGCGAACGCCATGGTCGCCACCCGTCGCTGCACGAACACCTCGACGCCGACGGCACCGTCGCGCACGAGCATCACCGTGGACGCGGCCCGGGGCGGTGGGGACACCCGCTCCGGCGACGCGAGCCAGGCCGCCGCCCGCGCCCCCAGCCCGGGATCGCGCGAGATCGGGTGGTCGACGACACGACGCGACCCACCGGCATCCGGGGGCAGCTGACCGGCCACGGGGTCAGTCCCGGACGTGGACGATGACCTCGACCTCGACCGGCGCCCCGAGCGGCAGCGCGGTCACCCCGACGGCCGAGCGGGCGTGTACCCCCGCAGCACCGAACACCGCACCGAACAGCTCCGAGGCGCCGTTGACGACACCCGGCTGGCCGGTGAACGAGGGGTCGGAGGCCACGAAACCGACGACCTTCACGACCTGCTCGACGCGGTCGAGGTCACCGATGACCGACTTCACCGCGGCGATGGCGTTGAGCGCGCACACGGCGGCGAGCTCCTTGGCCCGCTCGGGCGACACCAGGCCCGGCCCCTCGCCGACGTGCCCGCTCTCGGCGAGCACCCCGTCGACCATCGGCACCTGACCGGAGACGTAGACCCGCGAGCCGTCGAGCACCGCGGGCACGTAGGCGGCCAGCGGTGGCACCACCTCCGGCAGCCGCAGCCCGAGCTCGGCGAGACGCTGCTCGACCTCACCCACCGCTCAGACCTTCGGGCGCTTGAGGTAGGCGACGAGGTTACCCTCGGGCATGGCGAGGACCTGGACGAGCTCCCAGCCGTCGTCGCCCCACTGGTCGAGGATCTGCTTGGTCGCGTGCACGATCAGCGGCACGGTGGCGTACTCGTACTTCGTCATGCCGGCCACCCTAGCGCCGCAGCACTCGGCGGCTACCGTGGCGCAGGTGAGCGACGACGACACCGACATCATGTTCGGCACCGCGCGGCCACCTGACCGCACCGAGGTCACCGGCCCCCTGCAGACAGACGTCTACGACGTGTGGGAGCCGGCGCCGGGGCGGGCCCGCGGCATCACCGTCGCGCTGGTGCACGGCGGCTTCTGGCGCGAGCAGTACGACCGCACGCACATCAACCCGCTCGCGGAGGCGCTCGCCCGCGACGGCTTCCATGTCGCGAACCTCGAGTACGCCCGCACCGGGATGCCGGGTGGCGGCTGGCCGGGCACCGGCACCTCCGTGCTGGCCCGGCTCGAGTCCGCCCGCGCCGACACCCACCTGCCCGACCGGGTCGTCGTCGTGGGGCACTCCGCCGGCGGCCACCTGGCCCTCTGGCTCGCCTCCGGCGACCACGCACCCTGGCTCACCGGGGTCGTCGCCCTTGCGCCGGCAGCCGACCTCGGCGAGGTCGACCGGCTCGGCCTCGGCGACGACGCGGCCCGGGCGCTGCTCGGTGGCACCCCCGCCGAGGAGCCGGCGTCGTGGGCGGATGCCGACCCCGCCCGTCAGCACCTCACCGTGCCCGCGGTCATCGTCAGCGGCGAGTTCGACGATGTCGTGCCCGCAACGGTCGTCGACTCCTACGTCGCCACCCGCGCCGCCGACGAGTCGCTGCGAACCGCGGTGGCGCGCCGGGCCGACCACTTCGACGTCATCGACCCCGCGGCCGACGCCTACCTGCTCGTCCTCGCGGAGATCGAGGAGCTCACCCTCACCACCCACTGAGCCGCCGGCCGCGGGCGGGGGCGGGCGGCATCCGGGCGGTGGCACACCCCCATCTAGGGTGGATGCCGTGCCCACCCCTCCCCTCTCTCGCGCCATGGACGGTGTGCGCCTCCACGTCGTCACCGGCAAGGGCGGCGTCGGCAAGACGACGGTGGCCGCGGCCCTCGCGCTGGCCCTCTCCCGCCAGGGCAAGCGGGTGCTGCTCGCCGAGGTCGAGGGCCGGCAGGGCATCAGCCAGACCTTCGACGTGCCCCCGCTGGGTATCGAGGAGGTCCGCCTCGTCACCCACTCCGGCGGCGGCGAGGTGTGGGGGATCTCGGTCGACGCCAAGGCCGCGCTGCTCGAGTACCTGCAGATCTTCTACAAGCTCGGTCGGGCCGGAGGGGCGCTGGAGCGGATGGGCGTCATCGACTTCGCGACGACGATCGCGCCGGGCGTGCGCGACGTGCTGCTCATCGGCAAGGTCTACGAGGCCGTCGGCCGCACCACCGGCACCCGCCGCCACCAGGGTCCCAAGACCTGGGACGCCGTGGTGCTCGACGCCCCACCCACCGGGCGGATCACCCGGTTCCTCAACGTCAACGTGCAGGTGGCCGACCTCGCCCGGATGGGGCCGATCCACTCGCAGGCCGAGTCGATCACCCGGATGCTGCGCGACCGGCGCAGCGTGGTGCACGTCGTGACCCTGCTCGAGGAGATGCCGGTGCAGGAGACCGTCGACGCCATCGGCGAGCTGTCGGATGCCGGGTTCGGCCTGGGCACCGTCGTCGTCAACCAGGTGCGCGAGCCGCTCGTCGACGAGGCGCTGCTCGACATCGCGGCCGCCGAGCCGGCTCGGGTCTCGGCCAGGGTGCGCGACGACCTCGCCGCCGTGGGTGTGCGCGCCGCGGCCCGCACGGTGGGCGGCCTGCTGCGAGAGGCGCACGACCACGCCGAGCGGGTGGAGCTGGAGACCTCGCTCACCGTCGAGGTCGCCTCCCAGGGCCTGCCCACGCTCACCCTGCCCGTGCTCGCGAGCGGCGTCGAGGACGGCGGCATCGCGGCGCTGGCCGACGAGCTGGTCCGCCAGGGGGTGCGCTGATGTCCACCCGCGCCGCACTCCCGGACACCCTCGAGATCGACACCCTGCTGGCCGACCCGGCCACCGGCATCATCGTCTGCTGTGGCTCCG
>DASQEZ010000191.1:0-25321 GCA_035633415.1 Ornithinibacter sp. | reverse complement strand
AGGCGCGTGGTCTGACGGTGCACGTCATCGGCGGCGCCGACGTGGCGGCCGAGCTCGACGCCAAGCGCGCCATCCGCCAGGGCACCGAGGTCGCCTCCCGCATCTGAGGGACCACGACTTGTTGCGGATGGGCGACACCAGGAGCCGCGCCCCCTCACCCACCTCGTGCGACTTACCTGCTGTTCTGAGCGCAGCTCGGCCCCGGAACCGCGGGTAAGCCCGACGAAGTCGGGGGCAGCTGATCGGTGGCTCACAACGGGTTCGCCGGGGCCTGCCTGTCGTCCGCGCCGGAGTCGCCCGACGCCCGCCCCACAACAGCGGATGCCGTGGCGCCGGCATCCGCTCTCAACCCGAGATCGCGGCCGGCCGGTGACGCCTGAGGGTCAGGCCGGGGGAGCACGTCGGTCTGGGCGGGCAGCTCGGCGACCCCCACCGGACAGGTCAGGCCGTTCGGCCCGTGGTTGCAGTAGCCGTTGGGGTTCTTGTGCAGGTACTGCTGGTGGTAGTCCTCGGCGTACCAGAACGGCCCGGCGTCGCTCATCGGAGCGAGGGTCGTCGTGATCTGACCGCGGCCGGCGCGGGTGAGCACGTCCTGGAAGGCGGCGCGGGTGGTGCCGGCCGCGGCCGCCTGGGCGTCGGTGGTCCAGAAGATCGCCGAGCGGTAGGCCGTGCCGACGTCGTTGCCCTGCCGGTTGCCCTGGGTGGGGTCGTGGTTCTCCCAGAACGCCTTGAGGAGCAGCTCGGGGGAGGTGACCGCCGGGTCGTAGGCGACGAGCACCGTCTCGGCGTGGCCGGTGCGGCCGGTGCAGGTCTCCTCGTAGGTCGGGTTGGGGGTGTGGCCGCCCATGTATCCGGCAGCGGTCGTGATGACGCCGGGGAGCTTCCAGAAGATCCGCTCGACCCCCCAGAAGCAGCCCATGGCCACGTAGAGGGCCTCCGTGCCGGCGGGCCAGGGACCCTCGAGCGGGGTGCCGAGCACCTCGTGGGTCGCGGGCACGACGAACGGGCGGGTCTCACGGCCCGGGAGGGCGTCGTCGGCGGTGGGCAGCGTGGTCTTGGCACGGGATCCGAAGAGCATGTCAGGCCCAACGCGTCAGCCCCCGCGCATCATCCCCGGGTCGGACAGGGCGCGCCCGGCGCCGTCCGGGCGCGACCGCGGCCCGGCATACGCTGTCGCCCATGAACCTCGAGCACCTCGGCTTCTCCTCGCGCGCCATCCATGCCGGGCAGGAGCCGGACCCCACGACCGGCGCGGTGGTCCCCCCGATCCACCAGGTGAGCACCTACAAGCAGGACGGCATCGGCGGGCTGCGCGGGGGCTACGAGTACTCCAGGTCCGCCAACCCCACTCGCACGGCCCTCGAGGAGTGCATTGCAGCGCTCGAGGGCGGCGAGCGCGGGTTCGCGTTCGCCAGCGGCCTGGCCGGTGAGGACACCGTGCTGCGGGCGCTGCTCGCCCCCGGTGACCACGTCGTGGTCCCGTCCGACGCCTACGGCGGCACCTACCGCCTGTTCAACAAGGTCGCCGGGCCGTGGGGGGTCGCGCACTCGATCGCGACCGTCGCCGACGTCGAGTCGGTGCGTGCCGCGATCCGGCCGGAGACGCGGATGGTGTGGGTCGAGACCCCCACCAACCCGCTGCTCGGCATCGCCGACATCGAGGCCATCGCCGCCGTGACGCACGAGGCCGGCGCCCTGCTCGTCGTCGACAACACCTTCGCCTCGCCCTACCTGCAGCAGCCGATCGCCCTGGGCGCCGACGTCGTGGTGCACTCGACGACCAAGTACGCCGGTGGGCACAGCGACGTCGTGGGTGGTGCCGTCGTCGTCGCGCCCGGTGCGACGACCCGTGACGGCGAGAGCGTGTCCGACCGGATCGCCTTCCACCAGAACTCGATGGGGGCGGTGGCCGGTCCGTTCGACGCGTGGCTCGTGCTGCGCGGCCTGAAGACCCTCGCGGTGCGGATGGAACGGCACTGCGACAACGCCGAGAGGATCGTCGCCTTCCTCCGGGCGCACGACGGCGTCACCGCGGTGCACTACCCGGGGCTGCCCGACCACCCCAACCACGACGTCGCCGCGCGCCAGATGAGACGCTTCGGCGGCATGGTCGCCTTCCGGGTCAAGGGCGGCGAGGACGTCGCGACGAAGGTCTGCGCCGAGACGCAGCTGTGGATCCTCGGTGAGTCGCTCGGTGGCGTCGAGTCGCTCATCGAGCACCCCGGGCGGATGACCCACGCGTCGGTGGCGGGCACCGAGCTCGAGGTGCCGGGCGACCTCATCCGCCTGTCCGTCGGCATCGAGGACGTCGAGGACCTCATCGCCGACCTCGGCCAGGCGCTCGACCGGCTCACCTGACCCGCCGTGCCCTCGGTCCTCTGCGTCGACGTCGGCTCGACGTTCACCAAGGCGGTGCTCGTCGACGCGGGGACCGGCGAGGTCCTCGGCACGGCGAGCCACCCGACGACGGTCGCCGGCGACGTCATGGACGGCGTGGACGCCGTGCGGGCCACCCTCGCCCCGCACGGCGAGCCCGGCGAGGTGCTCGTGTGCTCCAGCGCCGGGGGAGGGCTGCGGCTGGCCGTGGTCGGCTACGAACGCGAGGTCACGGCCGAGGCCGGGCAGCGGGTGGGCCTGTCGGCCGGTGCCAAGGTGGTGCACGTCGCGAGTGGCCCGATGACCGGCGCCGACGTCTCCGCCCTGCGTGCCGCCGACCCCGACCTCGTGCTCCTCGTCGGCGGCACCGACGGGGGCAACGCCGACGTGCTGCTGCACAACGCCGAGCGCATCGCGAAGGCGCGCCTGCAGGCACCGGTCGTCGTCGCCGGCAACTCCGAGGCCGCCGGCGAGGTCGCGGCCCTGTTGTCCTCGACCGGCCGGCGCCACGTCGTGACGGGAAACGTGCTGCCCCGCATCGGTGTCGTCGCGCCCGAGGCGGCTCGATCGGCGATTCGCGAGGCCTTCCTCACCCACGTCATCGGCGGCAAGGGGCTCTCGCGCGGTCGCGGGTTCGCCGAGCTCGTGCGCGCCCCCACGCCGGATGCCGTGCTCCGCGGCGTCGAGGTGCTCGCCCAGGTCGTGGGGGGAGACGTGCTCGTCGTCGACGTCGGCGGGGCCACCACCGACGTCTACTCGGTGATCACCCCCCACGGCGAGGACGCCACGATCCACCGCGAGGTCGTCGGCACCCTGTGGCACGCCCGCACCGTCGAGGCCGACCTCGGGATGCGGTGGACCGCCGAGGGCGTCGTCGATGCCGCCGCCCGTGAGCGGCTCCCGCTCGGTCCGGGCACGCCCGGGTACGCCGCGGCCGTCGTCCGCGACCCCGCCCACCTCGCCACGTCGGATGCCGAGTGGTCGGCGGAGGAGGAGATCGCCGCGACCGCCGCGGTGGTCGCGGTGCGCCGCCACGGCCGACCCCCGCACCCGTCGGAGCGCCCGCGGCCGCTCGCCGAGGTCGTCGTGGTCGTCGGCTCCGGTGGGGTGCTCCGGCACGCACCCGGTGACCTCGGGCCACGGGTCCTGGCCCGGGTGGCGCGTGACCACGGCGGCGGGTGGCGCGTGCCCGAGGGGGCCAGGCTGCGGGTGGACACGGCCTACGTGCTGTTCGCGGTCGGGCTGCTCGCCGACGACCACCCGTCCGCGGCGGCGGCACTCGCGGCCCCCCTGGCGGCCGCTGCGACCGACGACTGAGCTGCGGCCCTACGGTGGGGCGATGACGACCGACTGGCCGTGGGCCGACGAGTTCGAGCCCGAGGGCACCTACCTCAACTCGGCCACGATGGGCCTGCCCCCGCGGGCCACGCTGGTCGCCTTGGCGGCCGCGCTGGACGAGTGGCGCCGCGGCACGGCGCACGCACCCGGCTACGACTCCGACGTCGCTGCCGCGCGAGCGGCCTACGCGGGGATCGTGGGGGTCGGAGCGGACACGGTGGCCATCGGCAGCCAGGTCTCACCCCTCGTCGCGATCGTGGCGGCCGCCGTGCCGGACGGCGCGACGGTGCTCGTGCCGCACGGCGAGTTCACGAGCGTGACGTTCCCCTTCCTGGCGCAGGAGGCGCGCGGCATCCGGGTGCTGGAGGTGCCGCTCGCGGAGATCGCCGAGCACGTCGACGGGGCGACCGGGCTCGTGGCGCTCTCAGCCGTGCAGTCCTCCGACGGCGAGGTGGCCCCGCTCGACGCGCTCGAGGCCGCGGCAGCCCGGCACGGCGTCGACGTGCTGGTCGACGTCACCCAGGCCGCCGGCTGGCTCCCGCTCGACGCCGGGAGGTTCGCGTACACCGTGTGTGCGGCCTACAAGTGGCTGCTGTCGCCGCGGGGCACCGCGTTCCTCACCGTGCGTCGAGACCGTTGGGACGGCCTGGTGCCCGCGGCCGCCGGGTGGTACGCCGGTGAGCACCCGTGGTCCTCGATCTACGGCACGCCCCTGCGGCTGGCCGCGGACGCGCGCCGGTACGACGTCTCGCCGGGGTGGCACGCCTGGGTGGGCACGGCATCCTCGCTGGCGCTGCTCGAGCGGGTGGGGGTGCACGACCTGCACGCCCACGCCCTCGCGTGCGAGGCGGCGTTCGCCGCCGGGGCCGGGCTGGAGCCGGTGGGTCGGGCCATCCGGGCCCTGGCCGCCGACGAGGCGGTGCCGGGGCTGCTCGCCGGGCACGGGGTCGTCGCGGCCGAGCGGGCGGGCCGGCTGCGGGTGTCCTTCCACCTCAACAACACCGAGGCGGAGGCCGCCCGGGCCGGGGCGCTGCTGCGTGGCCACCTGAGCACCTGAGCACCTGAGCACCTGAGCCGGACGGGAGGACGGCAGAAATCGAGAAGACCTGTGTCGGTGGTCACACCTAGGGTTTCCTCCATGAGTGAAGACACCGCTCCACAGACCACGGTCACCCTCGACGTCGTGGCGTTCGACTGTCCGGACGCCCGTGCCCTCGCCGGCTTCTACTCCGGCCTCCTCGGCTGGGAGGTGAACGACGGCTCCCACGACGGGTGGGTCACCATCGCCCCGGCGGGAGCCGGCGAGGGGTCCCAGTCACTGGCGTTCCAGCGCGTCGACGACTACGTCACGCCCACCTGGCCCGGTGGGCCCCACCCGCAGCAGGCACACCTCGACCTCCAGGTCGACGACCTGGCCGCCGGCGAGCTGCTGGTGCTCGCGGCAGGAGCCACCCGGCACGCGCACCAGCCCTCGACCGAGGGCTCCTTCGTCGTCTACCTCGACCCGGCTGGGCACCCGTTCTGCCTGGTGTCATGAGCGCCCCGGCCATCGAGGCGGTCGACCTCGTCAAGAAGTTCGACGACTTCACCGCCGTCGACGGCGTCAGCTTCTCGGTGCCGACCGGCACGGTGTTCTCGATGCTGGGGCCCAACGGGGCGGGCAAGACCACGACCGTGCGGATGATGACGACGCTGAGCATCCCGACGAGCGGCTCGGCCCGGGTCGCCGGCTTCGACGTGGTCGCGCAGCCGGATGCCGTGCGCCACCGGATGGGCCTGACCGCCCAGTCCGCGACGGTCGACGAGCTGCTGACCGGCCGTGAGAACCTGCGGCTGATCGGCGACCTCTACGGCCTGGACCGAGGGCTGGTGAAGCGGTCGACCGAGGAGCTGCTCGAGCGGTTCTCGTTGTCCGAGGCGGGCAACAAGGTGGTCAAGGACTACTCCGGCGGCATGCGGCGGCGCCTCGACCTCGCCGCGAGCCTGATCGCCACGCCGCCCGTGCTGTTCCTCGACGAGCCGACGACCGGGCTCGACCCGCGCAGCCGGGTCGAGCTGTGGGGGGTGCTGCGCGACCTCGTGCGTGACGGCACGACGCTGTTCCTCACGACCCAGTACCTCGACGAGGCCGACCAGCTCGCCGACACCATCGTCGTCGTCGACCACGGCCGGATCATCGCCCAGGGCACCCCGCTCGAGCTCAAGGACCAGTCCGGGGCCGCCAGCCTCGTCGTCACGGTCAGCCGGCCGGGCGAGGTCGAGGCCGCGGCCGAGATCGTGAGGTCCGAGGTCGGCGAGATCCACGTCGACCGCGACGCCCGGCGCATCACCGCTCCCGCCGAGGGTGTGGGAGCACTGACCCGCATCGCGGCGCGGCTCGACGAGGCCGGTATCGACCTCGACGACATCGGCCTGCAGCGGCCCAGCCTCGACGACGTCTTCCTCAACCTCACCGGCCACAAGGCCGAGGCCGAGCAGGAGCCGTCCCACGACGACCAGATCACGGAGGCGGTCCGATGACCTCGACCACGGCCACGCACTTCCAGGCGACCCACCCCGACGAGCGGGGGGCCACGGGCTCCCGACAGATCGCGGCGCTCATCCGGCGCAACCTCACCCACATCAAGCGCCAGCCCGAGATGCTCACCGACGTCACCATCCAGCCGGTGATGTTCGTGCTGCTCTTCGCCTTCGTCTTCGGGGGGTCGATCAACATCCCCGGCGTCGACTACAAGGAGTGGCTGCTGCCGGGGATCATGGCCCAGACCATGGCGTTCAGCTCGTTCGTCGTCGCCATCGGGCTCAACAACGACCTCGGCAAGGGCATCGTCGACCGGTTCCGCTCGCTGCCGATCGGCCGCGGTGCGGTCGTCGTGGCCCGCAGCGTCTCGAGCCTGATCCACTCCAGCATCGGCATCGTCGTCATGTCGGTCACCGGGCTCTTCATCGGGTGGGGGATCAACAACGGGCTGGCCAAGGGCCTGGTCGGCTACGGCCTGCTCGTCCTGTTCGGGTTCATGATGATCTGGATCGGCATCCTGGTCGGGTCGTCGCTGAGCTCGGTCGAGGCGGTGCAGGGCGTCATGTTCGTGACGATCTTCCCGATCACGTTCCTCAGCAACGCCTTCGCGCGGCCCGAGGGCATGCCGCCGGTGCTGCGCTGGCTCGCCGAGTGGAACCCGATCAGCGCGCTCGTGCAGGCGCTGCGCGAGCTGTGGGGAAACGAGGGCTTCCCGCTTCCGCCGGACGCCGCGCTGCCGCTGCAGTACCCCGTGACCGCGACGCTCATCTGGACGATCGGGCTGTCCGCGATCCTCGCGCCGCTGGCCATCCGGGCCTACGTCCGACGCACCACCGACTGACTCCCCGTCCCGCTCCGGGCGCGAAGTCGGACTGGGGACAGCCGCCGTAGGATCAGGAGGGTCGGCGCCGGCTCTCGCTCTCGAGGGCCGTCACTCGCACGTCGCGTCCAGCCGGCTCGGAAGGAGAACCATGATCGTCGGGGTCACCACCACGCCGGAGGGCTCCGTGGGCGGCGGGCTCGGCCGTGCTCAGACGATGGCCGTGGCCGACCTCGCCGACGGTGAGGTGACCTCGTGGACCGAGCACCACGTCGGCTGGGGCGACCTGCACGGCACCGGCCCGGAGGGCACCCACCACGCCCGCATCGTCCGCTTCGTGCGCGAGCACGGAGTGGAGACCGTCGTCACGAGCGGGCTCGGGGACGGCATGCGCACCACCATGGGCAAGCTCGGGGTGGTCGTGCGCACCGACCTGGCCGGAGACGCCCGGGCCGCCGCCGTCGCTGCCGCCACGACCGCCGCGCCGTAGCGGCGCATCCCACGCCACCGCCCCGACCGGGCCGCGTGGTTGCATGGGCGCATGGCTGCCGTGCGCTTCGTCGACGTCTTCTCCGAGCTCACCTGCCGCGGCAACGCGCTGGCCGTCTTCCACGACGCCGACGACCTCTCCGACGAGCAGATGGCAGCAGTCGCCCGCTGGACCAACCTGTCCGAGACGACCTTCCTGTGCGCTCCGACCGACCCCGGCGCGGACTACCGCGTGCGGATCTGGACCACCGGCGGGGAGCTGCCCTTCGCCGGTCACCCCACCCTCGGGAGCGCCCACGCGTGGCTCGAGGCGGGCGGCGTGCCGGCCTCCGATGGCGAGGTCGTGCAGCAGTGCGGTGCCGGCCTGGTTCGGGTGCGGCGGGGCGAGCGGCTGTGCTTCGCCGCGCCACCCCTGACCCGATCCGGTCCGGTCGCCGCACCGGTGGCGGACCGCCTCGTGTCGGCCCTGGGTCTCGACCCCCACGACGTGCTCGACACCGGGTGGGTCGACAACGGCCCCGGTTGGGTCGGGGTGCTCCTCCGGTCGACCGATGCGGTGCTGGCGGCGACCCCCGACCCGAGCGCCTGCGCTGGGGTCAAGGCAGGCCTGGTCGCGGTCTACCCGCCGGGGACGCGCGACGACGGCGTGGGCGCCGAGGTGCGGGCGTTCTACTCCGACGGGCGCGACTTCGCGGAGGACCCGGTCACCGGAAGTCTCAATGCCGGGCTGGCCCAGTGGCTGGTTCCGGCCGGCCACCTGCCCGAGCACTACGTCGCCGCACAGGGCACCGCCATCGGCCGGGTCGGGCGGGTGCACGTCGACGTGGTCGACGGCACCACCTGGGTGGGTGGGGCGACCCGGACCGTCGTCACCGGCGAACGGCCGGCGTGACACGACGAAGGGCCGGGTCCCCGCGGACCCGGCCCTTCGTCATCCACCCGTCGTGGGCGGCGTGCTCGCTCAGCCGTCGTAGGGCTTGGTGGCGAGCACCTTGACCTCGACCTGCTTGCCGTTGGGCGCCTCGTAGGTCACCCGGTCGCCGACCTTGGCGCCGTTGACGGCCGCCCCGATCGGGGACTTCTCGGAGAACACGTGCATCGAGTCGTCGGTGATCTCGCGCGACCCGAGCAGGAAGGTCTCCTCGTCGCCGAACATGTCGACGGTGACGACCATGCCGGGCTCGACGACGCCGTCGTCGGCCGGCTTCTCGCCGATGGTGGCCGACTCGAGCAGCTGGGTGAGCTGGCGGATGCGGGCCTCCATCTTGCCCTGCTCCTCCTTGGCGGCGTGGTAGCCACCGTTCTCCTTGAGGTCACCCTCCTCGCGGGCCGCCTCGATCTTCTTGGAGATCTCGGTGCGGCCGGGTCCGGTGAGGTCGTCGAGCTCGGCCTGCAGGCGGTCGTACGCCCCTTGGGTCAGGAAGCTCGCCTTGTTGGCGGTCTCGGTCACGTCAATCACTCCTGGATCATGGGTGGCGCTCGCCCGAACGGGGGCGGTGGCGCCTCGGTGCTACGGCAACGGGCCCGGGTTCCGAAGGGTGCCGTTCGGCACGCGTGTCGGACCCAGACCCGAGGTGTGAAGCAGTCAGTCTACCAACCCCGGGCCCGATTCCCACCATGGAGCAGCCGGCGTCCGCAGGACCGGCCACCCCGGCCCTCGCCGGTCAGGGGGTGTCGACGACCCGGGTGCAGCTGTCGACCACGCCCGTCACGGCCCGCACGCTGGTGCGCAGGGCGACCACTCGGTGCACCGAGGCCCCGCCCTGCGCGGGGATGGCGTCCTCGACGGTGCCGACCCGGTTGCGCCCGCCGTCGAGCGCGCTGATCCGGCAGACGACGGCCCTGCCGGCGGGGCGGTGCAGGTCGTACTCCACGACGATCGCGGTGTCGGACTCGACCCGGTAGCCGGTCACCTCCGGGCGCACGCTGCCCGCGGTGCTGGTGATGCCCCACCAGACGATGACGGCGACCGCGACGAGGGAGCCGAGAACGCCGACGACCCACCAGCGGGTGGTGCCGGGAGCGGGGCGGGGCAACGACATGAGGGTCCTCGGTCTGGGCTGGTGTGCGGTGGTCGGGTGGTGCGCGCTGGATGAGAGGATGGACGACGTCCATTCTCGGGTACGCCCGAAACCGCTGCACCGAAGGGTCCCCACGTGTCCGACCGTCTCCGGCTCATGTGCGTGCACGCGCACCCGGACGACGAGTCCAGCAAGGGCGCCGCGACCATGGCGCGCTACGTGGACCAGGGCCACGAGGTGCTCGTCGTGTCGTGCACCGGTGGCGAGCGCGGCGACGTGCTCAACCCCAGGCTCAAGCTGGATGCCCACATCCTGCGTGACCTGGCGCAGGTGCGTCGCGACGAGATGGCCGCTGCGCAGGCGATCCTGGGCGTGCAGCACACCTGGCTCGGCTTCGTCGACTCGGGTCTGCCCGAGGGTGACCCGCTCCCGCCGCTCCCGCCGGGGTGCTTCGCGCTCGAGCCGCTCGCCGTCACCACCGAGGCGCTGGTCCACGAGATCCGGCGGTTCCGCCCGCACGTCGTCACCACGTACGACGAGAACGGCGGCTACCCGCACCCCGACCACATCATGTGCCACGACGTGTCGATGGCCGCGGTGGTCGCGGCGGGTGACCCCGAGGCGTTCCCGCACGCCGGGCCCGCCTGGCAGCCGCTGAAGACGTACTACAACCAGACCTTCAGCCGGGCGCGGATCGAGGCCTTCCACGAGGCGCTGACGGCGCTGGGTGAGGAGAGTCCCTACGCGGAGTGGCTGGAGAACTGGTCACGCCCCGACCGCGCCGTGACCACCCGGGTGGAGTGTGCCGCCTGGTTCGACCGGCGGGATGCCGCGCTGCTCGCCCACGCGACCCAGGTCGACCCCGACGGCACCTGGTTCCGGGTGTCGCGCGAGGTGCAGGCGCAGATCTGGCCGACCGAGGACTTCGAGGCGGCCCTGTCCTTCATTCCGATCCTCGAGGGGGAGGACGACCTGTTCGCCGGCATCCCGACCGACGTCGCAGCGGCTGATGCCCTCGCGACCTCGGGCAACCTTCAGCTCGCCCACGACACCCGCACGGAGCGTGACGCATGAACGAGGTCCCCACCGCCGACAGCGCGCCGGGCTTCCTGGCCTTCGTCGCCTTCTTCGTCCTGGCGCTCGCGCTGTGGTTCCTCATGCGCAACATGAACGCCCGGATGCGGCGGATGTCCTACCGCCAGCAAGCCGCCCATCGCGGCAAGGACGACCCGCAGGTGGCGCCCGGCGAGGTGGACGCCGACGACCCGGCCCCGAAGACTCGCTCCGAGCCGCGGCCGGAGGGTGACGGGACCACCGCCGGCGCCGAGGGTGACGGCACCGTGGGCCCGGACGAGGGGGACGAGACCGATGGTTCGTCGGGCGACGGCCCCCGGGGTCGCGACGGCGGCTGACGCGGGTCGACACCGCGGTGTCGAGGCGTGGCCTCGCCGGGGGTCAGACGCTCGCGGGGCCGGTGAGCGCGAGCGAGGCCGCGATGAAGTGCGCGGAGAACGCGAGGATGGTGAGCGCGTGGAACACCTCGTGGAAGCCGAACCAGCGCGGGGAGAGGTTCGGGCGCTTGGTGCCGTAGACGATCGCGCCGAGGCTGTAGAGCGCCCCACCGATGACGACCCAGGTCATCACGGCGGCGCCGGCGTGCTGCAGGAGCGGGCCGAAGTAGAAGACCGCGACCCAGCCGAGCATGAGGTAGGCGGGCACGTAGAGCCAGCGCGGCGCGCCGGCCCAGAACACGCGGAACAGGACACCGAGCACGGCGCCGACCCAGACGATCAGGAGCATCCGCTTGGCCTGCTCAGGCGGCAGGAGCAGGGCGAACGGCGTGTAGGTGCCGGCGATGATCAAGAAGATGTTGGAGTGGTCGAAGCGGCGCATGAAGGCGCCGGCCCGCGGAGACCAGGTACCGCGGTGGTACACCGCCGAGGTGCCGAAGAGCAGCACGGCCGTGCCGGCGAACACCGCGGCGGACACCTTCTCCTTCGTCGTGCCGGCCAGCACGATCAGGACGATGCCCGCGACCAGCGCGATGGGGGTCATGCCGGCGTGCAGCCAGCCGCGCAGCTTGGGCTTGACGTGCTCGAGGGCCGTCTCGAGGGCCGTCTCGACGCGGTGCTCGAGCGCCTCACGGCGACTCGGCTCCGCGGGGGTCAGGTCGGTCTCCGTCATTTTCCGAGGGTAACCTACCCAACCGTAGGTTAGTGCGTGGGGAACCTGTGACCTGTGCGGTCCGGGAAACCTTCGACGGACCTGGCGGCCCGCCCGTCCGCACTGGTCACCGCCCAGCCCGGCTCCTGGCGCGCGGAGCGCTCCACCGGCACCGCGGAGTACCGTGGGGCGCACCGTCCGCGACCACTGCGGCACGGGTTCCGGAGCAGGTGGGAGGAGCAGGGCGCATGTGGCTCAGCGACGTCCTGTATGCCGCCTACGCCCGCCGCCTGACCCGCCAGCTCGACCCCTCCTCGGTACCTCGCCACGTGGGCGTCATGCTCGACGGCAACCGCCGTTGGGCGAAAGCGCGCGGCGCCGGCGCCAGCGAGGGCCACCAGGCGGGGGCCGACAACATCGTCAACCTCCTGTCGTGGTGCGACGAGGCGGGGGTCGAGGTCGTGACCCTGTGGCTGCTCTCGACCGACAACCTCAACCGCCCGGAGAAGGAGCTGCGCCCGCTCCTCGGCATCATCGAGAAGGCCGTCGACTCCCTCGCTGCGACCCACCGCTGGCGGCTGCACCCGGTCGGCGCCCTCGACCTGCTCCCGGCGGGCACGGCCTCCCGGCTCAAGGGAGCCGAGGACCGCACCCGTGACGTCGACGGGATGCTCGTGAACGTCGCCGTCGGCTACGGCGGCCGCCGCGAGATCGCCGACGCCGTGCGGTCGCTCCTGCAGGAGCAGGCGCACAAGGGCACCAGCATCGAGGAGCTCGCCGAGGTGATCGACGTCGAGCACATCGCCGAGCACCTCTACACCAAGGGCCAGCCCGACCCCGACCTGGTGATCCGCACCTCGGGGGAGCAGCGGCTCGGGGGCTTCCTGCTCTGGCAGAGCGCGCACAGCGAGTTCTACTTCTGTGAGGCCTACTGGCCCGACTTCCGCAAGGTCGACTTCCTCCGGGCGCTGCGCGCCTTCGGTGAGCGGAACCGCCGGTTCGGTTCCTGAACTCCTGTCACACCAGTCCCACCGGCCCCATACACCACGCACTCCAGCGGAGACACGCCGGGCCCCACCTACGGGACCCGCGCCCGGGAGCGTCGTAGCGTCGACACCACCGCAGTCCTCACCCCAGGAGCGACCATGGCCTCGAGCACGCGACCGGCACCGCCCGCACGGCCTGGGAAGGAGTCGCGTCGCACCTACGTGCTCGACACCTCCGTCCTGCTCGCGGACCCCCGCGCGATCACCCGGTTCAAGGAGCACGAGGTCGTCCTCCCGGTCGTCGTCGTCACCGAGCTCGAGGCCAAGCGCCACCACCCCGAGCTCGGCTACTTCGCCCGCACCGCGCTGCGGATGCTCGACGACCTGCGCATCTCGGCCGGCCGGCTCGACGCCCCGGTGCCCATCGGTGACGACGGCGGCACCCTGCGGGTCGAGCTCAACCACACCGACCCGACGTCGCTGCCCGCCGGGTTCCGGTTGGGCGACAACGACACCCGCATCCTGTCCGTGGCCCGCAACCTCGCCAACGAGGGCCGCATGGTCACGATCGTGAGCAAGGACCTCCCGATGCGGGTCAAGGCCTCGGCGTGCGGGCTCGAGGCGGAGGAGTACCGCGCCGAGCTCGCGGTCGAGTCCGGCTGGACCGGCATGGCCGAGCTCGACGTCACGGTCGAGGAGATGGACCACCTCTACGAGTACGGCCGGCTCGAGAGCGTCGAGGGTGCCGAGTTCCCCTGTCACACCGGGCTGGTGCTCAGCTCGCCGCGCGGCTCCGGCCTGGCCCGGGTCGGCCCCGACAAGCAGCTGCGCCTCGTGCGCGGCGACCGCGACGCGTTCGGCCTGCACGGCCGCAGCGCGGAGCAGCGGATCGCGCTCGACCTGCTCATGGACCAGGACATCGGCATCGTCAGCCTCGGTGGTCGGGCCGGCACCGGCAAGTCCGCGCTCGCGCTGTGCGCCGGCATCGAGGCCGTCATGGAGCGTCGCCAGCAGCGCAAGGTCGTCGTCTTCCGCCCGCTGTACGCGGTCGGCGGGCAGGAGCTCGGCTACCTGCCCGGCGACGCGTCCGAGAAGATGAACCCCTGGGGCCAGGCGGTCTTCGACACCCTGTCCGCCCTGGTGTCGCGTGAGGTGGTCGAGGAGATCCTCGACCGCGGCATGCTCGAGGTGCTGCCGCTCACCCACATCCGCGGCCGGTCGCTGCACGACGCGTTCGTCATCGTCGACGAGGCCCAGAGCCTCGAGCGCAACGTGCTGCTCACCGTGCTCTCGCGGATCGGGCAGAACTCGCGGGTCGTGCTCACCCACGACGTCGCGCAGCGCGACAACCTGCGGGTGGGGCGGCACGACGGTGTCGTCGCCGTCGTCGAGGCGCTCAAGGGGCATCCGCTGTTCGCGCACGTCACCCTCACCCGAAGCGAGCGCAGCCCGATCGCGGCGTTGGTCACCGACCTGCTGGAGGGCATCGAGGTCTGAGCCCCGGGCCGCTGGGCGAACGGCCGATGCTGAGCATCGGCTGAAGTGCCGATTTCGCCGCGTCGGGGCCGTCACCTAGGCTAGGTCTCGATTCGGTAACGCCGACGGGGCACCCTGCAGCCCCGACCCTGATCGCGAGACCACGAGAGGTTCCTCCCTGCCCATGGCCCGATACGCCGCGCGCAACGCACCCCGACATGCCGCCCCGCGGCGCGTTCGGTCGGCCCACGCGACGCGCTCGGCGTTCGGGCGGCCGGTGCTCGCCTCGAGCCTGGCGGCGGTGGTGCTCACCGGCGGGGCCCTGGCCGCATCGCTCACCGGCGGCACCGCGAGCGCCGAGTCGCTCACCTTCGCCGTCGACGGGCTCACCTCCAGCGCCTCGACCGAGCAGAGCAGGACCGAGCAGGAGGACGCGGCTCGGGTCGCGGCCGACCGCAGCGCGACCAACGCCCAGCGTTCGGTCGCCGCGGCGCGCAGCGCCGAGCGCGAGAAGGTCAAGGCCGCTGCGCTCGCGAAGGCGCGCAAGGCCACCGCGGAGAAGGCCGCCCGGGCTGCCCAGCGCAAGCGGATCATCGCGAACGCGCAGAAGGACCCCAAGGCCGTCGCCCGGATGTTGTTGCCCGAGTACGGCTTCAGCCAGGCCCAGTGGTCCTGCCTCGACCGGTTGTGGGTCGGCGAGAGCGACTGGCGCTGGTCGGCCGAGAACCCCTCCTCGGGGGCGTACGGCATCCCGCAGTCGCTGCCGGCCCGAAAGATGGCCACCGTCGCCGACGACTACCGCACCAACCCGGTCACCCAGATCAAGTGGGGCCTGGACTACATCAAGCGGTCCTACGGCACGCCGTGCAACGCCCTCGACCAGTGGAACAGCCGCTCCCCGCACTGGTACTGACCGGCACCGTGGGTCGGCCCCACCGCAGCGCCTCGGGCGAGGCGCCTCTCAGATCTTCCGCAGCCTGATCCGCGTCACCGCGTGGTCGGCGCCCTTGGTCAGCACGAGCGTGGCCCGCTCGCGGGTGGGCAGCACGTTCTCGACGAGGTTCGGCTCGTTGGTGCGCTCCCAGATCGCCAGCGCCGTGCTTCGGGCCTCGTCGTCGCTGAGCCCCGCGTAGCGGTGGAAGTAGGACTGGGGGAGCGCGAACGCCGTCTTCCGCAGGCGCAGGAACCGCTCGACGTACCAGGTGCGGATCTCCTCGACGGGGGCGTCGACGTAGACCGAGAAGTCGAAGTAGTCCGAGATCGCCCCCGTGCTCGACCCGTCGGGCCGCACGCTCGGAGGCTGGAGGACGTTGAGCCCCTCGACGATCAGCACGTCCGGGCGGCGCACGCGCAGCGTTCCGGGCAGGACGTCGTAGGTGAGGTGGGAGTACTGCGGCGCCTCCACGAACGGCATCCCTGACTTGACCGCGGCGATGAACTCCATGAGGGCGCGGCGGTCGTATGACTCGGGAAAGCCCTTGCGCTGCAACAGGCCTCGTCGTTCGAGCTCGCCGTTGGGGTGGAGGAACCCATCCGTGGTCACCAGCTCGACCCGCGGCGTCTGTGGCCAGCGGCTCATCAGCTCCTTGAGGATGCGCGCCGTGGTCGACTTGCCGACGGCCACCGAGCCGGCCACCCCGACGACGAACGGCACCCTGGTCGGTCGCTCACCGAGGAACTCACTCGTCGCCAGGCGGAGCCCGTGGGTGGCCTCGACGTAGAAGTGCAGCAACCGCGACAGCGGGAGGTACACCTCTTCGACCTCGTTGAGGTCCAGCCGGTCGCCCAGACCCCGCAGGCGAGCCAGGTCGCCCTGCTCCAAGCTCATCGGGTGGCTCTCCCGCAGGCGCGACCACGCCCGGCGATCGAGGTCGACGTACGGCGTCGGCATCGTGCGTCGCTCCCGGGTGGCGCTCACGCGCGACATTGTTGCGCATGCCGGCTCAGCGCCCCCTGCACGCCCGACGGCGGGCAGTCGGTGGGGCGTGTCGCGGCGTCCTCGGACGACGGCGGGCCGAACCTGCTCGCACTAGGCTGGCGACATGTGCGGAATCGTGGGCTACGTCGGCCGAACCATGGATGACACTGCTCTCGAGGTCGTGATGGAGGGCCTCGCGCGCCTCGAGTACCGGGGCTACGACTCGGCCGGTGTCGCCCTGGTCACCGAGGACGGCGTCACCTCCGAGAAGCGGGCCGGCAAGCTCGAGAACCTGCGCTCGGCCCTCGAGGCCCACCCGCTCGCGCCATCGCGTACCGGCATCGGCCACACCCGCTGGGCCACGCACGGGGGCCCCACCGACGGCAACGCCCACCCCCACCGCGGCGGCCACGAGGACCGGCTGGCGCTGATCCACAACGGCATCATCGAGAACTTCCACGCCCTCAAGAAGGAGCTGCTCGCGGAGGGCGTCGAGTTCCGCTCCGAGACCGACACCGAGGTCGCCGCCAAGCTCGTCGGCCGCGAGTACGACCGGGTCGGGGACCTGACCCAGGCGATGCGCACCGTGGTGCAGCGGCTCGAGGGCGCATTCACCCTCCTCGTGGTGCACGCCGACAGCCCGGGCGTCGTGGTCGGTGCGCGCCGCAACAGCCCGCTGGTCGTGGGGCTGGGTGACGGCGAGAACTTCCTCGGCAGTGACGTCGCGGCGTTCATCGGCCACACCCGGCACGCCCTCGAGCTCGGCCAGGACCAGATCGTCACGATCACGCCCGACGGCTACTCGGTCATCAACTTCGACGGCACGCCGTCGGACGGCAAGGCCTACGAGGTCACCTGGGACGCCGCGGCCGCCGAGAAGGGCGGCTACGACACCTTCATGGAGAAGGAGATCAACGACCAGCCGCACGCGGTCGCCGACACCCTCCTCGGGCGCACCGACGACACCGGGCGGCTCGTGCTCGACGAGGTGCGGATCAGCGAGGAGCAGCTGCGCCGGGTCGAGCGGATCACGATCGTCGCCTGCGGCACCGCCGCCTACGCCGGCATGGTCGCCAAGTACGCGATCGAGCACTGGACCCGCATCCCCGTCGAGGTCAGCCTCGCCCACGAGTTCCGCTACTGCGACCCCATCGTCGACGCAACGACACTCGTGGTGTCGATCAGCCAGTCGGGCGAGACGATGGACACGCTGATGGCCGTCAAGCACGCCTCCGAGCTCGGCGCCATGACCCTGTCGGTCTGCAACACCCACGGCTCGACGATCCCGCGCGAGTCCGACGCCGTGCTCTACACCCACGCCGGTCCCGAGATCGCGGTCGCGTCGACCAAGGCGTTCCTCGCCCAGATCACCGCCTGCTACATCCTCGGGCTCTACCTCGCGCAGCTGCGCGGGCAGACCTACGCCGACGACGCCAAGGCCGTGATGGCCGAGCTGCAGGAGATCCCCGCCAAGATCGAGGACCTCCTGGGCCGGATGGACCGCGTGGTCGAGATGGCCCACTTCATGGCAGACACCCGCTCGGTGCTCTTCCTCGGCCGCAACGTCGGTTACCCCGTGGCCTTGGAGGGCGCCCTGAAGCTCAAGGAGCTCGCCTACATCCACGCCGAGGGCTTTGCCGCCGGCGAGCTCAAGCACGGTCCCATCGCGCTCATCGACGCGGGCCAGCCGGTCTTCGTCATCGTCCCGAGCCCGGACACCCCGCACGACCTGCACAAGAAGGTCGTCTCGAACATCCAGGAGATCCGGGCCCGCGGCGCCCGCACCATCGTCATCGCCCACGACGGCGACGACGACGTCGAGCCGTACGCGAGCGAGGTCATCCGCATCCCGCAGTGCTCGCCGATGCTGGCCCCGCTGCTGGCCGTCGTGCCGCTCCAGGTGTTCGCCCTGCACCTGTCCACGGCCAAGGGCCTGGACGTCGACCAGCCCCGAAACCTCGCCAAGTCGGTGACCGTCGAGTGATCGTCGGCGTCGGCATCGACGTCGTCGACGTCGCGCGCTTCGGCGCGACCCTCGACCGCACCCCGGCGCTGCGCCAGCGACTCTTCACCGCGGGCGAGCGCGACCTCCCGCTCAACTCGCTGGCAGCCCGGTTCGCCGCGAAGGAGGCGGTCGCGAAGGCCCTCGGGGCTCCGACCGGGATGCACTGGCACGACGCCGAGGTGCACCGCGGCGCCGACGGCCGCCCGCACCTCGAGGTGCGCGGCACCGTGCGGGCGCGGGTCGAGGCGCTGGGCATCACCTCGCTGCACCTGTCCCTGTCCCACGACGCCGGCATCGCGTCGGCGGTCGTCGTCGCGGAAGGAGCCGACACATGATCCAGGCGTGGTCCACCCAGGACGTCTACGCCGCGGAGGCCGCGCTGATGGCGACCCTCGACGACGGCGAGCTGATGGCCCGTGCGGTCGAGGGACTCGGCGGCGTCGCGGCCGCCCGGCTCGAGGAGTGCGACGGCGAGGCCGTCGCCGCGCTCGTCGGGCCCGGCAACAACGGTGCCGACGCGCTGTATGCCGTCGCTCGCCTCGCGGCGGCCGGCTGGAACGCCGTGGCGGTCCACCACGACCACGTGCACGAGGGCGCCAGGGCCGCTGCGGAGGCCGCCGGCGTGGTGCTCACGACCGACCCGACCGGGCTGGGTGAGGCAGACGTCGTCCTCGACGGTGTCCTCGGCATCGGCGCCCGGCCCGGGCTGCCCGACTGGGCCGTCGGCTGGCTCGCTGCGCTGTCCGAGACGGCCCACGTCATCGCCGTCGACCTGCCGTCCGGCCAGGACCCGATGGGCGGCGAGCTCGATCCCGACGGCGTCTTCGCCGACGAGACGGTGACCTTCTCCGTCGCCAAGCCCGTGCACCTGCTTCCCCCGACCGAGCAGGCCTGCGGGCTGCTGACCGTCGTCGACATCGGCATCGAGCCGGCGGGCGACCCGGTCGTGTTCCGCCTCGACCACGACGACGTCGCCGCCCTCTGGCCCGCGCCGGTGGCGCCTGACGACAAGTACTCCCGCGGGGTGTTGGGGGTCGTCGCCGGGGGCGAGTCCTATTCCGGCGCAGCCGTGCTCAGCGTCACGGCGGCGGTCGAGGCCGGCTGCGGCATGGTCCGCTACGTCGGAACCCCGACCCCCACCGGCCTGGTTCGCGCCGCGGTGCCCGAGGCCGTGCACGGGCCCGGCCGGGTGCAGGCCTGGGTGGTCGGCCCGGGTCTCGACGCGTCGTCGCGGGCGAGTGGTGCCGCGGCACAGCTCGACGTGGCGCGCGAGGCGCTCGCCGGTGCCGAACCGGTCGTCGTCGACGCCGGGGGGCTCGACCTCCTCGACGCCGACCTGCTGAGCAGGCGCGCGGATGCCGTCACCCTCCTCACGCCGCACGCGGGCGAGTGCGCCCGCCTCCTCACCCGCCTCGGCCCGGACGAGGTGAGCCGGGAACAGGTCGAGGCGCGGCCGCTCGCCCACGCCCGCGCCCTGGCCGAGCTGACCGGTGCGACGGTGCTGCTCAAGGGGGCCATCACCCTCGTCGTGCCCCCCGGCGAGGGCGCGACCGTCTGGTCGCAGTGCGACGCCCCGGCCTGGCTGGCCACCGCCGGTGCGGGCGACGTGCTGGCGGGCCTGCTCGGCACGCTCCTCGCCGCCGGCCTGCCCGCCGACGTCGCGGGAGCGCTCGGGGCACTGGTCCACGGCGTCGCGGCGGACCGGGCCAACCCCGGAGGTCCGGTCCGGGCGCTCGCCGTGGCGCACGGCATCCCTGCAGCGGTGGCCCACCTCCTGGGCCGCGGCCGCCCCCCGGCGCCCTAGACTCGACTGGCCCATGAGCACCACGCCCGCCTCCGCCCCCACACCCGCGCCCGCGGGTGTCTCGGCGTGGGTGGACATCGACCTCGACGCGATCCGCGACAACGTCGCCGAGCTCGCCCGCCGCGCCGGTCCGGCGCAGGTGATGGCGGTCGTCAAGGGCGACGCCTACGGCCACGGACTCGTGCCGGTGGCGCGGGCCGCGCTCGACGGCGGGGCCACCTGGCTGGGGGTGGCCCAGCTCGCCGAGGCGATCGACCTGCGCCGGGCCGGCGTCACCGCACCCCTGCTCTCCTGGCTGTTCCCGCCCGGCGGCGACGTCGCGGGGGCGATCGACGCGGACATCGAGGTCACGGTCGGCAGCGGGTGGACCCTGGATGCCGTGCTGGCCGCGGCCCGGGAGCGGGGCCGCCCCGCCCGCGTGCAGGTGAAGGTCGACACCGGGCTGGGTCGTGGCGGCATCCTGGACGACTGGCCCGAGATGGTGCGGCGGGTGGCGGCGGCGCAGGCGGAGGGCGCGGTCGAGGTGACCGGCGTCTGGTCGCACTTCGCGTGGGCCGACGCACCGCAGCACCCCACCGTGCGCGCCCAGCAGGCGCGGTTCGTCGACGCGTGCGCCGAGCTCGAGCGGGCCGGCGTGCGCCCGCCGCTGCGGCACCTCGCGAACTCGGCGGCCACCCTGACCAACCCGTCCGCGCACTTCGACATGGTCCGCCCGGGTCTGGCGGTCTACGGGCTGTCGCCGGTGCCCGACCTCGGGGACCCCGCCCACTTCGGCCTGCGCGAGGCGATGCGGGTCACCGCACGGCTCACCCTCGTCAAGCGGGCCCGGGCAGGCCAGGGCGTCAGCTACGGCCACGAGTACGTCACCGCGCGCGACACCGTGCTCGGCCTGGTGCCCATGGGCTACGCGGACGGCATCCCGAGGTCGGCCGGTGGCCGGGGCCCGGTGCTCGTCGGCGGCCGGCGGCTGCCGGTGGCGGGCCGGGTCTGCATGGACCAGTTCGTCGTCGACCTCGGCCCCGGCTACACCGGTGGGGCGGGGGACGAGGTCGTCGTGCTCGGTCGCGCGGCCGACGGCGAACCGTCGGCGCAGGACTGGGCCGAGGCCGCAGCGACGATCAACTACGAGATCGTCACCCGGATGGGCCCACGGCTCCCGCGCGTGCTGCACGGGGGGCGGCGCTGATGGCCCTCGGGCCCTTCGGCACCGTCGCCAGTGCCGTGGGTGAGCGGGTCATGCGGGCGCGCGCCGGCTACCGGTCGGTCGACGCCCCTGACGGGTGGGCGCACACGCCGACCGAGTCGCTGTGGGTCACGGCCGAGGACGGCGTCGCCCTGCACGTCGAGATCGACGCCCCCGACACCTCCAGCCTGAGCCGGCGGCACCTCGCGGGGCGCACCCCCACCGTGGTTCTCGTGCACGGGTTCAGCCTGTCGATGCAGAGCTGGGTGCTCCAGCGTCGCGCCCTGATCCACTCCGGCTTCCGGGTGGTCTCCTACGACCAGCGCGGGCACGGGAGGTCCGGCCAGCCGGCCCTCGAGAACTGCACCGTCGCCCAGCTCGGCCGCGACCTCGCCGCCGTCATGGACGCCGCGTGCACGAGCGGGCCGGTCGTCCTCGTCGGCCACTCGATGGGGGGCATGACGGTCATGTCGTACATCGGTCAGCACCCCGACGTGATCCGCGACCGGGTGCTGGCGGTGGCGCTGATCGCGACGAGCCCCGGCGGCGCCGAGATGACCGAGTTCGGGTTGGGCGCCACGGTGGGCCGGGTGGTCGGCTCGCTCGGGCCCGGAGTGCTGACCAGGATGTCGCGCCACGCCGGCCCCATCGGTGCGCTGCGCAAGATGGGCCGCGGGGTGCAGGACGCCGTCGTGCAGCGCTGGGCCTTCGACTCCCCGGTCAGCGCCGAGCTCGTGCACCTCGTCGGGGACATGATCTTCTCCACCTCCTTCGACGTGATGGCGGCGTTCCTGCCGGACTTCGACGCGCTCGACATCAGCCAGGACCTCGCGCCGCTCACCGGTATCGAGACCCTGGTCATGAACGGCTCGGGCGACCTCATCACCCCGCCCTCGCACAGCGAGGAGATCGTGCGACGCATCCCCGGGGCCGAGCACGTGGTCGTCGAGGACGCCGGCCACATCCTCATGCTCGAGCACCCGCAGCTGGTCACCCAGCAGCTCCTCATGCTCATCTCCCGTGCCCAGCGGGCCGTGGCCGAGGGTGTGCCGGTGAGCAGCAAGCCGCGGGTGCGCCGCACCGTGCAGGACATCTCCAAGAAGCGCCGGGTGGCGCGCGCCCGGGCGGGCCAGGGCGGGCGGGAGGCCGCCTCGTGAGCGGTCGCCGCGTCACCCTGCCCGGCGTCGACGACACCCGCGCCCTGGGCCGCGCGCTGGGCGCGCTGCTGCGTGCCGGCGACCTGGTCGTGCTCACCGGTGGCCTCGGCGCGGGCAAGACGACCCTGACCCAGGGGATCGGCGAGGGCGTCGGCGTGCGCGGGCCGGTCACCTCGCCGACCTTCGTCATCGCACGGGTGCACCCCTCGACCGTCGGGGGCCCGGCGCTCGTGCACGTCGACGCCTACCGGCTCGGCGGCTCCCTCGAGCTCGACGACCTCGACCTGGACGCCTCGGTCGACGAGAGCGTCACGGTCGTCGAGTGGGGTCACGGCCTCGCCGAGGACCTCAGTGAGGACCGTCTCGAGGTCGTGCTCGACGTCGACACGACCACCGAGGAGCGCACCGCGACCGTCATCGGCATCGGCGGGCGCTGGGCGGCGCCGGCCTCCGATGCCGGGCTGGTCGCCCTGGGTGGTGTGCCGTGCTGATCCTCGCGCTCGACACCTCGACCTCCGCGATCGGCGTTGCCGTGCTCGCCCCGCAGCAGGATCCGGTCGTGGGCGTGGCCGTCGATGCCCGGGCGCACACCGAGAAGCTCGCGCCGCTGGTCCGCGACACGCTGACGGCGGCCGGGGCGACGCCGTCCGACCTCACCGCCATCGCCGTCGGAACCGGCCCGGGGCCGTTCACGGGCCTGCGGGTGGGTCTGGTCACCGCGGTCACGATGGGGCTGGCGCTCGGCATCCCGGTGCACGGCGTGTGCAGCCTCGACGCCCTGGCCGAACAGGCGCTGGCGGAGGCGTCGCCCGACGTGGCCGAGGTGCTGGTCGCCACCGACGCGCGGCGCAAGGAGGTCTACTGGGCGCGCTACACCCGCGGCGGCGACGGCGTCGTGGCCCGCACCGAGCCGGCCGTCGACCGCCCGGCCGAGGTGCCCGGGGCCGTGCGGGCCCTGCCCACGGTCGGGCGCGGCCCCCTGCTCTACCCCGACCTGTTCCCGAACCCGCTCGGGCAGCTGCTCGACGTCGACCCCGGCTGGCTGGGGCGCCTCGCGCTCCGGCGCTCGTCGCTGGGAGCGCCGATGCCGGTGGAGCCGCTCTACCTGCGCCGCCCGGACGCGCTCACCACCGCCGAGCGAGGTGTGTCGTGAGCCTCGCGGCCCCCACGCCGCGCGAGGCGTACTGGGGCGACGTGCCGGCCCTCGCCGAGCTCGAGGTCGACCTCTTCGCCCACGACGCGTGGTCGGAACCCACCTGGTGGGCCGAGCTCGCCGGGCGCCCGCGCCGTGACTACGTGGTGCTCACCGATGCCGAGGGTCTCCTCGGGTACGCCGGGCTCGACCACGGCGGTGAGGTCTCCGATGTGATGACGGTCGCCGTGGCCGCGCGGGCGCGGGGACGGGGGCTCGGCCGGCTGCTGGTCGACGAGCTGGAGCGGCGGGCCGCCGACCGCGGCGCGAGCCACGTGCTGCTCGAGGTGCGCGCCGACAACACGGCAGCCATCGGCCTCTACGAGCGCACCGGGTTCACCCTGCTGAGCACCCGCCGCCGCTACTACCAGCCGGGCGACATCGACGCCCTGATCATGCGGAAGTCGTTGCAGGAGAGAAGGTCCGACGATGCGTGACGAGCCGCTGGTGCTCGGGATCGAGACGTCGTGCGACGAGACCGGGGTCGGCATCGTGCGTGGCGAGACCCTCCTGGTCGACGCCATCGCCAGCAGCGTCGACGAGCACGCGCGCTTCGGTGGTGTCGTGCCGGAGGTCGCAAGCCGGGCCCACCTCGAGGCGATGGTGCCGACCATCGAGCGCGCCTGTGCCACAGCAGGGGTCACCCTGCGAGACGTGGATGCCGTTGCCGTCACGTCGGGCCCGGGCCTGGCCGGTGCGCTGATGGTGGGGGTCGCGTCGGCGAAGGCGCTCTCGCTGTCCCTCGGGGTGCCGCTCTACGGGGTCAACCACCTCGCGAGCCACGTCGCCGTCGACATCGTCGAGCACGGCCCGCTGCCCGAACCCACCCTCGCCCTGCTGGTCTCCGGCGGCCACTCCTCGTTGCTACTGGTCCCCGACGTCACGCACGACGTGCGCAGCCTGGGCTCGACGATCGACGACGCCGCGGGGGAGGCCTTCGACAAGGTCGCCCGCGTGCTCGGGCTGCCGTTCCCGGGCGGGCCGCACATCGACCGGATGGCCCGTGAGGGCTCGATCACGATCGACTTCCCCCGCGGGCTGACCACCGGGCGCGACATGGAGCGGCACCGGTTCGACTTCTCGTTCAGCGGGCTCAAGACCGCGGTGTCGAGGTGGGTGCAGGCGCGCGAGGCGGCGGGGGAGCCGGTGCCGGTCGCCGACGTCGCCGCGAGCTTCCAGGAGGCCGTGACCGACGTGCTGACCCGCAAGGCCGTGCTGGCCTGCCGCGAGCACGGCGTCGGCCACCTGCAGGTCGGCGGCGGGGTCGCCGCGAACTCGCGCCTGCGGGCGATGGCGCAGGAGCGGTGCGACGCGGCCGGCATCCAGCTGCGGGTGCCGCGGCCGGGGCTGTGCACCGACAACGGCGCGATGGTCGCCGCGCTCGGCGCGCAGATGGTGCTCAAGGGCCGCGCGCCCTCCGACCTGGCGCTGCCGGCCGACTCCTCGATGCCCGTGACCGAGGTCCAGGCCTGACCCGGTCGGTCAGCCCTTGGTCGTGGAGCAGGGGAGCAGGCCCATCCGCTCCTTGAGGGTGACGACCCGCAGCACGGAGGCATCGACCTTGGCCGCGAACGCCGGGTCGTCGGCCGCCTCCGCCGCCAGCGCCCTGATCATTCCCGGCGCCACCGAGGCGTCCCCGGTGAGCACGACGTCGCCGCCGGCGGCCACGACCTTCACGGCGCGCTGGGCCGCCGGGGTGGCCTGCACCGCCTTGGCGTTGACGTCGTCGGTGATGACGACCCCGTCGTAGCCGAGGTCCTCGCGCAGCAGGTCGGTGACGATCGGTGCCGAGAACATCGCCGGCACCTTCGGGTCGAGCTTCGTGTACCGCGCCGACCCGACCATGACCAGTCCGGCGCCGGCCTCCACCCC
>DASQEZ010000190.1:0-1759 GCA_035633415.1 Ornithinibacter sp. | reverse complement strand
CCCGACCAGCGCGGTGGTCGCGCGCCGTACCACCTGCGTCGGGTCGCTGCCGGCCCCGTCGCCCTCCACGAGGGCGAGCAGGCGGTCGTCAGCGCCTCCGACCAGCGCGCTCACCCCGTCGTCCGCGAGCAGTCGTTCCAGTCGTTCGACGTCGAGGCGCACCCCGTTGACCTTGAGGAACGACGAGCGCCGCCCGACGATCTCGAGCGAGCCGTCCGGGCGCAGCCGCGCCAGGTCACCCGTCACGAGGTCGGTCACCTCGCGACCGCGGGCGAGGTCGCCCGGCTCGCGGGCGTACCCGAGCATGACGTTGGGCCCGCGGTAGTGCAGGTCGCCGACGCCCCCTGTGGGGACCTCGCCCATCGCGCCGCGCACGCTGAACCGGCCCGCACCCACGGGCAGCCCCACCGACGTGGGGTCCGAGGCCGCCTGCCCGGGCGCGCTGACCGCCATCCGGGCGGTGGCCTCGGTCTGTCCGTACATGACCCGCAGGTCCCACCCCTCACGGGCGCCACGCGCAGCCCAGCGCCGGACGTGGTCAGGGTCGAGCCGGCCACCGGCCTGGGTCATCAGCCGCAGCGTCGGCACCGCGGCGGTGGGCGCGCCGCTGCTCTCGAGCAGCTCGAAGGTGTGTGGCACACCGGCAACGGAGGTCACACCGGCCGCGCGCATCGACGACCACAGGGTGGCGTCGACGACGGAGGCCCGGGTGAGCAGCACCGAGCCGCCCACCGCCAGGTGCGAGTGCAGCACCGACAAGCCGTAGCAGTAGTGCAGCGGCAGGGTCGTGACCCCCCGGTCGCTCGCGTCGAGGCCCAGGGAGGCGGCGATGTCGGTGGCGTTGGCCCACACCCCTTCGGCGGAGAGGCGGACCAGCTTCGGCGATCCGGTGCTGCCCGACGTCGAGAGCAGCAGGGCCAGCTCGGGATGCAGGTCGTGACGCCCGGGTGCGGGGCCGTGGTCGACCGCCCAGGCCCCGTCTCGCGGGCGGGCCCGGTCGTCCGGGGACCACGCCCGCGCCATCGCCTCGGCTCGCCCGGGGGCCGCCAGCAGCACGACGTGGCCCGCCGCGAGCGCGGCCAGGTAGGTGACCACGCTGGCGATGGTCGGCTCGATCTCGACGAGTACCAGCCGCCGCTCGCCCGTACCCGGCCAGGCACGTGCCTCGTGCTGCACGCGGCGGCCCAGCTCGGCGTGGCTCACCTGCTCGCTGACGTCGATCAGGGCCGGTGCGGCGCCGTGTCGGGTCAGCACCTCGGTGCGCCAGAAGGGCGCCGGGGTGATGGTCCGGTCGAGTACCTCGCTCATGGTTAGGTGAGGCTAACCTATGTCCAGGTGGGGGCCGCAACCACTCCCCTCGGCGGATCAGCCGGACGCCCCCATGACCAGGCCCTCGATGGTGTGCCGCTGCCGCAGTGGTGTGAGCTCGTCGACCAGCCGGGCATGGAGGTGGTCGCGAAGGGCGGTGATCGCTCCACCCTCGCGGGCGCGGGCCTCGGCGAAGGCGGTCAGCACGTCGTCGTGCCTCTCGTCGACCCAGCGCACCGGAAAGGCACCTCGCGCTGGGGTGATCCCTCGCGGTCGAGCGCGAGGACCTCCTCGGTGAGGGATGGGGATGTGGGGGTTCTGGGCACGATGGTGCTCCTGTTTCCTGCGGAGGACGCTCTTCGACAACAGTCGAAGCATCGCGATTGCACCGTCGTGAATGCGGCCATCGACTGCGGGCCGCGGCGCACCCGTGGGCCCGATGACGAACGCC
>DASQEZ010000189.1:0-2698 GCA_035633415.1 Ornithinibacter sp. | reverse complement strand
CACCTGGCGGTGGGCGGCTCGGTGCTGCTCACCCCGGCCTCCGTCGTCGACCCCACCCTGTGGTCGTCGATGCGCGCGGCCGGTGTGACCTCCGTTGCCGGTGTGCCCCACACGTTCGAGCTGCTCGCGAGCAGCGGCGCGCCCACCGCCGCGGTGCCGACGCTGCGGCTGATGACCCAGGCCGGTGGCCGGCTCGACCCTGACCACGTCCGGCGCTGGGCCGCGCGTGGCGCCCGCGAGGGGTGGGACCTGCGGGTCATGTACGGCCAGACCGAGGCCACCGCCCGGATGGCGGTCAGCGCTCCCGGGCAGGCGTCCTGCGACCCCACGTCCGTGGGGCTGCCCGTGGGGGAGGGCCGGTTCAGCGTGCGCGACGCGATGGGCGAGGTCCCCGCCGGGGGCGTCGGCGACCTGCACTACCGCGGGCCCAACGTCATGCTCGGGTACGCGCTCGAGCGGAGCGACCTCGCCCGCGGCCGCGAGGTGACCGACCTCGCGACGGGTGACCTGGCGCGGCTGCGCCCGGACGGCTCGCTCGAGCTCGTCGGGCGGCGCTCGTCGTTCCTCAAGGTCAACGGGGTGCGCCTCGACGTCGAACGACTGGAACAGCTGCTCGCGGACGACGGGGTGAGCGCGCTGGTCGGAGGCGCTGACGACCGCCTGCTCACCCTCGTGGAGGGCGACGCGGCCTGCGGCGACCCGACGCAGGCGGTACGGCGCGCGACCACCGCCCTGGTCCGAGCCACCGGGCTGCCCGCCCACCGGATGGAGGTGGTGGCCGCGCCCGCGCTGCCCCGCCACGCCAACGGCAAGCCCGACCGGTCGGCCGTGGTCCCCATGGTCGCCCAGCTGGCCACGGCAGCGACCACCCGGTTGCAGGGGTCGTCGCCCGAGGCCCTCGTGGCGCTCTACGCCGAGCTGCTGGCCCGGCCCGACGCGACGCCGGACTCCACGTTCGTCGACCTGGGTGGCGACTCGCTGTCCTACGTCGAGGTGTCGCTGCACCTGGAGGAGCGGCTGGGCCCGCTCCCCGCGGACTGGCCGCTTCGGCCGATCCGCTCGCTGGCCGCGACGGAGGTGCCTCCGCGTCGTCGGTTCGCCCGGGTCGACACGACGATCGTGCTGCGAGCGCTCGCGATCCTGGCGATCGTGGGCTCGCACACCCACGTGGTCCACGTTCTCGGCGGCGCGCACATCCTGCTCGGGGTGGCCGGCTTCAACTTCGCCAGGTTCGCGGCGACGGCGCCCTCCGCCCGCGAGACCTGGCGACGGGTCGGCGGCACCGTGGCCCGCATCGCCGTCCCGACGGTCGTGTGGGTCGCGGCCGTGGGTCTGCTCGCCGGCACGTACTCGGCGGCGAACCTGGTCATGGCCAACTGGCTGTTCGGCAGCGACACGTGGTCGTCCACGTGGCGGCTGTGGTTCCTCGAGGCCCTGGCCTGGACCCTCGTCGCGTTCGCAGCCCTGCTGAGCATCCCTGCGGTCCGGCGGCTCTACGCGAGGGCGCCGTTCGCCTGCGCCGCCGGCCTGGCCGTCCTCGGCGCCACGGCCCGACTCGACCTGTTCGACCTGACGTCGCCGCCCGGGCGGGGAACGGCACCGGCCGTGCTCTGGCTGGTCGCGATCGGCTGGGCGGCCCAGGTGGCCTCGCGCCGCAGGCAGCGCTTCGTGCTGAGCGCGATCGTCGTCGCCACGCTGCCGGGGTTCCTGGGCGATCCTGCCCGCGAGGCGACCATCGGCGCCGGGCTGCTGCTCGTGGTGTGGGTGCGCACGCTGCCCGTCCCGCGGCTGGTGGTGCCGTCGCTCGCCGCGCTGGCCAGCGCGTCCTTGTACATCTACCTCACCCACTTCGAGGTCTACCGCGCCACGGACGTGCCACTGGTCAACCTCGCCCTCGGCATCGGGGTCGGCCTGGTGGCCTGGCTCGTCACGACCGGGCTGACGCGTCGGCTCACCCCCCGGAAGAAGGCCGGGACTGCTGTCGGTCCGCAGGTGTATTGATATGACATGGGAGTCCTTCGGGTTGTGGCCATCCACACCTTCCCGGTGAGCGGGGAGCCGCCGGTCGACCATGACGTCGTCCGGGTGGACGAGCACGGGCTCGACGGCGACCGGGCCAAGAAGGCGGCCGTGTCGTTGGTCGGCTCCGACGCGCCCTCGACGCGCGCCAACCTCGTGCTCGACGCCCCGACCGACCAGGTCGAGGCACTCGACGGATCGGTGGTGCGCATCGGGCAGGTGCTGCTGGCCGTGCAGGCCACCGGCACCACCTGCCCCGGGCTCTATGCCGCGGTCGGCGAGCCGGGCAGCATCCGGGTCGGTGACCTCGTGGAACCCGCGTGACGGCGGTCGGGGGGCCACCCACGACGCCGCGGTCGTAGAGCACCGGGCTGCCGTTGTGGCCGTGGTGGCGCGCCTGACGATCGCTCAGCTGCCGGGCGCCGGCACCGCGACGGTGGACAGGCCGTCCCACACCAGGGCGGTGAGGTCGTCTGCGAGCTCGTCGCTGCTCGGGCCCCCACTGGCTCCGCCGGCGGCCAGCCAGGCATCGGCGGTCGCGCGCACCATGCCCACGATCGCCACGCCCCACATCCGGGTGGCGGCTCCTGCACCGGCCAGGCCACCGGCGACGAGGTCGGCGACGTGCGCGGCGATGCGGTCGGTCATCCCCGCGGCGACGTCACCCTGCGGTCGCTCG
>DASQEZ010000188.1:0-8368 GCA_035633415.1 Ornithinibacter sp. | reverse complement strand
ACGGCCAGGGCGGCGAGCGCCGCGCCGGCCGACGCAGGGGCCAGGCCCGTGTCGTAGATGAAGGGGCGGGCCGTGTTGACGAGGTGCTCGCGCACGACAGGTGAGGCGAGCACCGCACCACCCTGTGCGGCAAGGGATTTCGAAAGGGTGGCGGTCACGACGACGTGCTCGGCGGCAGCCTGCCCGGCAGCGGCGACGAGGCCACCTCCGCGAGGGCCGACCACCCCGAGCGCGTGCGCCTCGTCGACGACGAGGATGGCGCCGGCCTCGGCGGTCAGCGCGACGAGGTCGCCGATGGGCGCCGCGTCACCGAGCACCGAGTAGATCGACTCGACCACCACGACCGCTCGCGGGCTCTCGCGCCGGGCGAGCAGCGCGGCGACGTGCTCGAGGTCGTTGTGCCGGGACACCGACACCGCGGCGCGCGACAGCCGGCACCCGTCGATGAGGCTCGCGTGGGCGTGCTCGTCGCTCACGACGAGGGTGCCCGCGTCGGCGAGGGTCGTGAGCACGGCGAGGTTGGCGGCGTACCCGCTGGAGAGTGCGAGGGCCGTCGGGGCGCCGGTCAGGGCCGCGAGCGCGGCCTCGAGCTCGTCGTGCACGTCGAGCGTGCCGGTGACCAGGCGCGAGGCGCCCGCTCCGCCGCCGTAGGTCTCGGCCGCGGCGACCGCGCCGGCGATGACCGCAGGATGGGTGCGCAGGCCCAGGTAGTCGTTGCCGGCCAGGTCGAGGCCGTCGCCGGTCTTGGTCGTGGTGAGCCGCCGGGTGAGCCCCGCGGCCTCACGGGTCGCGGCGGCATCCCGGATCCAGTCGAGGGGGCTCGTCACGGCGTCGATCCTGCCACGGCGGCCCCGATGAGGCCCGGCGGTTTCGTGGAGCACCTGCCCCGGGTGCCCTCCGGTCGGCACACTGGGCGGTATGCCGCCGCACGAGCCCGCGCTGCCCGGGCCGGGTGGGTACCCGCCGATGACGCCGCTGCGCGGCGCGGTGCTGGGCTGGCCGTACGACGACGCGCTCACGTCGATCACGTCGCCGGGTGCGGCCCGGGCTGCCCTGCGGGCCGAGGCGGAGACCTCGGTGGCGGACGCCGTGGGGCTGCGCCGCCGCTGGCTGGGCGACCTCTACGGACTCCTGGTGATGGTGCTCGCCCTCGTGGCACTCGTGGCGTTCATCAGGTTCGCCGCCCGGGGGTTCCTCCCCCCGTTCCCCGTGTGGCCGATGCTGCTCCTCGCCCCGCTGAGCGCCGCCATGCCGTGGCTCCTCGCGGTCCTCACCCGCGCCGAGCCGGCCCGCGGCGAGGTACCCGGGTGGCCCCTCGCCCGGGTGCGGTGGCACCTGGACATCCGGCACGCTCCCGCCACCGTCCCCCCACCCGCGCGGTGGCCGTCCGGCTCCGAGGCCTACGCGGTGCTGTCGGCGGCAGCCGGCGCGGCGAGCGTGGCGCCGACCTGGCTGCGTCAGCGCGTCGGGCTGCTGGAGGTCGTCGGCGCGCAGTGGGTCCAGGCCCTGACCCGACAGGGGTGGCTGAGCGGCGGCGGGCACCTGTTCGGCATCTCGCGCTGGCCGGAGCTGCACGTGCAGCTCACCGATGCCGGTCGCGAGCGGCTCGAGAGGGAACGAGCCCGCCTCGAGGACCTCGCCCGTTTGTGACAAGCACTTGACACAAACATCGGGCTACGGCACCCTCGAGCTTGTATCAACCACTGAATACAACAAGGGGTTCTCATGGCGGCGCTCCTCCTCGCGCTCCCGGTCGCGTTCGTCGTTCTGCTCGTGGCCCTCGGGCGCCGAGGTGGGGTCACCGTCGGGGGCAACGAACACGGCGGGGTCGTCGAGATCGCGCGCCACACCCGTCGCTGGCGGGTCGTGGGGCTGCTGCTCGGAACCGGGGTCGCGGTCCTGCTCCTCGCGCTCGGGGAGCGGGTGGACGCCCTGGGCAGGGCCACCGCCCTGGCACCCACGGCGCTCGGCGCGGGCATCCTGCTCGGCACCATCGCCGGTGAGCTGACCGCCCGGCCGTCCGTCGGCATCCGCCGCTCGGCTGCCGTCGAGACGCGCACCCTGCGCGCGATCCTTCCGCGGGGGCGCGCCACCGTGCTGGGGATCTCGACGGCGCTGCTCGCCGGGGCGCTCGCGATCGGGTCGGCATGGGGGTCGGCCGACGACAGCGGCCGCGCGGGGCGCTCGTTCGGTCGCACCTGCACCGTCGACGACCCCGACCTCGGCAGCATCGTCGTGAGCGGTAGCCACGGCCCGTGGCCCGGATCGTTCTACGCGGCGCCTCTCGTCGTCGCACTCCTCGTGCTCGCGGCCCTGGTCGTCGTGGCGCTGCGGGCGATCGTCGCGCGACCCCGGCCCGAGCTCGACAGCCGGGGCCTCGACACGATGCTGCGGTGCTGGGCCGTAGGCAACGTGCTCACGGCGGCCACCGTCACCGTGCTCGGCACCCTCGCGCCCGTTGCGCTGCTCATGTTCTCGGCGCTCACCGAGACCCCGTGTGACGCGGGCGTCGGGCAGACCCTCGTCGCCTGGACGGCGGCCGTCGTCGCCCCGCTGGCCACCGGAGCAGCCTTCGGCCTGCTCGCCGGGCTCGTGGTGACCCCCACCATCTGGGTCGATGACCTGCCGCGGCCGTTGCCCGGCGACACCGCGCCCGTGGGGGCACCGGTGCGATGACGTTGTCCACGGTCACCGTCGACGTCCTCGACCCGACCCCGCCCTACGAGCAGCTCCGCCGCCAGCTCGCCGACCTCATCGGCTCGGGGGCGCTCTCACCGGGCGACCGGCTGCCCCCGGTGCGCCAGCTCGCGGCCGACCTCGGGCTCGCCCCTGGCACGGTCGCCCGCACCTACCGCGAGCTCGAGCGGGCCGGCTACGTCCGCTCACGACGGGGCGGCGGCACCCGGGTCGCACCCTCCGCGCCCTCGCCGCCCACACCGCAGCGGGCCCTGGAGGAGGCGGCCACGGCCTACCTCGCCCGGGCCCGGGCGCTCGGGATCCCCACCGGCGACGCCGTCGACACGGTCGCGCGGTTGGGCCGGGTCGGGGACGAGTGACCTCGTCGCGCCGCGGAGGTGTGAGGTTGCTTTCAGTCGACCTCTCCCGTGCTTAGGTTCGCCTAACTCGGTGCTAGCGTCGAGGAGTGGCGACGTCCCTCGCGCGGGCTCCGATCGGCATCGAACTGCGCGTCATCGGCGCAGTCGGGCCGACCGCCCTCACCCGACGCCTGTCCGAGCTCGGGCTGCGCGTCGGGAGCCACGTCCGCTGCGTGCAGAGGACGGCCGGTGGCGGGCGCATCGTCGACGTCGCCGGGTCGCGCATCGCCCTGGGTCGCGACGTCCTCGACTCGGTTCAGGCCGTCGAGGCGCACCCCGTGGAGGCGACCACCGCGTGAGCACGGTCCCACCAGCACCACGGTCGGCGGCAGCATCCTCGTGCCACGAGGACGGCCCCGCCCTGCTGGCACCGGTCGGGGCTCCGGTGGTCGTGCTCGCCGGTGCGCCCAACGTCGGGAAGTCGACGCTGTTCAACGCCCTCACCGGGGCCCGCCGCACGGTGGGCAACTGGCCCGGCACGACGGTCGAGGTCGGCCGAGGGGGATGTCCGGTCGAGGGCCGGGTCGGCGACGTCGTCGACCTCCCCGGCTCCTACTCGCTCGACCCGCTCAGCCCTGACGAGGCGCTCACGCGCGACGTCGTGCTCGCGCAGGGCGCCGACCGGCCCGACGTCGTCGTGGTCGTCGCGAGCGCCGCCCACCTCGCGCGCAGCCTCTACCTCGCCGCGCAGGTGCGCGAGACCGCCCTCCCGGTGGTCATCGCGCTCACGATGGGCGACGTGGCCGAAAGACGCGGCATCCGGGTGGACGCCGTGGCACTCGCCGACGCCCTCGGGTGTCCCGTCGTCGCGCTCGACCCACGGCGGCGCTCCGGTGTCGACGCCCTCCTCAGCGCGATCGGCACGGCCCTCGCCGTAAGGGCCTCGGTTCCGCGGCGCACCCCGGCTCCAGCGGTGGCGGACGACGCCGACGCCGAGCTCGTCGCGGCGGACGAGCGGTTCGGGTGGATCGACGCGGCCGTGACGGCATCCGTGAGCACCGAGGCGTTGACGCGCCGCACCTGGAGCGACCGGATCGACCGGTTCGCGACCGCACCGGTCATCGGCCCCCTGCTCTTCCTCGGCGTCATGTGGGTGGTGTTCCAGGCGACGACGACCCTCGCGGCGCCGCTGCAGGACGCTCTCGACACCCTCGTCGCCGGGCCGCTCTCGTCCGCCGGTGGCTGGCTGGTCGACACCGTCGGCCTCGGGCAGACGCCGGTGCGCGGGCTGGTCGTCGACGGCGTCATCGCCGGGGTCGGCATGCTGCTGACCTTCGTCCCGTTGATGGCGCTGATGTTCCTGCTCCTCGCCCTGCTCGAGGACTCCGGGTACATGGCTCGTGCCGCCGTCGTCACCGACCGGATGATGAGCCGGCTCGGCCTGCCGGGGCGGGCCTTCCTGCCGATCGTGGTCGGGTTCGGCTGCAACGTGCCCGCCGTCTCGGCCACGCGGATCCTGCCCAACGCGAGGCACCGCGTGCTCACCGCCCTGCTCGTGCCGTTCACGTCGTGCTCTGCCCGGCTGACGGTCTACGTGCTGCTCGCCACGACGTTCTTCCCCGCCCATGCCGGCACCGTGGTGTTCGCGATGTACCTCGTGTCGATCCTGCTCGTGGTGCTCGTCGGCCTGGGCCTGCGCGCGACGCTCTGGCGCGCGGTCGGCGCCGACCCGCTCGTCATCGACCTTCCTCCCTACCAGCGCCCGACGGTGCGGCTCAGCCTGTCGGTGACCTGGCTGCGGCTGCAGGGGTTCCTGCGCACGGCATCCGGGATCATCGTCGCGACCGTCGTCGTCGTGTGGCTGCTGCAGTCGGTCCCGGTGGGGCCGGGCTCGTTCGGCGACGTGCCGGTGAGCGACAGCCTGTACGCCGCGTTGTCCCGTGCGGTCTCGCCGCTGCTCGCGCCGGCCGGCTTCGGCCAGTGGGAAGCGGTGTCGGCGCTGCTCGTGGGGTTCGTCGCCAAGGAGGCCGTGATCTCGTCGTGGGCGCAGACCTACGCTCTCGCCGAGCCCGCGTCGTCGCACGACCCGGGCGCGCTCGGGGTGCAGCTGCACCAGACCTTCGAGGTGGCCAGTGGGGGCCATGCCGGCGCGGCCGTCGTGGCGTTCATGGTGTTCCTGCTGGCCTACACCCCGTGCGTGGCGACCCTCGCCGCCCAGCGGCGCGAGCTCGGTACGCGCTGGACGGCCTTCGGGGTCGGCCTCCAGCTCGTCGTCGCATGGACCCTCGCGGTGGTCGTCTTCCAGGTCGGGCGGGTGTTCTGGTGAGCTCGGTGGCCGGTGTGGGTGGCGGGCCGTTGACGGCGGTGCTCGCGGCGTTCGTCGCGGGGGCCCACTCGCTCGACGAGGTCGCCACCCGGTGCGACCTGCCGCTCGACACGGTGCGCGCGTCGGTCGACCACCTCGTGCGGATGGGGCGGCTCGAGGCCAAGGAGCTCGCCATCGGCTGCCCCACCAGTGGGTGCGGCTCGTGCGCGTCCGGCACCGACGACGGCGCGGCGGGGTGCGGGTCGAGCGCCCCGTCGAGCCGTCGGTCCGGCCCGGTGCTCGTCGCGATCTCACTGCGCCGACGCTGACCCAACCCGGCGCCCGGCATGGCACGCGGGCAGACCGCTCGCTCAGCCGTGCACGGACTCCACGGCACCGACGAGCCCTGCCGTGAGCAGCGACAGGTCCTCGTCGGACGTCACGTAGGGCGGCATCGTGTAGACGAGGTCGCGGAACGGCCGCACCCACACGCCCCGCTCGAGGGCGGCAGCCGTCACCTCGGCCACGCGCACCGGCTCCCGCAGCTGCACCACCCCGACGGCTCCGAGAACCCGGACGTCCGCCACCGAGGCCAGGGATGCCGCCCGCTCCAGTCCGCCGGTCAGCCCCTGTTCGAGCCGACCCACCTCCGCCTCGGTGTCGCGCGAGGCGAGCAGGTCGAGGTTCGCGGATGCGATCGCGCAGGCCAGTGGGTTGCCCATGAAGGTCGGGCCGTGCATGAGCCCGCCGGCCTCCCCGCGGCTCACGCCCTCGGCGACGGCCCGCGTGCACAGCACTGCGGCCAGCGTGAGGTACCCGCCGGTCAGCGCCTTGCCGACGCAGAGGAGGTCAGGAGCTGACATCGCCCGGTCGCCCGCCCAGAGCGGCCCGGTGCGGTGGAAGCCGGTCGCGATCTCGTCGTGGATGACGAGCGCACCGTGCTCGTGCGCCAGCTCGTGCAGGACCGCGAGCACGTGGGGGCTGTACACGTGCATCCCACCCGCTCCCTGGAGCACGGGCTCGACGATGACGGCGGCCACGGAGTCGGCGTGGGCGGCGTACAGCGCGCGGGTGTCGCGCTCCCACTCGGCCAGCTCCGGGTCGTCGGGTGCGCGGCCGAGCCCGCCCGGCGGTCGGGGCGCGAAGACGTGCTCGGGCAGCACCCCGCGGAACAGCGCGTGCATCCCGCCGACCGGGTCGGTCACCGACATCGGCGAGAACGTGTCCCCGTGGTAGCCCCCGCGGATCGTGAAGAAGCGGGTCCGCCGTCGGCCGGCCGCGAGGTGCCACTGGAGCGCCGTCTTCATCGCGACCTCGACCGACACCGACCCCGAGTCGGCGAGGAAGACGTGCTGGAGCGCGGGTGGCGCCAGGTCGACCAGGCGCCGGGCGAGCCCGATCGCGGGCTCGTGGGTCAGGCCGCCGAACATGACGTGCGACATCGACTCGAGCTGGTCGCGCGCGGCGGCGTCGAGCTCGGGCACGGCGTACCCGTGGATGGCGCACCACCAGGACGACATCGCGTCGATCACGTCGCGCGGCGCACCCCCGCGGTCGCGCAACCGCAGCCGGATGCCTCGTGCGGACTCCACGAGGTAGGGGTCCTGGGGCGTCAGCGCGGACGAGTACGGGTGCCACACGTGCGCGCGGTCGAACGCGAGGAGGGCGGCGGCATCCGACGTCGTGAGATCGGGCCGCGGTGCGGGGCCTGGGGAGGCGGCGGTGTCCATCGCGCCCCATTGTGTCGCTCCCCCCGCGGCGAGTGCGGAAGTGGTCGCCAGGGCAACCACTTCCGCACTCGCGGCGGGAACGAAGCGAGGTCAGGCGGCGGCGCGGGAGCGGGCGCGCTCGACCTCACCGGCCAGCCGGGTCATCAGCGAGCGCAGGTCGGCGTCGAGCGCCTCGTCGGAGAGGCGGCCGTCGACGAAGGCCTGGAAGGAGGAGCCGACACCGACGGTGTCCTCGAGAACGTCGGCGCCGGCGACCTTGAGCACCTTGACACCGTCCTCACGGGCCCACTGGCCGGCGCGAGGGGCTCCGGTCGCGGCGACGACCGCGGCGGGCTTGCCCGCGATCGCCGCGGCGCCGCGCGGGCGTGAGACCCAGTCGACGGCGTTCTTGACGGCGCTCGACATCGAGCCGTTGTACTCGGGCGTCACGAGGAGCAGGGCATCGGAGTCCGCGACGGCCTCACGCAGGTCCCGGGCGACGTCGGGCAGGTCGTCGTCGTGGTCGAGGTCCTCGGAGTAGTGCGGCAGGTCGGCGAGGCGGGCGAAGACGGTGCCGTGTACCCCGGCGGGGAGGTGGGCGATCGCGGCGTCGGCGAGCAGGCGGTTCGTGGAGCCGGCGCGCAGGCTGCCGACCAGGACGAGGACGTTCACGGGGTGCTCCTCGGGAATTTGGGGGGGAGGGAAGTCATCGAGCAGGCGATCCGCGCTGCCCGTAGATGGTTGAACCGTCAACCATCTACGGGCATTCCCGTGAGGTGGGTCGCCCCGGCCGCCACCAGAGCACCCAGCTGGTTCACGGGGGGTTGCGGAGACAGCGGTAGATAGCGTTACTATGTACTGGTAGTCATTGACACTGAGTAGACAAGGGCGATCGATGAGCAAGCAGGTGACCGAGATGCTCAAGGGAACCCTGGAGGGAATCGTGCTCGCGCTGCTGTCGGGCCAGCCCGCCTACGGCTACGAGATCACGGCCCGGCTGCGGGAGCAGGGCTTCACCGACATCGCCGAGGGCACCGTCTACGCCCTGCTCATCCGGGTCGAGCAACGTGGCCTGGTCGACGTGGAGAAGGTCCCCTCCGAGAAGGGGCCGCCGCGCAAGGTCTACTCCCTCAACGACCGGGGTCGGGCACATCTCGAGGAGTTCTGGAGGACGTGGAGCTTCCTCCAGGAACGTATCGAACAGCTCCGCGAAGGAGGCAAGTGACATGGTCGCGAAGTGGATCGAGACCCTCACCGGGTCGCTCGAGCAGAAGAAGCAGTACAAGAGGGACAAGGCCCGCATCGAGGCCCTCCCGGAG
>DASQEZ010000187.1:0-14873 GCA_035633415.1 Ornithinibacter sp. | reverse complement strand
AGCCCAGCCACGGCACCCACTGGTCCGAGCTCGTCGCGTCGAAGGGCGCCCACGCGAGGTCGGCGTCCGGGGTGTGCGTGTTGTGCACGATGAGGAAGCGGTCGGCGGCCGGTTCGACGTCGTACTCGACCCCCTCGCGGCGAGGAGCCAGCACCCGCCACTGCCCGTGCGGGTCGTCGGCGTCGAGCACGTGCACCTCGGAGGTCGTCTTGGACCCCAACCCGAGCAGCAGCCACCGCTCGTCGCGGCTGGCGGCCACGCCCATCCAGAACCGCTCGTCGTCCTCCTGGTGCACCAGCACGTCGTCGGCAGGGTCGCCGCCCACCCGGTGCCGCCACAGCTGGTGGGGTCGCCAGGCCTCGTCGAGACGCGTGTAGAACACGAACCGCCCGTCGCGGCTGAGCTCCACCCCGTACCCGATGCCGGTGATGGAGGTGTCGAGCACCTCGCCCGTCTCGATGTCGCGGATGGTCAGGTCGAAGCGCTCGTCGCCGGCGGTGTCGACGGCGAACGCGACGAGCGTGTGATCGGCGCTCACGGTGAGCGCTCCGAGCGAGAAGAACTCGCTGTCACCGGCCTCGACGTTGCCGTCGACGACGACCTGCTCGCCCGGCACGGCCCGCGCCTCCGGGTCGGGCCGCACGGACGGGTCGGTGAGCGGGGACCGCACCTGGGCGGCGTACTGGCGACCCTCGACGGTGCGCGCGTAGTACCACCACGGCCCGCTCGCGACGGGCACCGACAGGTCGGTCTCCTTCACCCGCGAGCGGATCTCCTCGACGATCGAGCGGCGCAGTGGCCCCAGGTGCTCGGTGCGGGCCTCGGCGTACGCGTTCTCGGCCTCGAGGTGCTCCAGCAGCACGGGGTCCTCGAGGTCGCGCATCCAGGCGTACGGGTCCTCGACGCGGTGGCCGTGGTGCTCGCGCACGTGGGGTCGGCGCTCGGCGGTCGGTGGGGTGGGGCTCGGCATGGCGTCACTGTATGCCGGGCCGGGCCGGGACGCGGCGAGGGGCCGCACCCTCGTGGGTGCGGCCCCTCGCTGCGGTGCAGGCGTGCCGGTCAGAGACCCGTCACGCGGTCGGCCGGGGCCCGCAGCCCCGGGTTGGCCCCGAAGTAGGCGACCAGGTTGGCGAGGTCCTCGTTGCCACCGAGCACGTTGGTGCCGGCGGTGAACGCGGTGAACGAGTCACCACCGTTGGCGAGGAAGTTGATCGTGCCGACGCGGTAGGTGGCCGCGAGGTCGATCGCCACGTTGTTGAGCTTCATCGAGCCCGGGACGACCTTGCTGCCCTCGGCCGCCGCGGCATCCCACGTGTACGTGAAGCCCTGCGAGACACCGAGAGCCAGCGCGTTGCGGCCGCCGGGGCGACCGGTGACGAACTGCTGCTCGAGCACCGCCTTGAGCTGGGCCCCGGTGAGGTCCATCGTCGTCAGGATGTTGCCGAAGGGTGCGACGTCGTAGCTCTCGGCGTAGGTGATCTGACCCGGACCCTCGGCGTACTTCGGCGCGACCCGCAGGCTGGCGCGCACGCCACCCACGTTCATCAGGGCGATCTGGGCCCCACCGTTGGCGGGTGCCTGGGTGCCCCAGAGGATGGCGTCGGCGACGAGGTCCCCCATCGGGGTCTCGATGCCACGGTTGCCGCTGCTGTCACCCAGGATGTCCTCGGCGTTGCTGCCGACGATGCGCGCCGCGAGCGGCCCGGAGATCGTCTTCCACTTGTCGATGATCGCGGTCTGCTCCGCGTCCTTGGCGAAGGCGGCGCGGCTCACCAGGTGGTTCGTCGACGTCGAGCGGGCGCGGTCGACCTCACCACTGCGCTTGTCGATGACCAGCGTGGTCTCGGAGACGACCTGGCCGTAGGACGCGGCGCTGGTGACCAGGCGCGGCTTGCCCTTCGGGTCCGGGATCGAGCACGTGTACGGCTGGTGGGTGTGGCCGGTGACGATGGCGTCGACGTCGGCGGTCATCGTCTTGGCGATCGTGAGGATCGGGTCGGAGATGCCCACGCACTGCTGGTAGGTGCCGGTCTGCAGGCCACCCTCGTGGAGCAGGACGACGATGGAGTTGACGCCCTTCTTGCGCAGCTCACGGGCCTGCTTGTTGGCCGTCTCGACCTCGTCGCGGAACTCGACCGAGGCGACGCCGGCCGGGTCGACGAGGCTGGGGGTGCCCTCGAGGGTCATGCCGATGAAGCCGACCTTCACGCCGCCGACGTTCTTGATCGAGGTGGCCGGCAGGAGCGTGCGCTCCTTGTGCTGGTGGTGCCGTGACGAGGAGGACTTCTTGTCCTTGACCACGACGTTGGCGGCCAACCACTGGAAGTCGGCGCCGGCATACGGGTCGTCGGGGAAGTAGCAGCCGTCCTTGGGGTGGCAGCCGCCGCGCTGCATGCGCAGCAGCTCGGTGGTGCCCTCGTCGAACTCGTGGTTGCCGACGCTGCTGACGTCGAGGTCCATCGCGTTGAGCGACTCCACCGCCGGCTCGTCGTGGAACAGCCCGGAGAGGAAGGTGGACCCACCGATGAGGTCACCCGCGGCCACGGTGAGCGAGCTGCCCCGGGGCGCCTTCGCGCGCAGGGTCTTCAGCGCCGTGGAGAGGTGCTCGGCGCCGCCGACCGGCGTCTGGCTCGGGTCGAGCGTCCCGTTCAGCGGCGGGTCGGTGGCCTCGAGGTGGCCGTGGTAGTCGTTGAACGAGAGCAGCTGCACCGTGGTGGTGCGGGGGGCAGGGTGGTGGCCCTTGCCCTTGTCGCGGTCATGGGCCTGGGCCGGCGTCGAGGCGACGGCGGTGGCGAGCGCCGCAGCGGCGATCCCGGCGCCGAGCACGCGCAGACGAGTCGGTGTCATGTTCTCTCCTGGGTTGGGGTGAGCGGCTCCACCCTAGGGCGGCGTGGACCCGATGCCTAGGGTCCCTTCCCGACCAGATCGCAACCGTCGCCCCCGGTTCACCCCCTCGTCACTGCGCCCGGCCCGGACGCCGTGCACCCGGGCCCGGCGGTTTGCCGCTCGCGGTCGGCTCGCCGTGCTCAGACGAGGCAGCGAGGCCCGAGAAGCACCTTGAGGTCGCCGAACAGCGCCTCGGTGGCGTTGACCCGGTAGGCCGGGTCGAGCCGGATCTCGACCGAGCGCCCGGGCTTGACGAGCTTGAGGTGCACCTCGGTGGTGCCCGGGTGGTTGGTGAGCACCGTCTTGAGCTCCTCGACCCGCTGCGAGGTCGCCCGTGCGGTCTCCATGGTGACCACGACCGGCCCGCGCGGGCCCTCGCTGACGTCGGGCAGGGTGAGCTCCTGGGCGTAGATCGACACGCTGTCGTCGCGGCGGTTCACCTTGCCGCGCACGACGGCGACGGTGTCCTGCTGGAGCATCGGGCCCACGGTCATGTAGGCGCTGGGGAAGAACAGGCACTCGATGGCGCCGGCGAGGTCCTCGACCGTGGCGATCGCCCAGAGGTCGCCCTTCTTGGTGCGCTTGACCTGCAGCCCGGTGATCAGGCCCGCGATCGTCACCATCGACCCCTCGGGCTTGCCTGCGTCGTCACTCGTCAGGGCCGCGATGGGAGTGTCGGCGTGTGCGGTGAGCACGTGCTCGACACCGAACAGTGGGTGGTCGGAGACGTACAGTCCGAGCATCTCGCGCTCGAAGGAGAGCAGCGTCGACTTGTCCCACTCGACCCCCGGCACGGCGCTCAGGCCCATCAGGTCGCCGCCCGAGTCGCCCGCGGCGTCGTCGCCGAACGCCCCGAACAGGCTGTCCTGCCCGATGGCCTCCTGGCGCTTGACCGCGACGAACGCGTCGACGTACTCCTCGTGCACCCGCAGCAGGCCCATCCGGGTCTCGGCGAGGCCGTCGAACGCGCCGCCCTTGATGAGCGACTCGATGGTGCGCTTGTTGCAGACGACCGGGGGGACCTTCGACATGAAGTCGCGGAACGAGGTGTACCGGCCCTTCTCCTCGCGGGCCGCGAGGATCGCCTCGACGACGTTGTGACCGACGTTGCGGATGGCCTGCATCCCGAACCGGATGTCGGTGCCGACCGCCGCGAACTGCCCGATCGAGTCGTTGACGTCGGGCGGCAGCACCTTGATGCCCATCCGCCGGCACTCGCCGAGGTAGAGCGCGGACTTGTCCTTGTCGTCGCCGACCGAGGTGAGCAGGGCGGCCATGTACTCGGCCGGGTAGTTGGCCTTGAGGTAGGCCGTCCAGTACGACACCAGGCCGTAGGCCGCGGTGTGCGCCTTGTTGAACGCGTAGTCGGAGAAGGGGACGAGCACGCCCCACAGCGCCTTGATCGACGCCTCCGTGAAGCCCTTGGCCTTCATCCCGTCGGAGAAGGGCACGAACTCGGCGTCCAGCACCGACTTCTTCTTCTTGCCCATCGCGCGGCGCAGGAGGTCGGCACTTCCCAGGGTGTAGCCGGCCAGCTTCTGGGCGATCTCCATGACCTGCTCCTGGTAGATCACCAGGCCGTGGGTGGTGCCGAGGATGGGCGCGAGCGCCTCGACCATCTCCGGCTGCAGCTTGCCCTCGAGCTGCGGGTCGAGCGGGATCAGCGCCTGCTTGCCGTTCTTACGCAGCGCGAAGTTGGTGTGCGCGTTGACGCCCATCGGGCCGGGGCGGTAGAGCGCGAGTGCGGCGGAGATGTCCTCGAAGTTGTCGGGCTGCATCAGCTTGAGCAGGGTGCGCATGCCGCCGCCGTCGAGCTGGAAGACGCCGAGGGTGTCGCCGCGCGCGAGCAGGTCGTAGGTGGGCTGGTCGGTCATGTCCTTGGACAGCGCGTCGAGATCGATGTCCTCGCCGCGGTTGCTCTTCACGTTGGCGATGGCGTCGTCGAGGATCGTCAGGTTGCGCAGCCCGAGGAAGTCCATCTTGACCAGGCCGAGCGCCTCGCAGCTCGGGTAGTCGAACTGGGTGATGACCTGGCCGTCCTGGAGGCGGCGCATGATCGGGATGACGTCGATGAGCGGCTCGCTGCTCATGATGACTCCGGCGGCGTGCACACCCCACTGACGCTTGAGCCCCTCGAGGCCCTTGGCGGTCTCGACGACCTCCTGCAGGTGCTGCTCGCCGGCGACCAGGTCGCGGAACTCCTTGCCCTCGCCGTAGCGGGGGTAGGTGGGGTCGTAGATGCCCGACAGCGGAACGCCCTTGCCCATGACGTCCGGCGGCATCGCCTTGGTCAGCTGCTCCCCCACCGCGAACGGGTGCCCCATCACCCGGGCCGCGTCCTTGACCGCCTGCTTGGCCTTGATGGTGCCGTAGGTGACGATCTGCGCGACGCGCTCGCTGCCGTACTTCTCGGTGACGTAGCGGATCACCTCGCCGCGCCGGCGCTCGTCGAAGTCGACGTCGAAGTCGGGCAGCGACGGGCGCTCGGGGTTGAGGAACCGCTCGAAGATCAGCCCGTGCGGGATGGGGTCGAGGTCGGTGATCTTCATGGCGTACGCGCACATCGAACCGGCGCCCGAGCCACGACCGGGGCCGACCCGGATGCCGTTCTTCTTCGCCCACGTGATGAAGTCGGCGACGACGAGGAAGTAGCCGGCATACCCCTTGCTGACGATGACCTGGGTCTCGAACTCGGCCTGGGTCTGGGCGTACTCGGGGATGCCGCCGGGGAAGCGCTCGCGCAGACCGCGCTGGACCTCCTTGACGAACCAGCTCTCCTCGTTCTCGCCGGGCGGGCAGGGGAAGCGGGGCATGTAGCGCCCCTCGTCCTCGGTGAACGAGATGTCGCACATCTCGGCGATGAGCAGGGTGTTGTCGCAGGCCTCGGGCAGCTCGCGCCAGGTGTGCCGCATCTCGGCCGGGCTCTTGAGGTAGAAGTCGTCGGCGTCGAACTTGAACCGGGTGGGGTCCATCATCGTCGAGCCGGACTGCACGCACAGCAGCGCCGAGTGCGCCTTGGCGTCCTCGGGGCTGGTGTAGTGCAGGTCGTTGGTGGCCACGAGCGGCAGGTCGAGCTCGCGGGCCAGGCGCAGCAGGTCCTTCATGCCCCGCCGCTCGATGTCGAGGCCGTGGTCCATCAGCTCGCAGTAGAAGTTCTCGGCCCCGAAGATGTCGCGCAGCTCGGATGCCGCCTGCTTGGCCAGGTCGTACTGCCCGAGCCGCAGCCGGGTCTGGATCTCACCCGAGGCGCAGCCGGTCATGCCGATCAGGCCCTTGCCGTAGCGGTCGAGCAGCTCGCGGTCGACCCGGGGCCACTTGGCGTAGACCTGGTCGAGCGAGGCCTGGGAGTCCATCCGGAACAGGTTGTGCAGGCCGGTGTTGTCGCGCGCCAGCAGGGTCATGTGGGTGTAGGCGCCCGAGCCGGACACGTCGTCGCCGGGGCGGGTGCGTTCGTCGCCCCACTTGACGCGGGTCTTGTCGCTGCGGTGGGTGCCCGGGGTGACGTAGGCCTCGACACCGATGATCGGCTTGACCCCGGTGCCCTGCGCCTTCTTCCAGAACTCGTAGGCGCCGAAGACGTAGCCGTGGTCGGTCGTGGCGAGGGCCGGCATCCCCATCTCGGCGGCTCGGGTGAACAGGTCACCGATCCGCGCCGCGCCGTCGAGCATGGAGTACTCGGTGTGAACGTGCAGGTGGACGAACGAGTCGGAGCCCTTCGGCGGCGTGCTGGTCGTCGGGGGCGTTGGCGAGGCGTTCGGGGAGGACATCGCCGACCATCCTAGGTCGGCCCGAGGACACCGCTCGGCGTGTCGGGGTCCGTGTCGCCGACTCGGTCGGTGGCGGACCCGAGGACCCCCGTCAGAGCCGGTCGAGCGCGAGCCGAAGGTCCTCGGGGTAGGGGCTCTCGAAGGTGACCCACTCCCCCGAGCCCGGGTGCTCGAAACCGAGGCCAACGGCGTGCAGCCACTGCCGCTGAAGCCCGAGCCGCGCGGACAGGGTCGGGTCGGCGCCGTAGGTGAGGTCGCCGACGCAGGGGTGGCGCACCGCGGCCATGTGCACCCGGATCTGGTGGGTGCGGCCGGTCTCGAGGCGGATCTCGAGGAGCGAGGCGTGCCGGAACGCCTCGATCAGCTCGTAGTGCGTCACCGCGTGCTTGCCGGAGTCCAGGACCGCGAACTTGTAGTCATGGCCGGGGTGGCGACCGATCGGCGCGTCGATGGTGCCGACGAGCGGGTCGGGCAGTCCCTGCACCAGCGTGTGGTAGGTCTTGTCGACCCGGCGCTCCTTGAAGGCGCGCTTGAGCACCGAGTAGCCGCGTTCACTGGTGCAGACGACCATCAGGCCCGAGGTTCCGACGTCGAGCCGCGAGACGATGCCCTGGCGCTCGCTGGCGCCGCTGGTCGAGATGCGGTAGCCGGCGGCCTTCAGGCCGGCGAGCACGTTGGGTCCGGTCCAGCCGACGCTGGGGTGGGCCGCGACCCCGACCGGCTTGTCGACGACGATGATGTCCTCGTCGGAGTGGACCACGGTCATGCCGGGCACGGGCTCGGCCACGACCTCGAGGGTGGGGCCGGCCGGGGAGGCCGGCAGCTGCACCTCGAGCATGTCCCCGGCGCTGACCCGGTGGCTCTTGCCGACGTTGGCGGCGTTGACGCTGACCCCGCCACCCGCGGCGAGGTCTGCCGCGCGGGTGCGGGAGAGGCCGAACAGCCGCGCGATGGCGGCGTCGACGCGCTCGCCCTCGAGGCCGTCGGGCACGAGGACCGTGCGGGGGTCACTCATCGGCGTGCTCGGGGTGGTGCACCGGCCCGGAGAGGGACGTGCCGCGGAAGGAGAGCACCATGATGATGCCGGCGCCCACGACGATGGCGATGTCGGCGACGTTTCCGATGAACAGGCCGAAGTAGTCGATGAAGTCGACGACGTGGCCACGCCCCGGGCCGGGGGCGCGGAAGACCCGGTCGACGAGGTTGCCCAGCGCACCGCCGAGCAGCAGCCCCAGCGCCACCGCCCACGGCATGTTGCCGACCTTGCGGGCGCCGACGACGACCCACGCCAGGATGCCGAGCGAGACCGCGGTCAGCAGCCAGGTCGAGCCGTCGCCGATGGAGAATGCGGCACCGGGGTTGCGGATCAGGTTCAGCCGGATGTACGACCCGACGACGTCGACGGCCTCTCCCGGCGTCAGCGAGCGCAGCGCCCACACCTTGGTGGCCTGGTCGAGCAGCAGCACGACCGCGGCGAGTCCGAGCAGCACGGCATACAGCCGCCGCCGGCCGCCGGTCGGGACCGGGGCCGGCGTGGACGGGGTGGGGTCGGCCGCGTTCGTCAGCGGCGCTCCTGCTTCATCTTGCATGGCATGCATAGGGTCGCACGAGGAGCGGCCTGGAGCCTAAGTTTGCCGATCGGGTTGCCGCAGGACTCGCAGATCCCGTAGGTACCGTCGTCGAGGCGCTCGAGCGCGTGCTCGTTCTGCTCGAGCATCTCGCGCGCGTTGTTGGCCAGCGAGATCTCCTGCTCGCGCTCGTAGGTCTTGGCCCCGGCGTCGGCCTGGTCGTCACCGGCACCGTCGCCGGAGTCTCGCATGAGGTCGACCAGGTCGCTCTGGGCGTGGGCCACCTCGGAGCGCAGCTGTGCGATGTCGTGCTCCAGCTCGGTGCGCACGGCCCGCAGCTCCTTGGCGGTCCAGGGGGACTCGTCCTCACGGACGACGAGGACGGCCTTCTTGCCGGCGACCTTGGTGGCGGGGGCCTTGCTCCGGGCGGATGCGGCGTTGGTCACGGGCGCTGCCTTCCGTGCGGTCGTGGCGGCCGCCGCGGGAGCGGCCGTGGTCGTGGTCCTCGTGGGTGTGGTCCTGGTGGCCGGAGCCTTCTTCGCCGGCGCCTTCGTGGCAGCCGGCGCAGCCTTGGCGGCCGGCGCCTTCCTGGCCGGCGCCTTCGTCGCTGGTGCAGCCTTGCTGGCCGCGTCCTTCGTGGCTGGCGCCTTCTTCACCGGGGCCTTCGTGGCCGGCGGGGCAGCCTTCGCGGCCGGCGCCTTCCTGGCCGGTACCCTTGTCGCTGGCGCAGCCTTGGTCGCCGGAGCCTTCTTGGCTGGCGCCCTCTTCGCCGGAGCCTTCTTCGCTGGCGCAGCCTTCGTCGCGGGAGCCTTCTTCGCTGGTGCGGCCTTCGTCGCTGGCGCGGACTTCTTCGCCGGAGCCTTTGCCGCTGCCTTCGTCGCCGGCGCAGCTGTGGTCGCCTTCGTCGTGGAGCCGGCAGAGGTGGTCACGGCCTTCGCCGCCGACCCCCGGCCGCCGACGGCCTTGCGTGCCGTCGCCGCAGCCTGCCTGGCCACGGACAACGCCATCTTGGCAACCATGTGAACTCGCTTCCGGGTGTGCGGTGGACCCCATCGGCCGACCGGTGCGCCGAGGATACGGCCTGCACCCCCGTGCCTCAACGCCGAAACGCAGGGTGTGACCCGGTCGTTCCCGCCGGGTACGACGAAGGGCCCGGCGCACGGCCGGGCCCTTGCGTCGCTGCGGAGGTCAGCCCTGGCGCTCGGGCTGCGGCTCGGCGGCCGCCTCGCCCTGCTCCTCGCTCGCGGCATCGCCGTCGACGGCGGTGTTCTTGAGCTCGGCCAGCTGGCCCTGGATGTAGGTGTGCAGACGCGAACGGTAGTCCCGCTCGAATCCGCGCAGCTCCTCGATCTTGCGCTCGAGCAGGCCGCGCTCGCGGCCGAGCTCCTCGAGGATCGACGCCTTCTTCTGCTGCGCCTCGGCGACCATGCCGGTCGAGCGCTCGCGCGCCTCGGTCAGCATCTCGTCGCGCTGGCTCGTGGCCGTGGTCAGCATCTCGTCGCGCTGGCTCGTGGCCGTGCCCAGCATCTCGTCGCGCTGGCTCGTCGCCTCGGACAGCATCTGGTCACGCTGGGCCGTGCCCGTCGTCACCAGCTCCTCGTGCTGCGCCTGCGCCGTGCTGATCAGCTCGTCATGACGCGTCTGCGCGGTGTCGATCAGCTCGTCGTGGCGACGCTGCCCCTCGGCCACCAGCTCGTCGCGACGGGACTCACCGGCGGCGACGTGCTCGTCGTGCAGGCGCTGGGCGAGGGCGATGACACCGGCGGCGCTGGCGCCACCACCGGCTCCGGCGAGCGCGGCGGCACCGGGCGCACCTGCGTCGGCGTCGGCTTGGCGCTGGGCAGCCTCGCGCTGCGCCTCCTCGGCACGCTTCTCCGCGGCGCCGATGCGCTCCTGGGCGTCACGCTCGGTCTCGGCGAGGCGGGCCTGCAGCACGGCGACCTGCTCGTCGGTGTCGGCACCGGCCTGGTCCTGGGCGGATGCCCGGGCGGCCTCCTCCTGCTCGCGCTGGGCCTGCAGCGTGGCGAGCTCGCCACGGGTGTCGCCCAGCTGGTTGTCGGACTCGCGCACGCGGGCCTCGAGCTGGCTGACCCGCTGCTCGCTCTCGGCGAGCCGCTTGTCCAGCTCGGAGTTGCGGTTCTGCAGCTCGACGAGGCGGGCCTCGGCCTCCTCGGCCTTGCCCACGGCCTCCTGGGCCAGGGTGTCGAGCTCGGCGTTGCGGTGCTCGAGCTGGCCGATCTTGCCCTGGAGCTCGGCGTTGCGACCCTCGATGTCGCCGTGCTTGCCCTCGAACTCGCCCAGCCGGGCGGTCAGCTCGCTGCGGGTGCCCTCGAGCTCGGAGACCTTGGTCGTGAGGTCGCTGCGGGTGCCCTCGAGCTCGGCGACCCGGGCGGCGAGGGTGGCGTTCTTGGACCGCAGGTCGTCGAGGTCGCGGACCGAGGTGTCCGGCTCGGCCTTGCTGACCACCGGCGCCATGCCCTTGCCCTCGCGGCAGAGGTTGAGGTCACCGCGCAGGTCGTCGGACTCCTTGGACATCCGACGCATCTCGGCGACGATGTCGTCCAGGAAGTCGTCGACCTCCCGCTCGTCGTACCCCCGACGGAACTGGGTCTGGGTGAACGTCTTGTTGAGGACGTCCTCGGGCGTGAGAGCCATGTTCAACTCCTGGAAGTGGCCGACGGGTCACGATCGCCGGTGCCCCCGACGCCCGCGCGGGCGCGCGGGTCCGGCAGGGGGTCCGGTCTTGTCAGCGTACGCGATGCCGGGGCTGCCGTGACAGGTGTTGCGTCACGTGGGCCACCAGGGCTCGGTCGGAGCCGGTGCCCCGCACCGCCCGCAGGGCCGACACCCGTTCTCGCACAGCCGGGTTCAGAGCAGGATGAGGAGCAGGTAGACGGCGAAGAAGAGCACCATGAACGACAGGTCGATCGACGCCCCACCCAGCCGCAGCGGGGGGATGACCTTGCGCAGGGCCCGCAGCGGGGGCTCGGTGAGCGTGTAGACGGGCTCCGCCACCACCAGCACGATCCCGGTGGGCCTCCACTCCCGCGCGAACATGCGGATCCAGTCGAAGACGACACGTCCGATGAGCACGAGGAAGTACAGGAAGACGACGAAGCGCAGGACCGCGAGCACGGCATTCATGGCAGGAAGTGTGACCGACGCGGCTGGATGACCCGACAGGCGGGTCGTCAGCTCTGGTTGAACACGCCGCGGCCGGCGATGGCCGGGCCCTCCTCCGCGTTGACCTCCACCGTCTCCGGCGACAGGAGGAACACCTTGCTGGTGACCCGCTCGATCGAGCCGCGCAGGCCGAAGACCAGGCCGGCGGCGAAGTCGACGAGGCGCTTGGCATCGGCGTCGCTCATGTCGGTGAGGTTCATGATCACCGGGATGGCGTCGCGGAAGTTCTCGCCGATGACCTTGGCCTCGTTGTAGGTGCGTGGGTGGATCGTCGTGATCCGCGAGATCCCGACGGCCTCCGGCGACCGCACGACCTGCGCCACGGACTGCCGCGTCGGCAGGTGGGTGACCTCGGCACCGCGGTGCTCCGGCTCGTCCACGTGCTCGGCGTGCTCGTCGTAGCCCTCGTAGTACTCGTCGTCGTAGCGACCCTGGTCCTCGGCGAGGCCGAGGTAGACCATCGTCTTGCGCAGCGCGCCTGCCATTGAGTGCTCCTGAGGTCGTCGGCCCCGCCCGTTCGGCGCCGTGCGTCGTGATTGAAGTTACCGGTGTGACTCCCGAGAACCGAGGATTGCCGACCCGACACGCAGGTGTGTCGCTCCCTCTGCCACAGCGTCCTCGAGGTCCCCACTCATCCCCGCGGAGATCCAGGTGGCCTGCGGGTGGTCGCCGCGGATGCCGTCCGCGACCTCGCGCAGCCGGGCGAACGCGGCGCGCGGCTCGCCCCCGAGCGGGGCGACGGCCATCACCCCGCGCAGGGTCAGGAACTCGCAGCCGGCGACCTGGTCGGCGAGTCCGCGGGCGTCGCGTGGCGCCACCCCGCCGCGGCCCTCGGCCTCGTCGAGGGCGACCTGCACCGTGATGTCGAGCCGTCGACCGGCCTGCTGCGCACCGCGGTCGAGCGCCCGGAGCACCTTGGCCCGGTCGACCGACTGCACGACGTCGGCGTACGCGGCCACCGAACCGGCCTTGTTGCTCTGCAGCTGCCCGATGAAGTGGACCGTGAGCCGGTCGCGGTGGGCGAGCTCGGCGCACTTGGCCGAGGCCTCCTGGTCGCGGTTCTCGCCGATCGCGCTGACCCCGAGCTCGGCGAGCAGGTCGACGTCGGACGCCGGGAAGAACTTGGTGACGACGACCAGGTCGGGCTCGTCGGTGCGGCCCGCCCCCTCCATCGCCGCGCCGATCCGGGCGTGCACCTCCTCGAGCCGGGCTGCGAGCTCGGCACGCCGCAGTGCCGCAGCCGGGCCGGCGCCTCCGTCGCCTGCAGCGGTCATCGGGTTCCCCGCGCGACGACGCCCGCGAACCGACCGGTCGCCCCGTCGCGGCGGTAGGAGTAGAGGTCGTCGCGCTCTCGCGTGCAGCCGGGCACCCAGCGCACCTCGACCCCACCGTCGCGCAGCTGCGCCACGACTCCGGCCGCGACGTCGATGGCCGCGGTGCCGGTCCACGACACCGTCGCACTCACCGGCTGCACGCGAGCGGCTGCGGCTCGCATCTCGTCGGGGACCTCGTAGCAGCGCCCGCAGACCGAGGGCCCGACGACGGCGTCGACCTCGCCCGCCCCGAGCTCGCGCATCGCCTCGAGGACGCGCGGCACCACGCCCGCGACGAGGCCCGGCCGGCCGGCGTGCACCGCCCCCACGACGCCGCCGCTGCCCGAGAGGAGCACCGGCACGCAGTCGGCGACGAGCACGGCCAGGGCCACCTCGGTCGACCGGGTCACGACGGCGTCGCAGCTCGGCGGCGCGTCGGGCACGCCGTCGACGACCACGACCTCGGCCCCGTGGCACTGGTCCATGTAGACGACCGGCCGGCCGAGGCGTTCGGTGAGCAGCCGCCGGTTCGCCGCGACGGCATCGGGGCTGTCGTCGACGTGGGCACCGAGGTTGAGGCCGGCGTACCGGCCCGTGCTCACTCCGGCCGAGCGGTCGGTGACGGCCCGGACGACACCGGACCGGTCCTCATCCCAGGCGAACACACCCCCACCGTAGACGCGGACGGGGCGGGCCGGATGAACCGGCCCGCCCCTGCTGCGCGTCGTGGGCTACTTGAGGAAGTCCGGCACGTCGAGGTCGTCGTTCTCGTCGAAGGTCACCGTGCGCGGCGGGGCGGGCTGCTGCGCCCGCACCGGCTCGACCGGGTTGCCGTGGTGCTCGGTGGTCACGACGGCGTCGTCGTCGGCGACGACCGGCGCGGGCCGCTCGGCCGGCGCCGGGGCGGTGACGGCGGCGGCCGGCGCCGGGGCCGGCGTGGACCGGCCCTGGATGGTGCCGAGCGCCCGGTTGTCGGCCCGGTGCTGCGGTGCCCCGCCGTCGAACCCGGCGGCGATGACGGTGACCCGCACCTCGTCACCGAGCGCGTCGTCGATGACCGCACCGAAGATGATGTTGGCCTCGGGGTGGGCCGCTTCCTGGACCAGGCGGGCCGCCTCGTTGATCTCGAACAGGCCGAGGTCGCTTCCGCCCTGGATGGAGAGCAGCACGCCGTGGGCGCCGTCGATGCTCGCCTCGAGCAGCGGGCTGGAGATGGCGAGCTCGGCCGCCTGCACCGCGCGGTCCTCGCCGCGGGCGGAGCCGATGCCCATCAGCGCGGACCCGGCTCCGGACATGACCGACTTGACGTCGGCGAAGTCGAGGTTGATCAGGCCCGGCGTGGTGATCAGGTCGGTGATCCCCTGGACACCCGAGAGCAGCACCTGGTCGGCACTGCGGAAGGCGTCGAGCATCGAGACGCCGCGGTCGCTGATCGACAGCAGCCGGTCGTTCGGGATCACGATGAGGGTGTCGACCTCCTCGCGCAGCTGCGCGATGCCGGTCTCGGCCTGGTTCGCGCGCCGCCGACCCTCGAAGGTGAACGGCCGCGTCACCACACCGATGGTCAGGGCGCCCAGGCCCTTGGCGATGCGTGCGACGACCGGGGCGCCGCCGGTGCCGGTGCCACCGCCCTCGCCCGCGGTGACGAAGACCATGTCGGCCCCCTTGAGGACCTCCTCGATCTCCTCGGCGTGGTCCTCGGCGGCCCGCTTGCCGACCTCGGGGTCGGCGCCGGCGCCGAGCCCGCGGGTGAGCTCGCGGCCGACGTCGAGCTTGACGTCGGCGTCGCTCATCAGCAGTGCCTGGGCGTCGGTGTTGACCGCGATGAACTCGACCCCCTTGAGGCCGACCTCGATCATCCGGTTGATGGCGTTGACACCGCCGCCGCCGATGCCGACGACCTTGATGACGGCGAGGTAGTTCTGGGGTGCTGCCACGATGCGGCCTTCCGCTGGATTTCTGTCCGTCCGGTGCGAGCACGGCGGACGACGTCGGGTGGGATCTGCAGTGCTGCTGTGCCGGAACCCTCAACGTACAGTTGACAGTAATGGTGTGGTTCCGGTTCGATGGGACGACGCTAGGTGGGCCCGGGAGGTGAGGCAAAGAGGCGGTGGGCGTGTCGCGGCATCCCTTCGGGAAATCCTGCCATGCGAGTG
>DASQEZ010000186.1:0-6388 GCA_035633415.1 Ornithinibacter sp. | reverse complement strand
TGCGTCGCAGCGACCCGGGCGTAGACGTGCACGCCCCGGTTGCCGCTGGTCTTCGCGAAGGCGGTGAGCCCGATCTCGGCCATCAGCTCGCGCAGCGCGACCGCCGCCTCGACGGCATCCGAGAAGGTTCGCCCCGGCTGGGGGTCGAGGTCGATGCGCAGCTCGTCGGGGTCGTCGTTGTTCGCCGTGCGCACCGGCCACGGGTGGAACGTCACGGTGTTCATCTGCACCGCCCACACGGCGCTCGCCACCTCGTCGACCACGATCTGGGCGTGCCGCCGCCCGCTCGGGTAGCGGCAGGAGACGGTGCGCACCCAGTCGGGCATCCCCTTGGGCGGGTTCTTCTGGTAGAACTCCTCGCCCTCGATGCCGTCGGGGAATCGTTGCAAGGTCACCGGCCGGTCGCCGATGTGGTGCACCAGCGGGTCTCCGACCGCGACGACGTACGCCGCGAGGTCGCCCTTGGTGATGCCGGCGTCGGGCCACATCACCCGGTCGGGGCTGCTCAGGCGCACCTGACGTGGGCCGTCGGGCCCCTCCACCTCCAGCACCTGCGCGTCCGCCATGCCGCGAGCCTAACGACGTGTGCCGACGCTCGGGGTCGGGACGGGCCCGTGCTGACGAACCTCGGGAACTCTCCGGGGCCTCTCGCTGTTGGGCAGGACATGACGATGAAGCCGACCGATCGTTCCTACGCCGTCGACCGCACCGAGGAGGAGTGGAAGGCCGCGCTGTCCCCCGACGAGTACCAGGTGCTCCGCCAGGCAGGCACCGAGCGGCCGTACACGGGCGAGTACACCGAGGCCAAGACCGTCGGCACCTACGCCTGCCGGGCCTGTGGCGCCGAGCTGTTCACCTCCGAGACCAAGTTCGACAGCCACTGCGGGTGGCCGTCGTTCTTCTCCCCGCTGGCCGGCGAGTCGGTCGAGCTGCTCGAGGACCGCTCGCTCCCCGGACGCCCGCGCACCGAGGTCCGCTGTGCGAGCTGCGGCAGCCACCTCGGGCACGTCTTCGAGGGCGAGGGCTACGACACCCCCACCGACCAGCGGTACTGCATCAACTCGATCAGCCTGACCCTGCGCCCGGCCGACCAGGCCTGATCAGGGGCGCCAGCCCGGGTCGCGGCCGATGAAGCCGAGCAACCGGTCCTGCGCCGGGGCGTCGTCGGGAACCACGACCCGGGGCCCGTACTGCCCCGACGAGCGCAGCAGCTCGTCGATCGGCTCCATGCCCGCGAGCAGCTCGGCGCACAGGCCGGGGTCGAGGCTGTCGTCCTGACCGGTCGCCCGGGCGAGGTCCCAGGTGTGCATGAAGACGTCGACCGTGTAGAAGCGGTCGACGGCCCGGTCGAGCGGCAGGTCGCCGGTGTGCGGGTCCGAGAAGGTGCGGCCACGCGTGCCGGGGTCGTCGAGCACGGCCTGCACCGCGTCGGCGTGCGTGACCCAGGCGCCGACCGGGTCGTCGTCGACCGACGGTCCGGCCGGCAGCGCGATGCCGCTCCCTGCCTCGAGGAAGCCCGGGAACCACTCGACCAGGTGGCGCACCACGTCGCGCGCGGCCCAGGCCGGCACCGGCGTCGGCGCCCCCCAGTCGGCGGTCCGCCTGACGACGTGGGTGAACCTGCCGGCGATGGCACGGTGCCGCGCCGCCGGGTCCGTCGGGATGCCGGTCATGGCTGTCCTTCCTCGCGGTGGGTGGTCAGCGCTGGCGATGCACCAGCGTGCGCACCGGCACTCTGGGGCCGGTGTAGAACGGCACCTCCTCGCGCACGTGCATCCGGGCGCGCGAGGCCCGCAGCTCGCGCATCAGGTCGACGATGCGGTGCAGCTCGTCGGCCTCGAACGCCAGGATCCACTCGTAGTCGTTCAGCGCGAACGACGCGATGGTGTTGGCGCGCACGTCGGGGTAGTCGCGCGCCATCTTGCCGTGCTCGACGAGCATGTCGCGGCGCTCCTGGTCCTCGATCAGGTACCAGTCGTAGGAGCGCACGAACGGGTAGACGCACACGTAGGCGCGCGGGTCCTCGTCGGACATGAAGGCCGGGATGTGGCTCTTGTTGAACTCCGCCGGGCGGTGCAGCGCCGCCACCGACCACACCGGGTCGAGGTGCTGGCCGTAGTCGGTGCGCAGGAGCGCGTGGTACGCCTCCTGCAGCGCCTCGATGGTCTCGGCGTGCCACCACACCATGACGTCGGCGTCGGCGCGCAGCCCCGCGACGTCGTAGGTACCGCGCACGACGACGTCACGCTCGGCGAGGTCGGTGAACAGCTCCTCGACCTCGCTGGCCAGGGCGTCGCGGTCCTCGTCGCCGATCGGCTCGGCCACCGCGAACACCGACCACATCGCGTAGCGGATGGTGTCGTTGATCTCGCGGATCCGGGCTGCGCCGGGCTTGGCGGGGGTGGAACGGGTGGGCTCGCTCATGCGGGGGAGTCTCCTGTGCGGGTCGCGGTGGTGCTGAGGTGCTGGACGGTGGCAGCGGCGGCGCGGGTCGCCGAGGCGACCACGGCGGGGATGCCGACGCCGTCGTAGACCGCGCCCGCCACCTCGACACCGGGCAGGTGGGCGACGTCGGCGCGGACCGAGGCGACCCGGTCGACGTGCCCGACGGCGTACTGGGGCAGGCCGCCACCCCAGCGCTGGACGTGGGCGTCGACGAGGCGCGGTAGCGCGCGGCCGATGGCGTCGCCGACCTCGGCGACGGCGACGGCGACGAGGTCGGCGTCGTCGCGCTGCAGGTCGGTCTCCTCGCGAGCCCGGCCGACCGACGCCCGCAGGTGTACGACCTCGTCCGAGAGCTCCCCGGTCCAGGCCCACTTGCGGAAGCTGAAGGTGCTGGCCTTGATGGTGCGGCCCTCGACGGGTGGCACGAGGAACCCCGAACCGGGCAGCTCGTCGACCCCGGCCCGCGCGACGGCGAGGGTCACCACGGCGCTCGACGCGGTCTCGACCCCGGCCAGGGCCGCGGCGGCCACCGGCGCGTGCGCGGCCAGCAGCCTCGCCGCGGGTGCCGCCGGCAGGCAGACGACGACGGCATCGGCATCCACGACCTCGGGGTGGGCAGCGGAGCCCACGACGAGGCGCCAGCCCGCAGCAGTGCGCAGCAGCTTCCGCACGACGGCACCGGTGCGCACTGCCGCACCACGCCGCGCCAGCTCGTCGGCGACCAGCCCGGGCAGCCGACCGACGCCGCCGCGCAGGCCGGTGAACGGTGGCCGGGGTGCGTCGCCGCCAGCACCGGGCGCGGATGCCGGGCGCGTGCCGGGCGAACCGAGCAGGCTCTCGCCCGCGGTCGCCCGGGCCCACAGCACGGGCATCGTCGCCTGCAGCGACAGCCGGCGGGCGTGGCCGGCGTAGACCCCGCCGAGCAACGGCTCCACGAGGCGGTCCACGACGGCCGTGCCGAGACGGGCGCCGACGTAGTCACCGACCGACACGTCGAGGGTCAACGGCCCGCCGGGCCAGGGCTGCTCGTGGCGCAGTCGTTCGACCTCGTCGTCGGTGAGGATGCCGCGCGCCGAGTCCGGGTCGGTGGGCACCCCCATCAAGGTGGCGCGCGGCAGCGGCCGCAGTGCGCCGCGGGTCCAGACCGAGGCCGACGTCGTCGCGGGAGTCACCAGCTCGGATGCCGCGCCGACCCTGGTCGCGAGGTCGACGGCCTCCGGGCGCAGCGCCAGCACCGACTCCGCACCGACGTCGACGAGGTGCCCGGCGACGGGCTCCAGGCGCAGCTTGCCCCCCACCCGGTCGCTGCCCTCGAGCACGGTCACCTCGGCCGTCGGAAGGGACTCGAGCACCGCCAGGGCTGCGGTGAGCCCGGCGATGCCACCCCCCACGACGACGACGCGGGGCCTGGTGGTCACGGCCGGGACAGACATGCCGCCAAGCCTCTCACGCAGGGATCGAACCCTTGACGCCCCCCAGCCCACGGGCCCACACGGGCGAGGCCCGGCGCACGTCGCGCCGGGCCCCGCTCGAACCGCTGAGCCGGAGGTCAGCCCGTCTCGGTGGGCTCGTGGTCGTGGTCGGGGGCGAGACCGCCGCCGCCGGTCCCCGTCGTGCCCTCGGGACCGGCCGGGGCCGGCAGCCTGAGACCACCCGGGATCTTCGCGCCCCGCACGCCGTTCACGGTCTCGGTCGAGTAGGAGTACGCGAGCACCGCGAGGGCGATGGCGTCGATGTTGACGTCGAGCGCCTTCATGCTGATGTTGTCCATGTCGTCGCAGGCCTGGTGGTAGCACTGGTCGAAGGACTCGCCTGCGACACCGCCCCAGATGGCCTGCTGCTCGGCCGACTTCACGACCTCCGCGCCGGTGAACAGACCTCCGGCAGGGATGTCGTTGAGGATGAAGGCCTGGTAGTCGCTGCGGCCGCTGAACTCGGCGTCGTCGTAGGGCTTCCCCACCTTGGTGAAGTAGCTCTCGAAGAGGTCCTCGATCGCGACCGAACCGGCCGGAACGGGGACGGGTGCCGGGAAGCCGGACTCGTCACCGTCGTAGACCATGAAGATGTGGTTCGGCGAGGCGACCATGTCGAAGTTGAGGTAGAGCGCGATCCGGTCCTTCTCCTGCTGGCTGAGCCCGGCGACGTACTCCTCCGAGCCGATCAGGCCGCTCTCCTCCGCGCCCCACCACGCGAGGCGCACGGTGTTCTGCGGCTTGACCTTCGACATGTTCTGGGCGATCTCGAGCAGCGATGCCGAGCCCGATCCGTTGTCGTTGATGCCGGGACCGGCCTGGACGGAGTCGAGGTGCGCTCCGGCCATGACGACGTTGTCGCGGTCCTTGCCGCGCAGCTCGGCGATGACGTTCTTCTGCGGGCGCTGCTCGGGCGCGGGCACGAAGACCCTGGCAGTCGATCCCGCCTGCGCGAGCGCGACCCCCTGCGCGTAGCTCGCACCGACGACGGGGATGCCGACGACGTCCGGTCCGCCGAGCGTGCCGACGATCAGGTCCTGGCGGGCCGCGGTGTCGGCGTCGCCCTGGTTGAAGATGATGACGCCGGCCGCACCTGCCGCCTGGGCGTTGACGGCCTTGTCCGCGAACGGACAGGTGCCACGCTGGACCAGCGCGATGGTTCCGGCGGGGAAGCCGGAGAAGTCCTCGGCCGAGCACCCGCTGGAACTGGTGTTCCCGAGCGCAAGCTGCAGGTCGACCGGGGTGACTGCGGCGGTCACGTTGCCCGGCCCGCTGCCGGTGAACGGACCAGTGGGGTAGGTGGCGTCGACCGGACTCAGCTGCTGGAGGGTGGACGGCCCCACGTACGTGTAGGGGAACTCCTCGATGGTGACCTTCCAGCCGGCGGCCTTGAGGACCTTCGTGACGTAGCGGACGCTGGCCTCGTAGCCGGGAGTTCCCGCGGCGCGGTTGTCGCCGTTGGCGTCGGCGATGTGCTGCAGGGCCTTGAGGTGCTGGCGGGCGCCGTCGGCGTCCACGCACTCGAGGAGCTTGGCCACGGTGTTGTTCGTCCGCTTCTCGCAGCCCTGCTTCGACGAGTGTGGTGAGTGAGCCGTGGCGGCTCCGGTGGGGACGAGGGCCAGGGCGACTCCTGCCCCCGCGACGAGCGCGACGGCGCGGATCGCGCGCCGATTGTTTCGTGGCATTGCTGACTCCTTTGTCAGGGTGCCGGCCCGTCAGGTGCCGGTCGGTGACCGGACGATAGCCGCACGAGGTCGCGATCGGTGGGCGCGCGACAGGCCGTGCGATGAGCGGCCTCCGGCCCCCACGGCGAGCTGCTCGCACTCGTGACCGGATCGAGACTCGTCACCGGGAACCATCCGGACCCGATGGGCGCCCCAGCGACAGCACCCACGACGAAGGAGTCCCTCATGCGCACACCGGCCCGCCCCACCCGTCGGCTCACCTCCGCGGCCGCCGCCCTCGCGATCGGGATGGGGCTGGTCGCCCTCTCCGGGTGCGGCGCCGGCGACGACTCGAGCAGCACCTCCGACTCCGGGGGTGGGTCTGCTGCCGTGGACCCGCAGTCGAAACCGGCCGCCGGTGTCTCGGACGGTGCGGTCTCCTCGGACCAGGCGGCCGAGGTCAGTGGCTCCAAGGTGGTCGACGGCACGGGCGCCGTCGCGCCGGCCGTGTTCGACCGCAAGCTGGCCCGCCGTGCGGACATCGCGATCACCGTCGCCGACGTCGACGACGCCGCCGCCGCGGTGCGGGCCGTCGCGGCCTCCGCCAAGGGTCTGGTCATCGCCGAGGCGATCTCGAGCGAGCCCGACGGGTCGGCGGTCGGTGGCTTCAGCACCATCACGATCTCGGTGCCCACGGCTGAGCTCGACGCCACCCTCGACCGGCTGGCCGAGCTCGGAAAGGTGCACTCCCGCAACGCCAGCACCGACGACGTGACGGCGCAGTACGTCGACACCGAGTCGCGGGTG
>DASQEZ010000185.1:0-10556 GCA_035633415.1 Ornithinibacter sp. | reverse complement strand
CTTCTCCGCGATCCACCCGGCGAACCTGGCGGTCTTGTCGAGGGTGTTGTTGAACGCCTCGAGCAGCTGCTGGGCCTTGGCCATCAGGTCGTCCCACTTCTGGCGGAGCTTCTCGAGGATCTCCTCGGGTGTCATGGCAGTCCCCTCATTCGACCGGCGCCCACTCGGCGCCGATCCTCGTCATGGCGGCCGCGTCGTCGGCCTCGTCCTGCTTGCGGACGTCGCGCAGGGTCGACGCCATGGTGCCGGTCGCGGTCGATCCCTCGGACAGCAGGCCGGAGACGAACGTCTGCAGCTCGCCGGAGGCGCTGTTGAAGCCGATCGCATCGGCCACGACCGAGGTGGAGATCGTGGTCACCGTGATCCCGGCCGATGCGGGTGGGGTCGCCGAGGCGGGTCAGCACCTCGGTGCTGCGCGCGGCATCCGCCGTGGTGGTGGCGAAGTCGGCCAACGCTGTGGCCTGCGCCTGCTCGATCGTGGCCAGCACCGTGCGACCGATGTTGGCGGCGTGGGTGCGGGTGAGCCACAGGGGGCGCAGGTCCAGGGAGAGCAGGCCGCCGGCGGACGACACCTCCACGGAGACGTCGCCACCCTGGCTGGTGGCGCGGTGGGTGCGCTCGACCTTGGCGGAGAGGCCGTCGATGGCCGTGTCGAGCTCTGCCTCGAGCTCGGCCCGGACCTCGGCGAGCTGGTCCTGCCAGCGGTGGTCGACGGCGATCGAGCGCACCGCCCGTCGGGGTCACCCGCACGGTGACGACCCGGTGCTCGTCGGCCCCCTGCACCTCCTGCGTGCGCGGCTCGATCGTCTCGAGCCGCTGCAGCGTGCGGTCGATGCCCTCACGTGCCTCGTAGAGCCGTTCCTGCGATGCGTCCACGTCGCGTTTCCTCCCCGTCCGGATGTCGCCCAGTCTGGGCTCGCGGAGCCGGTTCGCACCATGGGGAGGACTCCCAGCCGCGGTACGACCGGATCTGCGACGCGCCGGTTTGTTCACCTTCCGTTCATCTTTCGTCCATCCGTCGGTTACCCTTGCATCAAGAGACGAACACACCGAGAGGAGGGTCGAGATGAAGAAGCACGCGCACACCACGACCCGTACGGGCCTGTCCATGCGCTGGGTCCCGGTCACGAGCGACGACGGGCGGGTGCGCCTGGAGATGCACTGGAGCGCCCCACGCGCCGTGGCTCGCCGCACCGCCTGACGGCTGCACCACACGACGAGGGCCCGCACCCCCTGGGGGATGCGGGCCCTCGTCGTCAGGCGGGTGGTCCTCAGGCGTCGGTGGACGCGCCCTCGGACTCCGAGCGGTCGCCACGACCACGGTTGCCGCCACGACGACGGTTCCGCGGGCGGCGCTCGCCGCGCTCACCCTCGCCGGCCGGGGCGTCGCCCTCGGCGTCGTCGTCGGTGTGGACGTCCGTGTCGACGTCCGCGTCCGGGACAGCGGCCGGAGCCGAGTCGGCCGCGGGGGCCTGCTCGTCACCGGTCTCGCCCTCGGCGAGGACCGCGGCCAGGCTCAGCTTGCCGCGCGGGTCGATCTCCTTGAGCTCGACCTGGACCTTCTGGCCGACGGCGAGGACGTCGTCGACGTTGTCGATCCGCTTGCCACCGACGAGCTTGCGCACCTCGGAGATGTGCAGCAGGCCGTCCTTGCCCGGCAGGAGCGAGATGAACGCACCGAAGGTCGTCGTCTTCACGACGGTCCCGAGGAAGCGCTCGCCGATCTCCGGCATCTGCGGGTTGGCGATGGCGTTGACCATCGCGCGGGCCGCCTCGGCCGACGGGCCGTCGGTCGCACCGATGTAGACGGTGCCGTCGTCCTCGATCGAGATCTGGGCGCCGGTCTCGTCCTGGATCTGGTTGATCATCTTGCCCTTCGGGCCGATGACCTCACCGATCTTGTCGACGGGCACCTGCACCGAGATGACGCGAGGAGCGAAGGGGCTCATCTCGTCGGGTGCGTCGATCGCCTCGTTCATGACGTCGAGGATGTGCAGGCGCGCGTCGCGGGCCTGGGTCAGCGCGCCGGCCAGCACGTCGGCGGGGATGCCGTCGAGCTTGGTGTCGAGCTGGATGGCGGTGACGAACTCACGGGTACCGGCGACCTTGAAGTCCATGTCGCCGAACGCGTCCTCGGCACCGAGGATGTCGGTGAGGGCGGCGTACTCGGTGGTGCCGTCGACCTCGGCCGAGATCAGGCCCATCGCGATGCCCGCAACAGGGGCGCGCAGCGGCACACCGGCGTTGAGCATCGACAGGGTCGAGGCGCACACCGAGCCCATGGACGTCGAGCCGTTGGAGCCGAGGGCCTCGGACACCTGGCGGATGGCGTAGGGGAACTCCTCGCGGGTCGGGAGCACCGGCATCAGGGCACGCTCGGCGAGCGCACCGTGGCCGATCTCGCGACGCTTCGGCGAACCCACGCGGCCGGTCTCACCGGTCGAGTAGGGCGGGAAGTTGTAGTTGTGCATGTAGCGCTTGCGGGTGACGGGCGAGAGGGTGTCGAGCTGCTGCTCCATGCGGAGCATGTTCAGCGTCGTCACACCCATGATCTGGGTCTCGCCACGCTCGAAGATCGCCGAGCCGTGCACGCGTGGGAGCACCTCGACCTCGGCCGAGAGCGCGCGGATGTCCGCGAGGCCACGGCCGTCGATGCGCACCTTGTCCTTGAGGATGCGCTGACGGATGAGCTTCTTCTGCACCGCGCGGTAGGCGGCGGAGACCTCCTTCTGGCGGCCGAAGAACGCACCCTTGTCACCACCCTCGTGGATGCCGTCGGCGTCGCCGACCAGCTTCAGGTGCAGCGCGGACTTCAGCTCGTCGAGCCTGTCCTCGCGCTCGGACTTGCCCGCGATCTGCAGCGCGGCAGCCAGGTCGGAGGCCGTCTCGGCCTCGACCGCGGCGTACACGTCGTCCTCGTAGTCGAGGAAGATCGGGAAGTCCTGCACCGGCTTGGCGGCCTTCGACGCGAGCGCGGACTGCGCCTCGCAGAGGGACTTGATGAAGACCTTGGAGGCCTCGAGGCCCTGAGCGACGATCTCCTCGGTGGGAGCGGTCTTGCCCTCGGTCTTGACGAGGTCCCAGGTCTGCTCGGTGGACTCGGCCTCGACCATCATGATCGCGACGTCGTCACCGGCGATGCGGCCCGCGACGACCATGTCGAACGTCGAGCGCTCGATGTCGCTGAAGTTCGGGAACGCGACCCACTGGTCGTCGATGAGGCTGACCCGCACGCCACCGATCGGGCCGGAGAACGGCAGACCGGAGATCTGGGTCGAGGCGCTGGCCGCGTTGATGGCGAGCACGTCGTACTGGTGGTCGGGGTTGAGCGCGAGCACCGTGATGACGACCTGGACCTCGTTGCGCAGGCCCTTGGTGAAGGTCGGGCGCAGCGGGCGGTCGATGAGGCGGCAGGTGAGGATCGCGTCGGTGGAGGGGCGACCCTCGCGGCGGAAGAACGAGCCGGGGATCTTGCCCGCGGCGTACATCCGCTCCTCGACGTCGACGGTCAGGGGGAAGAAGTCGAAACCCTCGCGCGGGGACTTCCCCGCGGTGGTGGTGGAGAGGAGCATCGTGTCCTCGTCCAGGTAGGCCACGACGGAGCCGCCGGCCTGCTTCGCGAGCCGGCCGGTCTCGAACCGGACGGTGCGGGTGCCGAACGTGCCGTTGTCGATGACGGCTTCGGCGACTGTGATCTCAGGACCCTCCATGGGTCCTCCTTTTCTCTTGTTTCGAAAGCCCTCGTGCATCGTCGTTGTGCACGGGCTTGTCCAACAGGCGAAGGTGCCGCGAACGGCATCCGCCTCTCACGCGAAAGGGCGGCCCTCACGGTCAACGTGAGGACCGCCCCTCGCGGAAGTCCTTATCGGCGCAGGCCGAGTCGCTTGATCAGCGAGCGGTAACGCTCGACGTCGACGGTCTCCAGGTAACGCAGGAGGCGGCGACGCTGGCCGACCAGCAGCAGCAGGCCGCGCCGGCTGTGGTGGTCGTGCTTGTGCTGGCGGGAGTGCTCGGTGAGGTCCTTGATGCGCTGCGTGAGCAGTGCGACCTGCACCTCGGGGGAGCCGGTGTCACCCTCGGTGGTGGCGTACTCGGCCATGATCTGCTTCTTGACGTCGGTGCTCAGAGGCATGGGGCGACGACTCTCCTTCTCCTGGTTTCGCTGCGCGGCGCTCCCGGGCTGGTTCACCGGGGCTCTATGGATCCGCGGCCGATTCTCACGGCAGTGGTCAAGATTACCAGCGCGAGGACGACCCCACTAATCGGCCGGGTGCCGGGGCGAAGCGTCGCGTCGGCGTCGGCCCCCCGCCCGGGCCAACCCGGCACGTGCGGGGATATGGCTGTCACCTCTGACATCCGTCAGCAACAACCCCGCACGTGCCGGGTGGGTGGGCGGCGGTGCGGCCGGATGCCGTGCTGCTGGGACCCCGGCGCCGCGCCGGTCAAGCGGTGCGCTCGTGGGGGCGTCCGAAGTACCGACGCCACTCGCCACTGGTGACCGACACGTCCTGACCGCGCGATCGCAGCACGGTCACGATGCGGTCCAGGGTGCACTCGGGCTCGCGCCACAGCCCGGGAGACGTCACCACCACCATTCGCCAGCCCCATGCATCGAACTCCTCGCGGCGGGTGAGGTCGCGCGCCCACTGGGTGTCGTCCTCGGCGTGCTGGCGGCCGTCGTACTCGATGCTCACCCTCGCCCTGCGGTAGCCCAGGTCGGCACGGCGCAGGACGAGCCCGTCCGCATCGTGGAAGACGACATTCACCTCGGGCTCGGGCAGGCCGGCCAGGACGCACAGCAACCGGGTGCGCGTCTCGGGCGGAGAGTCGACCCCGGCACGAACCAGGGAAGCTGCCCGCCGTGCCAACCGACGGTGCCGACCCGGCGTGGCGGCAGCGCTGGCCAGGGATGCCGGCGTGACCCGACCGGCGCTCACCAGGCTGTCGCCCACGACGACCAGCTCGACGAGGTCGAGGTCCTCGGCCAGGTCGAGGAAGGTGCGTGTGGGGTCGGTCAGGCGCAGGCCGCGATGGACCACGATGCCCGCGTGGTTGATCGAGACGCGCGCGTCGACCCCATCGACGTCCATCCGGCCCCACTCGAGCTGGGCCCGGGCCCGGGCGCTGCACCCTCGGCCGCCACCACGGACGTGACGTCGGGCTTCAGCGGCGGTGGACCGCTCCGCCGCGGTCGGCCACAGGGTCGTGACGTGGGTGCGCCAGTCGTGGGGTGGTGCCCCACCCCACAGGCGGGCCGCCGTGTGGCGCGCGACCACCGTGCCCCTCGGCGCGACGAGCAGGGCGGCCGTCGCGCGCACGTGGTCGTCGATCGGCACCGATCCGTCGATGTACACGCCGCGGACGAGCTGACGCCACTTCCCTCCCCTGAACGCCGCCGCCGTGATGCCGGCAGCCTCGCCCTCGGCGCGCAGGAACGGGCGCTGACGGTCGAAGGTCGCGGGCGGCATCCCTGGAGGTTGCCGGAAACGGCGTTGGCGACCGGCCCGTCATCCACAGGCCCGCGTCACCGGCCCCGCACGTGCGGGGTTGTTTCGGTCCGAACTCGGATGTGACCGCCATAACCCCGCACGTGCGGGGATCTGGAAGAGGTGCGGCTGCGAGGCGGCGGATGCCGGCTGGTCACCTCACGAGAAGGGTGCGGGGCCACACGTCGAGCACCACGGCGGCGTGGTCGCGCGGCCCGCGGCCCGCACCGAGGGCGAAGGCCTGTCCGGGGCCGAGGAGGTCGCCCGCTGGAGCGAGGCCGGGCCGCGCTACGGCCTCGAGGTCGTCGGGCCACCCATCCCGGTCGGCTGAGCGCCCCGCGGCTGCGGCGCGCGCGCAGGCGCCACGCGTAGAGTGCGACCCAGGTCACACCCAGCGCGAAGGAGCCCACGACGTGCGTCAGCGAGGCCCCGGCCCGGCACCGGCACCCGCCCCGGCGGACCCCGCGCGGGCGGCATCCGTGCGGGGCATCGCCGAGCGGCGCAGTGACGTCCGCGGGCCCCTGCTGCCCGTACTCCACGAGGTCGTGGCCACGCACGGGCACGTGACCGACGACGACGTCGGGGTCGTCGCCGAGGTGCTCAACCTCTCGCGGGCCGACGTGCACGGGGTCGTGACCTTCTACTCCGACCTGCGCCGCACGCCCCCGCCCGCCCACCGGGTCGCCCTGTGCCGAGGTGAGGCCTGCCAGGCCCGAGGTGGCGAGTCGCTGCATGCCGACGCGGCCGACCGCTGGTCCGCCTCGGTCGACGTCGAGGTGGGCGAGGTGTTCTGCCTCGGCTTGTGTGCGGTCGGACCGGCGGGCGCCGTCGACGGCACGCTGCACGCCGCGCTCTCCCCCGAGCGCCTCGCCGCCCTCACCGACGGGTGGCGCCGATGACGACCGCCTGGGTTCCGTGTGACGCGGCCGCCGTCGCGCTCGGTGCGGACGCCGTCGCCGACGCCATCGCGGCTGCCGGCATCACCGTGCGCCGCAACGGCTCGCGCGGGATGCTGTGGCTCGAGCCGCTGGTGGAGGTCGAGACAGAGCGCGGCCGGGTCGGGTACGGCAACATCACGGAGTCCGAGGTCGGGCCGCTTCTCGACGGAGCGCTCGACGACACGGAGCGCTGTGTCGGCGTCGTCGACGAGCACGAGTGGCTCACCTCCCAGCACCGCGTCTCGTTCGCTCGGGTCGGGGTCATCGAGCCGACCGACCTCGCCGCATACCGCGAGCACGGTGGGCTGCGCGGGCTGGAACGGGCTCTCGCCCTCGCCCCCCAGGACGTGGTCGCCGAGGTGACGGCGTCGGGGCTGCGCGGGCGTGGCGGCGCGGGCTTCCCGGCCGGTATCAAGTGGGAGACGGTGCGCACGGCATCCGCCGACGTGAAGTTCGTCTGCTGCAACGCCGACGAGGGTGACAGCGGAACGTTCGCCGACCGGATGCTCGTCGAGGGCGACCCGTTCACCCTGGTCGAGGGGATGACGATCGCTGCCCTGGCGGTCGGCGCCACCGAGGGGTACGTCTACCTGCGCAGTGAGTACCCGCATGCCGTCCGCACGCTTCGGCGGGCCATCGACATCGCCTACGCGCACGGCGTGCTCGGCGAGTCGGTGCTCGGCAGCGGGCGGCGGTTCGACCTCGAGGTGCGGGTGGGCGCCGGCGCCTACATCTGCGGCGAGGAGACCTCGATGCTCGAGTCCCTGGAGGGCAAACGCGGCGAGGTGCGCGCCAAGCCCCCGATTCCCGCGCTCGAAGGGCTGTTCGGCCGGCCGACGGTCGTCAACAACGTGCTGACCCTCGGCGCGGTACCGATGGTGCTCGCCGACGGGGGCGAGGCGTACGCCGCCCTCGGAGTGGGGCGTTCGCGCGGCACCCAGGTCTTCCAGCTGGCCGGCAACGTCGCCCGGGGCGGCATCGTCGAGGCCGACTTCGGGGTGTCCCTCGGTGAGCTGGTCGAGGGGTTCGGTGGGGGCACCGCGTCCGGACGGCCGGTCAAGGCGGTGCAGGTCGGGGGGCCGCTGGGGGCGTACCTGCCCCGCTCGGGGTTCGACCTGCCGATGGACTACGAGGCGTTCGCGGAGGCCGGAGCCATGGTCGGGCACGGTGGCGTCGTCGTGTGGGACGACACCATGGACGCGTCGGTGATGGCCCGCTTCGCGATGGAGTTCTGCGCGAAGGAGTCGTGCGGCAAGTGCACGCCCTGCCGCATCGGCGCGGTGCGCGGGGTGGAGGTCATCGACCGGATCCGCACGGCCACCGACGACGGCGTGCGCCGCACCCAGCTCGTGCTGCTCGACGACCTCTGCACGACGATGACCAAGGGGTCCCTCTGTGCGATGGGCGGGCTCACTCCCATGCCCGTCCGCAGCGCCCTCGAGCACTTCCCCGAGGACTTCGGGGTGCCGGTCGACGCATCGGGAGGAGCCCGGCCATGACGACGCTGGACGAGCCGGTCCTGGAGACCCCCGACCGCGGAACCCCGGCAGTGCTCGGCGAGGCCACCGCGCACGTGACGGTCGACGGCATCGCGGTGATGGTCCCGGTGGGCACCTCGGTGATGCGCGCGGCCTCCCTGGCCGGCGCTCCCGTGCCGAAGCTCTGCGCCACCGACTCGCTGAAGGCGTTCGGGTCGTGCCGGCTCTGCCTCGTCGAGATCGAGGGAGCGAAGGGCACCCCGGCGTCGTGCACCACCCCGTGCACCGACGGCATGGTCGTCTCGACCCGCACCGAGCAGGTGCAGCAGCTGCGCCGTGGCGTGATGGAGCTCTACCTGTCCGACCACCCGAGCGACTGCGCCGGGTGCGAGCGCGGGTCGTGCGAGATGCAGCGACTCGCCCACGACGTCGGGCTGGCCGAGGTGCGCTACGGGCTGGGGGGCGCGTCGCACCTGGCCGAGGCGACCGACGCGTCGAACCCCTACTTCGCCTTCGACCCGGCGGCGTGCATCGTCTGCTCACGGTGCGTGCGGGCGTGCTCGGAGACGCAGGGAACGTTCGCCCTCACCGTGTCAGGACGCGGTTTCGACTCACGGATCACGCCCGGCGGCACCGACTTCCTGAGCTCGGAGTGCGTCTCGTGTGGCGCCTGCGTGCAGGCCTGCCCCACCGACGCGCTCACCGAGAAGTCCGTCGTCTCGCTCGGGATGCCGACCCGTTCGGTGGTCACGACCTGCGCCTACTGCGGGGTCGGCTGCTCGTTCAAGGCCGAGGTGCAGGGGTCCGGTGACGGCACCCGGGTCGTGCGGATGGTGCCGTGGAAGGACGGTGGGGCCAACGAGGGGCACTCGTGCGTCAAGGGGCGCTTCGCCTACGGCTACGCCTCGCACCGGGACCGGCAGATGGCGCCGATGGTGCGCGACTCGATCGACGACGAGTGGCAGGTCGTGTCGTGGGACGTGGCGATCGCGCGGATCGCCACCGGGTTCCTCGGGCTGCGCGAGAAGTACGGGGTCGGCGCGATCGGCGGCATCTCGTCGTCGCGGTGCACCAACGAGGAGGTCTACGTCGTCCAGAAGATGGTGCGCGCGGCCTTCGGCAACAACAACATCGACACCTGCGCCCGGGTCTGCCACTCCCCCACCGGCTACGGCCTAAACCACGCGTTCGGCACCTCCGCCGGCACCCAGGACTTCGCCTCGGTCGAGCAGGCCGACGTCATGCTGGTCATCGGCGCCAACCCCACCGACGCGCACCCGGTCTTCGCGTCGCGGATGAAGCGGCGGATGCGGGCCGGGGCGCGTGTGGTGGTCGCCGACCCGCGGCGGATCGACCTCGTGCGCTCACCGCACGTCGAGGCGGCCTTCCACCTGCCGGTGCGGCCCGGCACCAACGTCGCCTTCGTCAACGCGATGTGCCACGTCGTCGTCACCGAGGGGCTGTGGGACCGGGAGTTCGTGCGGTCCCGCTGCGAGGACGCCGACAGCTACCTGGAGTTCATCGCCCGGCCCGAGCACTCGCCCGAGGCGACGGAGAGCGAGACCGGCATCCCGGCATCCGACCTGCGCTCTGCCGCACGGCTGTACGCGGCGGGGCCGAACTCGGCGATCTACTACGGCCTCGGCGTCACGGAGCACAGCCAGGGCTCGACGATGGTCATGGGCATGGCCAACCTCGCGATGCTCACCGGCAACCTCGGCCGCGAGGGTGTCGGGGTGAACCCGCTGCGCGGTCAGAACAACGTGCAGGGGTCGTGCGACATGGGCTCCTTCCCTCACGAGCTGCCCGGCTACCGGCACGTGTCGCGGCCCGAGGTGCGCGAGGTCTACGAGTCGCTCTGGGGCGTGACGATCCAGTCCGAGCCGGGCCTGCGCATCCCGAACATGTTCGACGCGGCGATCGGCGGTTCGTTCAAGGGGCTCTACGTGCAGGGCGAGGACATCGCCCAGAGCGACCCCAACACGCAGCACGTCGAGGCGGCGCTGCGGTCGATGGAGCTCGTCGTCGTGCACGACCTGTTCCTCAACGAGACCGCGCGCTTCGCGCACGTGTTCCTGCCGGGCGCGTCGTTCCTGGAGAAGGACGGCACGTTCACCAATGCCGAGCGGCGGATCAACCGGGTGCGGCCCGTGATGCCGTCGCGGGTCGGCAAGGACGAGTGGGAGGTCGTGTGCGACATCGCCACGGCGATGGGCTACCCGATGTCGTACACCGCGCCGTCGCAGATCATGGACGAGATCGCTTCCACCACACCGACGTTCGCGGGGGTGTCATTCGACCGGCTCGACGCCGAGGGGTCGATGCAGTGGCCGGTCACGGAGGCCGCGCCACACGGCACGCCGACGATGCACGTCGGGTCGTTCGTGCGTGGCCTCGGACAGCTCACCGCGACCGTCTACGTGGCGACCACCGAGCGGGCCAACCGGCGCTACCCCCTGGTGCTCACCACCGGGCGCATCCTGTCGCAGTACAACGTCGGCGCGCAGACCCGACGCACACCGAACTCGACCTGGCACCCCGAGGACATCCTCGAGATCCACCCGTCGGACGCCGAGCTGCGTGGCGTGTCGTCGGGTGATGTCGTCGAGCTCTCGTCGCGGGTCGGAACGACACGGCTCACCGCCCTGGTGTCC
>DASQEZ010000184.1:0-16407 GCA_035633415.1 Ornithinibacter sp. | reverse complement strand
GGGGGCAGCTCCTCGAGCAGGACGGGGTGTGGCCCACCAGCGCGAGGCGGGGGCCGAGAGGTGCGCGAGGTCGAGAGGGGTGCTTCTCGACCGATCGCTGCGCGCGGGGGTGGCCGCGGGTGTGCATCATCGCACAGCGAGATAGTTACCGGGGTGTGACGCACACGACGCACGGCGGTGGCAGGATTCCCCCGTACCCGTGCCGCGGTCGCCTCTGCCTCGGCGCAGCCCCGTGAAAGGACCCCCATGTTCCGCACCCGTGCCCTGGCGATCGCCGCCGTCGCCTCGACCGCGCTCGCTTTGACCGCCTGCGGCTCCGACTCGCTCTCCGAGGGCGGCTCGAGCTCGGCAGCAGCCCCCTCGGCAAGCGCTCCCGCGGTCGACCCGGCCCTGGTCGCCAAGTTGCCCGCCAAGATCAAGGAAGCCGGCACCATCAACATCGGCACCGACGCCACCTACCAGCCCAACCAGTACCTCGACGCCGACGGCAAGACCGTCATCGGCATGGACGTCGACCTGTTCGACGCGGTGATGGCCAAGTTCGGCATCAAGACGAACTGGGTGCCCTCGGCCTTCGACGCGATCATCCTGGGCGTGCAGAGCGGCAAGTACGACGTCGGCGTCTCCAGCTTCACCGTCAACAACGAGCGGATGGAGCAGGCCACCATGGTCAGCTACTTCAAGGCCGGAACCCAGTGGGTCACCCAGAAGGGCAACCCGAAGGCGATCGACCCCGATGACGCCTGCGGCAAGAGCGTCTCCGTCCAGAAGGGCACCGTGCAGGCCGACGTCGACCTCCCCGCCCGCCAGAAGGCGTGCACGGACGCGGGCAAGCCCGAGATCAAGGTGCTCGTCGACGCCGACCAGGCCAAGGTCACCGCGGGCGTGCAGTCCGGCAAGGCCGACGCCATGCTGGTCGACCTCCCGCCCGCCATCGCCGCGGTCGACTCCACCGGCGGCACCCTCGAGCTGCTCGGTGAGCAGTACGACTCGGCCCCCTACGGCTACGTGCTCACGAAGGAGGACACGGCGTTCGGCGAGGCCATCGTCGCGGCACTCAAGCAGCTCGAGGCTGACGGCACCTACCTCAAGATCCTCACCCAGTGGAAGACCCAGGAAGGCGCGATCAGCGACTTCGCCGTGAACCCGACGGTCAGCTGACGCCATGACCGCGTCGACGCAGGACCGGCCGGGCGCCATCGACGCCCGGCCGGTCCGGCACCCCGGGCGCTGGGTGGCCGTGGTCATCATCGCGATCGTCGTCGCGATGATCATCAGCTCGTTCGTCACCAACGAGAAGTGGAACTTCCCGTTCGCGTTCGAGATCATGCAGCAGAGCCCGGTCATCGAGGGCCTGTGGAAGGGCACCGTCTTCGGCACGGTCGGCGCGATGATCCTCGGCATCGGCCTGGGCATCCTGCTCGCAGTGATGCGGCTGTCGACCAACCCGGTGCTGCGCGGGGTCGCCTTCGTCTACACGTGGTTCTTCCGAGCCATCCCCCGCTACGTGCTGCTCGTGCTGCTCGGCACCGGCATCGGCTTCCTCTACCCCGTCTTCGACATCGGCGTGCCCTTCGGTCAGCAGATCGCGAACGCGATGGGCATCGACACCAGCCTCACCTTCTTCTCGCTCGACTACAACGTCATCTCGAGCACCATCTGGGTCGGCATCCTCGGTCTGGGGCTGTCCGAGGCCGCGTACATGGCCGAGATCGCGCGGGCCGGCATCCTGTCGGTCGACAAGGGCCAGGCCGAGGCCGCCCAGGCGCTCGGCATGCCGCCGGGCAAGACGATGCGCCGGGTCGTGCTCCCCCAGGCGATGCGGGTCATCGTGCCGCCGACCGGCAACGAGACCATCGCGATGGTCAAGGACACCTCGCTGCTCGCGGCGGTGCCCGTCATCGTCGAGCTGTTCTACCAGAGCTACCAGTTCGGCCAGCGCAGCTTCCAGATCATGCCCGGCATCGTCGCGGCGACCATCTGGTACCTCATCGTCTGCTCCATCCTGATGGTCGGGCAGTCGCGCCTGGAGCGCTACTACGGCCGCGGTTTCGGCGCGATGCCGAAGAAGGCGCAGCAGAAGCTCACCGAGATCGGGGCTGACCACTGATGACCGAGCCGACCGCCACCACGACCGCCACCGAGGGCACCGCCCTCGTCCACGCCGTCAACGTCACGAAGTCCTTCCACGGCACCGAGGTGCTCAAGGGCATCGACATGGACGTGCGGCGCGGTGAGGTCGTCGTGCTGCTCGGACCCTCGGGCTCGGGCAAGACGACCTTCCTGCGCTGCATCAACCAGCTCGAGACCATCGACGGCGGCCGGATCTGGGTCGACGGCGACCTGATGGGCTACGAGGACCGTTCGGGCACGTTGCACCGCCTCACCGACAAGCGGATCGCCGCGCAGCGCCGCGACATCGGCATGTGCTTCCAGCGCTTCAACCTCTTCCCGCACAAGACCGTCCTCGAGAACGTCATCGAGGCCCCGGTGCAGGTCAAGGGGGTCAAGAAGAAGGACGCCACGGACAAGGCGCTCGAGCTGCTCGAGCAGGTGGGCCTGGGCGACAAGCCCTCGGCCTACCCCTCGCAGCTCTCGGGTGGCCAGCAGCAGCGCGTCGCGATCGCCCGGGCGCTCGCCATGGACCCCAAGCTGATGCTCTTCGACGAGCCGACCAGCGCCCTCGACCCCGAGCTGGTCGGTGAGGTGCTCAAGGTGATGCGCGACCTCGCCAACGGCGGCATGACGATGATCGTCGTCACCCACGAGATGGGCTTCGCCCGCGAGGTCGCCGACCGCGTCGTGTTCATGGATGCCGGCGTCGTTGTCGAGGAGGGCCCGCCCTCGCAGGTCATCGCCAACCCGCGGCACAAGCGCACCAAGGCGTTCCTGTCGCGGATGCGCCAGGAGGAGGCCGCCCACGCGGAGGCCGTCGTCGCCACGGTGACCGGGAACGCCGACGCGCTCGCCGCCATCGCCGCGGCCGACGCCGAGGCCGACGAGGCGGCCCGGGCCGCGGTGAAGAACGCGAGGGACGCCACGCAGCAGCGGTGACCGGCCGCCCGCCCCGGATGCCGTGGCCCGCGCTCGTGCGTGTCCGTGGCCGCTCGATGCTGCCGACCTACCGCGACGGCGACGTCCTGCTCGTGCTGCGCGGCGTGCGGCCACGGACCGGACTGGCTGCGGTGGTGCGACTCCCCCCTGACGCCGACGGGCATCCGCGACCCCTGGCCGTCAAGCGCCTCACCGGGCCGGATCCCGCTGCGCCGCAACGCTGGTGGGTCGACTCGGACAACGCCGCCGAAGGGGTCACGTCGTTCGACGTCGGGTCGTTGGCCCGCGACGACATCCTCGCGGTCGTCGTCGGGTTGGTGTGGACGCCGCTGAGGTAGGTTGGGCAGGACCGCACGTCCCGAACCCCGAGGAGAGAGACCCATGCTGTCCCTGTTCCGCATCACCGACGTCTCGGCGCACTGCGACCTGCCGTGCGGCGTGTACGACCCCGCCCAGGCGCGCATCGAGGCGGAGTCGATCAAGGCGATCATCGCCAAGGTCGCCGACAACGCCGACCCCGACTTCCGCACCCGCGCCGTCGTCATCAAGGAGCAGCGCTCCGAGCTCGTCAAGCACCACCTCTGGGTGCTGTGGACCGACTACTTCAAGGCCCCGCACTTCGAGAAGTACCCCGAGCTGCACACCCTCTTCAACGAGGCCACCAAGCTGGCCGGCGCGTCCGGCACCAAGGGCGAGTTCGACGCCGCCAAGGCCGACGAGCTGCTCGCCAAGATCGACGAGATCGCACGCATCTTCGCGGAGACCAAGCAGGCCTGACCTGACGCTCCCACGTCGACAGGGGCGCTTCCGGCACCGGCCGGGGGCGCCCCTTTCACCATCTCGCGCCGCGAGTGTTCAGGCGTCGGGCACCGAGACGACGTAGACCTCGCCGACGCCCTCGAGGCCGACCGCGCCCTCGCCCGCCGGGAGGAAGGCCGACTCGACGTCGCCGAGCTCGAGGGTCCTCACGGCCGAGGTCAGGGTCACCCGCCCGCGCAGGCAGAAGGCGATCCGGGGGCCGGGGTCGTCGGGCAGGGCGCGCCCCGGGGTCACCCGGTGCAGCCGGAACCGGTCGGAGTCGCTGTCGAAGGCCTCCAGCCCGGGCTCCACGACCCGCCCCCGCCCCGCCACCCCGTCGGCGAGGGGGTCGACGATGCGCAGCAGCTCGGGCACGTTGACCGGCTTGCTCGTCAGGCCGGCGCGCACCACGTTGTCGGAGTTCGCGAGCACCTCGATGCCGAGCCCGCGCACGTAGGAGTGCAGCACCCCCGCGGCGACGTCGATGTACTCGCCCGGCTGCAGCACCCAGTGGTGCATGAGGAGCAGCACGACGAGCCCGATGTCGTCGGGGTGCTCCTCGGCCACCTGCACCACCGCCGCGGCGGCTTCACCGAACTCGTCGCCGGACGCCTCGAGCCGCACACAGGCCGCGACGACCTCCCGAGCGAGATCGGCGACCTCATCGGCGGGGGTGGCCAGCACCGCGCCCAGCAGGGCGTGCGCCGGGTCGTCGCAGACGGCGGCCTTCTCGGCCAGCTCGACCAACCGGGGCACCCCGAGCCGCCCGATGAGGTCGGCCACCTCGGTGGTGCTGCGCATCCCGACGAACACCTCGAACGGGGCGATGGCAAGCAGCAGCTCGGGCTTGGCCCAGTCGTCGACGTAGACCGTGTCGCCCGTGACGGCCCGCACCTCGGTGGCCTGCTCCGCGCTGGGGTGGGCCTGGATCGAGATCGCCCGCCCGGGGGCCAGCACCTTGAGCAGGAACGGCAGTCGCGGGCCGAAGCGGGCGACGCACTCCTCGCCCAGCTCGGCCACCGGGTCGGCGGCGACGACCGCGGCGAGATCGGGCCCGCCGTCCCGGTCGGTACCCGCGGGGCCCTCCTCATGGGCACCCATCCACAGCTCGGACTCCCGCTGCACGCTCGGGATGTCGCGCCCCTGGAGGCTGGCGATGGAGACGTAGGAACCCCACGCATCGGTGAAGATGACGGGCGTCAGGCGATCCACGGGAGCTCTCCGGGAGTGGGGCGGGGCACCCGATGCTAACGCGCGGCGGGCTCGCGCTCCTCGACCCGGCCCACCGTCGTGTCCGAGGTGGCGACGGCCAGCGCCTCGACCACCTCGGGGTCGTACTGGTAGCCGAGCCCCAGGTGGATGCGCTCGTTGGCGGCGCGGACCTCCGCCGGGTCCTCGCGCCCGCCGGTGAGGTCGTCGAAAGCGTTGGCCACCTTGATGATCCGGCTCGCCATCGGCACCTCCTCGCCGAGCTCGCGCACCTGCCGGTAGGGCGTCGTCTGGGCCTCGACGTAGTCGGCCACGACGTCCAGGCCCTCGGCGTGACGGATGATCCGGGCCCCCTCGTCGGCGATGTCGCGCTGGTCGCTGGGGGCGGCGAGCACGGTGGCGCCGTCGGGGATCGGCTCGACGAGCGAGATCTGGCCCAGGTCGTGCAGCAGCGCGGCGTACTCGACGTCACGAAGCTCGCGGTCGGAGATGCCGAGGACCCGGCCCATCCGGACGCTGAGGTCGGCGACCCGCTCGGCGTGGCCGGTCGGTGTGTAGCCCCCGTGCTCGGTGAGGTGGGAGAGGGTGGCGATCGTCTGCCGGTAGGTCACCCGGTTCTGCACGTAGTGGCCGACGGCCACATAGGTGATCGCGAGTGGGAACAGGGCCGCGGGGAGGGAGAGCAGCCCCAGCGCGGGGGCCATGAGGGCGACCATCGGACCGGAGGCGACCACGGCCGAGGTGAGGGGGGCGACCTCTCCGAACTCGTCGCGCAGCGCGGCCAGCCACGGGCTGCGCTGCCGCTCCGAGCGCACCGCCGACGACAGGACCAGCTCGACCCCGATGCCGACGCCCGCGACGGCCACCATGCCGATCGCGACCAGCCACGGCGAGACCGCGAGGTCCACCTCGAGGCTCCACAGCGACCGCCCGTTCGGGGCGAAGGCGCGAGCGAGCCAGGCTGCCACGGCCACGCCGACCAGCCGTGCCGCCACCTGCTCGAGACGGACGGCGCCGCCCTGTGCCGCGCGCACCACGGCGGCGAGCAGCAGGCCCGTGGCGACCACGAGCACGACGAAGCCGGCCGCGACGTCGAAGGTCGGCTCGCCGTCGACCTGGCCGAGGAAGACGATGCCCAGCGCCGACGCGGAGGCCAACGGGGCGGCCTCACGGCCGCTGGGCAGGCGCAGCCGGAAGAGCTCACCCACGGTGATCGCGACGACGAAGAACACGACGGTCAGCCGATGGAGCACGAGCTGGTCGACGAGCGAACCGCCGTTGGCGTAGAGCCCGGCGGTGAGGACCAGCACGCCGAGCACCAGGACGGCCCACGCGCGGGAGAGGTGCGCTCGGGGGAGGATCGCCCTCATGAGGCCACCCCGGCCCGCCGCGAGAGGGCGTGCTCGAGAGCCCGCAGGAGGTCTTCGCGACCCGCGGGCGTGCGCCGCAGCAGGGCCAGTGCGTCGTCCCTCGGGACGAGCGCACCGTCAGGGGTACCCACCTCGGTGAGCAGGTCGTACTCGTCGGCCAGGCCGACCACGAGCGCCGGCACGCTGAGCTCGGGACCGTCGGGCACCCCGGGGGTGACGGCATCGCGGTGACGGCCGATGGCGTCGAGCGCTCCGGAGAGGAAGCTCAGCCCGCTCAGCAGGCGGACGCCCCGGGCCGGGTACCCACGCAGTCCTCGACCGCCGACGACGCCGGTGCTGCGGACCAACCCGGTGGGCAGGGTCGTCAGCCCCAGGTCGTGCAGCATCCCGGCGACCCGCACGTCGGCGACCACCTGGGCACGCAGCCCCAGGTGCTCGGCCATGAAGGCGCTCAGCTCGGCGACCCGGGTGCTGTGCCCCACGAGGTGGGGTGCCTTGGCCTCGACGGCGGCGACCAGCACGTGCAGGGCCCGCTCGTGGCCCTTGATCTCCTCCGCGTACTGCCGGTAGGCCCACTGTGCGACCAGGAGCGGCGGCAGGATGAGGAAGACGCTGGCCGACCCCAGGTCGGCCGGGCCCCAGAGCACCACCATGATGAAGGCGATGACCCCGTAGCCGAGGTGGGCGGCCCCTGCCGAGCTGAGGATGCGCCCCATCTGGGTGCGCATCGACAGTCCCGCGGCGAGACGGACCACGATCGCGATGAGCACCACGTTGATCGCGAACTGCACCACGTCGGCGACGAGCACGGGGATGCCGATACGCAGCACGACCTGCCACGTGCCGACCGGGTCGGTGCCACCGGACACTCCCCCGGCCGCGGTGTAGGCGGCGCCACCCACGACCCCCATCGTCGCGAACATGCCCGCGTTGAAGACCCGGGCACGCAACGGAGCGCGGCCCGTCTCGAACGGTCCCATCACCATGCCGACGATCCCGGCACCGGCCGGACCCACCAGGGCCATCGCCGCGAGCATGACGATCGACGTGAACGACAGTCGGACCCGGCCGGCGGCGATGTCCACCGAGCCGAACCACCACGCCAGCATCGCGAGGAGGAGCAGGACCCAGAACGTGGGGTCGAACTTGATCCCGTCGAGACGGATCGCCGCTGCGGTCAGGCAGATCCCGACCGCAGCGACGGCTCCGACGTAGATGTTCGTCGCGTCAGGGACGCGTCGAGCGGCCCCACCCTCGGGGGGAGGAGCCTCAGTCGTCATCGGTCAACGAGTCAGCCGCCCCAGCTGAACCCGAGCTGGACCACGGAGGTGCTCGCGAGCTTGCCCTTGACGGTGCCGGCCTGGGCGGTCGCCGGGACCAGCAGGGCGATGGCGGCGATGGCGGCAACGGCGGCAACGGTACGGAACTTGCGCATGGGAATTCCTTTCAGAGGCGGTACCGGACCCGTGGACGGCTGAGATCCGGTATGGCGAGTGTCCCACGCAGTCCCATGTGCGACAATCATCACGAGCCTCGTGCGTCTCAACAGACCATCAGGCACGACGACCCCACGACGAAAGGCACTTCGATGAGCAAGCGCGCCCGCAAGCGCCGCTCGCGCAAGGGCAACAAGGCCAACCACGGCCGCAAGCCCAACGCCTGAGCGCGATACGCACGAACACCCGGTACGCCACAGCGGCATACCGGGTGTTCTTCGTTGTGCTGCAGCCGGTCTCGGCTCAGCCCTCGGACTCCAGGCGGACCATCGTGATCCGCTGCATGATCTGCATCCGCACTGCCATCGGTGCGGTCTCGCCCGAGCAGGAGCGTCGCACGACCTGCTTGAGGGCGACGTCGAGGTCGTGCTCGGCCAGGCAGGGCTGGCACTCGTTGAGGTGAGCCGCGACACGTCGCACGTCGTCGGCGCTCATCTCGCCGTCGAGGTACTCGTAGATGCGGTGCAGGACCTCGGAGCAGTCGCCGTGGCCGGCGTGCGCATCCTGGGTCATGACTCCTCCTTGGTGCCGAAGCCACGGTCCTTGGCGTAGTCGGTGAGCAGGCCGCGCAGCTGGCGCCGCCCGCGGTGCAGGCGCGACATCACGGTGCCGATCGGAGTGCCCATGATCTCGGCGATCTCCTTGTAGGCGAACCCCTCGACGTCGGCGAGGTAGACGGCCATCCGGAAGTCCTCGGGCAGGTCCTGCAGCGCCCGCTTCACCTCGGTGTCGGGCAGGTGTTCGAGGGCAGCGACCTCGGCGGACTTCAGGCCCGCCGACGTGTGCGACTCGGCCCGCGCCAGCTGGTAGTCCTCGACCTCGGCGGCGTCGGACTGCAGCGGCTCGCGCTGCCGCTTGCGGTAGGTGTTGATGTAGGTGTTGGTGAGGATGCGGTACATCCACGCCTTGAGGTTGGTGCCGGGCTGGTACTGGTGGAACGCGGCGTACGCCTTGGCGTAGGTCTCCTGGAGCAGGTCCTCGGCATCGGCTGGGTTGCGCGTGGTGCGCATCGCGGCGGCGTAGAGCTGGTCCAGGAGCGGGAGGGCCTCCCGCTCGAAGCGCGCTTGGCGCTCGGCGGTGGTCTCGGTCGCGAGGTCGACCTCGGCGTCCGGAGGGGTGTCGACGTCTGTCGGTGGAGTGGTCATCGTGTCCCAGCCTATCCGGGCCCGGCTGGGGGCTGTGGTGTCGAGGACGAACACGAAGTCTGACCTTTCCTGGTGCGGCGCGGACAGGGCGGTCAACGCCCTCCCCCACGGTGTCATTCCCGTCGACGCGTGCCCGAGGTCAGCCGGCGGCCGGGAGCCGTCGTGCCACCAGCGCGGCGACGGCCTGCGCGGATCTCCCGATCGAGTGCCCTCCGGTGACGACATCGAGCGTGGCCGAGGGCGGAAGCACCGCCAGCACCTCCTCCGGCGTGCCGAACGGGTCGGTACGCCCCTGCACGACGTGCACCGGGATGCCGTGCGCCGCCGGTGCGACCAGCTCCGGGGCGCGCGACCGCTCGGGTCGGCCCGGCGGGTGCAGCGGGAAGGACATCGCCACGACGGCGCTCGCCCCCACGTCGGCGGCAGTGCGGCACGCGACCCGTGCCCCGGCACTGCGGCCACCGACGACCACCGGTCCCGCGTCCGGCTCCAGCGAGGCCAGGACGGGGAGCCAGGCCAGGTCGAGGGAGGCCGGCGCGGGGCCGAGCGTCCTGCCGGCCACCCGCCACGGCTGGTCGACGAGCACCACTGTCCAGCCCGCGGCGGCGGCGGCGTCACGGGTGGCGAGCACGTCGAGGGTCCAGCGCAGCCCGCCCGCGCCGTGCCCGAGCACGAGGGTTCCGAGCGGGGTGCCGGCCGGCCGGGTCGTCGTCGTGCGCGCCGGACCGAGCGTTGTGTCGACGAGCCGGACCTCACCGGGGCCGGAGGGGGCCGTCGCCCCCGGTCCGGGGTCGCTCACCCGGGACCCCCGATGACCTCACCGGTCAGCGGGTCGACGACGCCGACGAGCTCGGCGGCGGGCGCCGGGTCCAGGAGGTGCGGCCCGTTGGACCGGTTGCTGCTCACCTCCCGCGACACCGGGTAAGCGGTGAAGCGGCCGGGTGCGCGGGGCTCGAGGAGCCCGAGCACGTCGCCCGCGGTGTTGGCCGGGTCGAGCCAGGTGGTCCACTCCTCCTGCTCGAGCACGAGTGGCTGGCGGTCGTGGATGCGGTCCAGCCCGGGCTCGGCCGGCCCGGTGACCACGGTGAAGGTGGCCAGCCACGCGAGGGGGTCGTCGGGGTCGGTGACCACGGGGTCGCGCCAGAACTCGTAGAGGCCGGCCATCGCCACGCTGCCGCCGTCGACGCGGGAGGTGAAGAACGGCTGCTTGCGAGGCTTCCCCTTCGGGTCCACCGCCGTCGGCGAGGCCTGCCACTCGTACCACCCGCGGGCCGGCACGAGGCAGCGCCTGGCGGCGAGCGCACGGGCGAAGGCCGGCTTGTCGGCGACCGACTCGACCCGCGCGTTGATCATCCGGGCGCCACCGCGAGGGTCCTTCGACCAGCTGGGCACCAGGCCCCAGGTCAGCAGCCGCAGCTGACGGCGCGCCGGCCCCTCACGGTCGCCACGGGGGGCCCGGGCGAGCACCACGGCCGCCCGCTTGGTCGGCGCCATGTTGTGGTCGGGGCGGCCGGCGGGCGGCTCCTGGGGGTTCACCAGCACGCTGCGCCCCGGCTCGTCGCTGCGGTCCTCCTCGACCTCGAACTCGAGCACCAGCTCGTCCGGGTTCGCCGTCGCGGCATACCGACCACACATGCACCTCAGGCTACGCACCCGGGTGCCGACCAACTACCGTAGGCACTTCGAGTCCTGACAGCAGGAACTGACCGGGAGGACCCCCATGACCTTGGTGCGACGCGTCGCCCGCCCCATGCTCGCCGCGATGTTCGTCGTTGGCGGGCTCGACCAGCTCAAGCACCCCGGCCGCAAGGTCGACACCGCCCGTCCGCTGGTGGAGAAGGTGGGTCCCGCGATCGGCCTGCCCGACGACCCCGAGCTGCTGGTGCGGGCCAACGGGGTGGCGATGGTCGGCGCCGGGTCGCTCCTCGCGCTGGGCAGGCTTCCCCGCCTGGCCTCGACCGTTCTCGCCGCCACGCTCGTGCCGACGACGGTCGCCGCCCACTCGTTCTGGCAGGAGCAGGACCCCGAGGTCCGGGCCCGGCAGAAGGTGCAGTTCCTCAAGAACCTGGGGCTGCTCGGTGGGCTGCTCCTCGCGGCCGTCGACACCCAGGGCAAGCCCGGGCTGGCGTACCGCGCCCACATGGTCAACGACAGCGCCCACCGGGCCGCCCGCCAGACCCGGCGCGAGGCGCGCCACGTCGCCCACGCCGCCGCCCGCGAGGCCAAGCTGAAGGCGGTCCAGGCGCAGCATGCCATCGGCTGACTGGACGGCACCCACCGCCACCGGGCCGGTCGACGCGCGCGTCCTGCTCCCGGGCAGCAAGTCCCTCACCAACCGCTACCTCGTGCTCGCCGCCCTCGCGAGCGACGTCTCCAGGCTGCGGGCCCCGCTGCGCTCGCGCGACACCCTGCTGATGGCCCAGGCCCTGCGCACGCTCGGCGCCCAGGTCGAGGACGTCGAGGACGATGACTGGCTCGTCACGCCCGGTTCCCTCGTCGGTGGTGGCACTGTCGACTGCGGCCTCTCCGGGAACGTCATGCGGTTCGTGCCGCCGATGGCGGGGCTCGCCGACGGCGCGGTGCGCTTCGACGGCGACCCGCACGCGCGGCTGCGCCCGATGGCTCCGGTGCTCGGCGCCCTGCGTTCCCTGGGGGTCGAGGTCGACGACGACGGGCGAGGCGGCCTGCCGTTCACGGTGCACGGACGGGGATCGGTGCGAGGTGGGGCCGTCACCCTCGACGCCTCCGCGTCCTCGCAGTTCGTGTCCGGGCTGCTGCTGTCCGGCGCGCGCTTCGACGAGGGCGTCGTCGTGCACCACGACGGCGCGGCGGTGCCGAGCCTGCCGCACATCGAGATGACCGTCGAGACCCTGCGTGACGCCGGTGTCGTCGTCGATGACGGTGACCTGCACACCTGGCGGGTGGAGCCCAGCGAGGTGAACGCGCTCGACGTCCAGGTGGAGCCGGACCTGTCGAACGCGGCGCAGTTCCTCGCCGCGGCTCTCGTCACCGGCGGGCGGGTCCACCTGCCCGGGTGGCCGCAGTACACGACGCAGGGCGGTGACTTCGTGCGCGACGTGATCGACATGATGGGCGGCGAGGTCGTGCTCGACCGAGCGGGCCTGACCGTGAGCGGGGGTGACGGCATCTCGGGCATCGACGTCGACCTCCACGACTCGAGCGAGCTGACGCCGGTCGTCGCGGCGCTGTGCGCGCTGGCCGACTCACCCAGCGTCATCCGTGGCGTCGCCCACGTCCGCGGGCACGAGACCGACCGTCTCGCGGCCCTGCGCACCGAGCTGAGCGCCCTGGGCGCCGGGGTCGACGAGACGGCTGACGGGCTGCGGATCACACCGCGCCCCCTGCACGGTGGCACCTTCCACACCTACGCCGACCACCGCATGGTCATGGCCGCCGCCGTGCTCGGCCTCGTGGTGCCCGGCCTGGTCGTCGAGGACGTCGGCACCGTCGCCAAGACGATGCCCGAGTTCACCACCCTGTGGAGCCGCATGCTCACCGAGCGGGTCGTGGCGGGCGCCTGATGGCTCGGGCATCCGGCTCCTACGACGAGTCCGATGTACGAATCCGTCCCAGCCGCAGGGGAACTCGGCCACGCAGCAAGGACCGACCCGCTCACGAGGATGCCGTTCCCGGCCGGGTCACCGGCGTCGACCGCGGCCGCTACACGACCCTCGTCGGCGAGGGTGCGGACCGCCACGTCGTCATCGCGATGCGAGCCCGCGAGCTCGGCCGCAAGAGCATCGTCGTCGGCGACGCCGTGTACCTGGTCGGTGACACCACGGGTGTCGACGGCAGCCTCGCCCGCATCGTGCGCCTGGCCCCGCGCGAGACGGTGCTGCGCCGAACCGCCGACGACACCGACCCGGTCGAGCGGGTCCTCGTGGCGAACGCCGACCAGCTCGTCGTGGTCTCCGCCCTGGCCAACCCCGAGCCACGCCCCCGGCTCATCGACCGCTGCCTGGTCGCCGCCTACGACGCCGGCATGGAGCCGCTGCTCGTGCTGACCAAGGCCGACCTCACGGACCCGGCCCCCTTCCTCGAGCAGTACGCCGCGCTGTCCGTCCCGCACCTCGTGACCGCCCGGCACGACGGCACCACCGACGGCCTGGAGTCCCTGCGCGCGGCGCTGTCCGGTCGGGTCAGCGTGCTGGTCGGTCACTCCGGCGTCGGCAAGAGCACCCTGGTCAACGCCCTGGTGCCGCTCGCCCTGCGGGCCACCGGTGTCGTGAACGACGTCACCGGCCGGGGCCGTCACACGTCGTCCTCGGCGGTGGCCCTCGCCCTGCCCGACGACGAGGGCTGGATCATCGACACCCCCGGCATCCGCTCGTTCGGGCTCGCCCACGTCGACCTCGCACGCATCATCCAGCACTTCCCGGACCTCGAGCCGGGCACCGAACGGTGTCCGCGCGGGTGCACGCACGACGAGGAGGAGTGCGCCCTGGACGCCTGGGTCGGGAGCGGGGCCGCAGGACCAGCCGGCCCGGCCCGGCTGGACTCGCTGCGTCGGCTGCTGCGGGCCCGCACCCCCACGACCGAGGACTGAACCTCAGCACCGCCTGGCACGCCCGACGAGAGAGCGGCCCCCGGGATCTCTCCCGAGGGCCGCTGCTCGCGTGCGTGGTGGCGCGGTCAGGCGTTCGGCGGCCGGTGGTCGCCGGGCTGCTCGTCGATCAGCCGAGTTCCCTCCTGGGGCGCCAACGAGGCGTCGTCGTTCAGCTGACCGGACCGCTGCGCCATCTGGCCGAGGTCGGCCGGGTCCTCGGCCGCCAGCACGTCGTCGCGCAGGTCGGTCGCGGTGAACCGGGCGTCCGGCTCGAGGTCGGACACGTCGATGGTCTCCACGATGGTGCGCGGCTCGGCGAAGTGGCATGCCGACAGGTGCTCCCCGTCGCCGTCGGACCGCAGCACCAGCTGCGGTTCCTCCTGCGAGCAGATGTCCTGCGCCTTCCAGCAGCGGGTGTGGAACCGGCATCCGGACGGCGGGTTCGCGGGCGAGGGCACGTCGCCCTGCAGCACGATCTGCTCGCGCTTGCCGCGCAGCGTCGGGTCGGGCACCGGGACCGCGGACAGCAGCGCCTGGGTGTACGGGTGCGTCGGGCGGCTGTAGACCTCGTCCTCCTCGCCCAGCTCGGCCAGCCGGCCGAGGTACATGACGCCGACCCGGTCCGAGATGTGACGCACCACGGACAGGTCGTGGGCGATGAAGACGTACGCCAGGCCGAGCTCGTCCTGGAGCTTCTCCATCAGGTTGACGACCTGTGCCTGCACCGACACGTCGAGCGCCGACACCGGCTCGTCGCAGACGAGCACCTTGGGGTTGAGCGCGATGCCCCGCGCGATGCCGATGCGCTGTCGCTGGCCACCGGAGAACTGGTGGGGGTAGCGGTTGATGTGCTCGGGGTTGAGCCCGACCAGGTCGAGCAGCTCCTGGACCCGCTTGCGGCGCCCGCCCTTGGGCACGACGTCCTTGTGGATCTCGAACGGCTCACCGATGATGTCGCCGACCGTCATCCGCGGGTTCAGCGAGGTGTACGGGTCCTGGAAGACGATCTGGATGTCGCGGCGCATCCGGCGCATCTCGCGCCCCGACGCCCCGCTCCAGTCGGCGCCCTCGAAGACGACTTTGCCCGCGGTGGGCTCCTCGAGGCGCATGAGCAGCCGGCCCAGGGTGGACTTGCCGCATCCGGACTCGCCCACGATGCCCAGCGTCTCGCCCTTGTGCAGCTCGAAGCTCACTCCGTCGACGGCCTTGACCTGCCCGACCGTGCGGCGCAGCACACCCTTCTTGATCGGGTAGTACTTGACCAGCTCCTGTGCGCTGAGAATGACCTCAGGCATTGATGACCTCCTCGGCGAAGTGGCAGGCCGAGAAGCGGCCGGGGACTACCTCACGCAGCTCGGGACGATCCGTGCGGCACACGTCCTGAGCCATCCGGCAGCGCGGGTTGAACGGGCACCCCGGAGGGATCCGCATGAGGTTCGGGGGTAGGCCGCCGATCGCGGCGAGCTTCTGGCCCTTCTGGTCCAGGCGCGGGATCGACTCGAGCAGCCCCCGGGTGTAGGGGTGGGCCGGTGAGCCGTACAGCTCGAGGACGGTCGCCGTCTCGACGAGGCGGCCCGCGTACATCACGGCGATCCGGTCGGCGACGTCGGCGACGACGCCGAGGTCGTGCGTGATGAGGATGAGCCCCATCTGGCGCTCCTCCTGCAGCTCCTGCAGCAGGGCCATGATCTGCGCCTGCACGGTGACGTCGAGGGCCGTGGTCGGCTCGTCGGCGATGAGCACCGCCGGGTCGAGCGCGATGGCCATCGCGATCATGATGCGCTGGCGCATGCCACCGGAGAACTGGTGCGGGTAGGCCTTGACCCGCTCGCGCGCGGCCGGGATCGAGACCCGCTCCATCAGCCGGATCGCCTGCTCGAGGGCGTCGGACTTGTTGACGCCCCGGTGGGTGCGGAACATCTCGGCGATCTGCCAGCCGACCGGGAATACCGGGTTCAGCGAGGACAGTGCGTCCTGGAAGATCATCGAGATCTCGGGGCCGCGGGTGAGCCGGCGCTGCTCGTCCGGCATCGAGAGCAGGTCCTGCCCGCAGTAGCGGATGTGCCCGTTCGGAATGACGGCCGGCGGCATGTCGAGGATGCCCATGACGGCCTGGGCCGTCACCGACTTGCCCGAGCCCGACTCACCGAGGATGGCGAGCGACTCGCCCTGGTGCAGCTTGAACGACACGCCGTTGATCGCGGTGGCGATGCCGTCACGGGTGTGGAACTCGACGAACAGGTCCTCGACCTCGAGGAGCAGACCGTCCTCGGGGGTGTACTTGACGCTGTTGCCCGAGGTCTTCGACCGGGGCGTGGTGTCCTGGGTGGTCATCGTTCCTCCGTCGGGTCAGCGGTTCTTCGGGTCGAGGGCGTCACGCACCACGTCGCCGAGCATGATGAAGGCCAGCACTGCCAGGGAGAGGAAGACGCTGGGGAAGAACAGCATGTGCGGGGTGGTGCGCAGGCCGACGAGCGCCGCGCTGATGTCGATGCCCCACGAGATGGCCGGCGGCTGCAGGCCGATCCCGAGGAAGGACAGGGTCGCCTCGGCGGCGATGTAGGCACCGAGGTTGATGGTGGCCACGACGATCATCGGGGCCAGCGAGTTCGGCAGCACGTGCGAACGCACGATCCGGTTCGGGCTGGCACCCAGGGCGCGCGCCGCCTGGACGTAGTCGTTCGGCTTGACCTGGATGACGCTGCTGCGCATCAGGCGGGCCAGGCTCGGCCAGCCGAGGATGACCAGGGCCAGCACCACCTTGAGCA
>DASQEZ010000183.1:0-3039 GCA_035633415.1 Ornithinibacter sp. | reverse complement strand
GCCGCACCTGTACACGGCGGGGTGGCCGGGGCGGCCGGTCGTCGACCTGCTCAGCCAACTGCAGCTGCGCGGTCTCATCGAGGTGCGGGCCCACGGCGAGGAGGAGGCCGCCGGGTGGAAGCGGCCGCTGCTCCTGACGATCAACGGTCTCGCGGCCGGCCTGCAGAACACCGGCTGACCGGGCTGCGGGACCCGACAGAGGTCACCGGCTCGCGACGCTCACTTGGTGGCCTCGCTCATCTGACGCAGCTCCTTCTTCAGGTCACCGATCTCGTCCCGGATCCGCGCGGCGAGCTCGAAGTGGAGGTCACCCGCGGCCTGGTGCATCTGGGTGCTGAGCTCCTGGATCAGGCTCGCGAGGTCGCTCGCCGCGACCGGCTCGGACCGGCGCGCGCCGAGGGAGATGTCGGCCGCGGCCGCGCCGCGACCGCCGCGGCCACCGTCGCTCTTGCCGCGGGAACGGGCCCGACCCGAGCCGAGCAGCTCCTCGGTGTCGGCGTCCTCACGGTTGAGCATGTCGGTGATGTCGTTGATCCGCTTGCGCAGCGGCTGCGGGTCGAGGCCGCGCTCGGTGTTGTAGGCGATCTGCTTCTCACGGCGCCGCGAGGTCTCCTCGACCGCCGAGGCCATCGACGGCGTGACCTTGTCGGCGTACATGTGCACCTGGCCGGACACGTTGCGGGCCGCCCGGCCGATGGTCTGGATGAGGCTGCGGGCGGAGCGGAGGAAGCCCTCCTTGTCGGCGTCGAGGATGGCGACGAGCGACACCTCGGGCAGGTCGAGGCCCTCGCGCAGCAGGTTGATGCCGACGAGCACGTCGTACTCGCCCAGCCGCAGCTCGCGGAGCAGCTCGACCCGGCGCAGCGTGTCGATGTCGGAGTGCAGGTACCGCACCCGCACACCCTTGTCGAGGAGGTAGTCGGTGAGGTCCTCGGCCATCTTCTTGGTCAAGGTGGTGACCAGCACCCGCTCGTTCCTGTCGGCACGGGTGCGGATCTCGTGCAGCAGGTCGTCGATCTGGCCCTTGGTCGGCTTGAGGATGATCTCGGGGTCGACCAGCCCGGTGGGTCGGATGATCTGCTCGACGACGCCACTCGCCTTGGCCAGCTCGTAGGGGCCCGGGGTGGCGGAGAGGTAGACGGTCTGCCCGATCCGCTCGAGGAACTCCTCCCACTTCAGCGGGCGGTTGTCCATGGCCGAGGGCAGGCGGAAGCCGTGGTCGACGAGGCTGCGCTTGCGCGAGGCGTCGCCCTCGTACATCGCACCGATCTGCGGCACCGTGACGTGGGACTCGTCGATGACGAGGAGGAAGTCCTCGGGGAAGTAGTCGAGCAGGCAGTTGGGGGCGGTGCCGGGCGAGCGCCCGTCGATGTGCATCGAGTAGTTCTCGATGCCGGAGCAGGAGCCGATCTGACGCATCATCTCGATGTCGTAGGTGGTGCGCATCCGCAGCCGCTGCGCCTCGAGCAGCTTGCCCTGCTTCTCGAACAGGGCCAGCTGCTCCTCGAGCTCGGACTCGATGCCGGCGATCGCACGCTCCATGCGCTGCGGGCCGGCGACGTAGTGCGACGCCGGGAAGACGTACATCTCCTGCTCGTCGCGCACCACCTCGCCGGTGAGCGGGTTGAGCGTGTAGACCGCCTCGATCTCGTCGCCGAAGAACTCGATGCGCACTGCGAGCTCTTCGTACATCGGGATGATCTCGACGGTGTCGCCGCGCACCCGGAAGGTGCCGCGGGTGAAGGCGAGGTCGTTGCGGGTGTACTGCATCTGCACGAACCGGCGGAGCAGGTCGTCGCGCTGGATCTCGTCGCCGACCCGCAGGCGGACCATGCGGTCGACGTACTCCTGCGGGGTGCCGAGGCCGTAGATGCACGACACCGAGGCGACCACGATGACGTCGCGTCGGGTGAGCAGGCTGTTGGTGGCGCTGTGCCGCAGCCGCTCGACCTCGTCGTTGATCGAGGAGTCCTTCTCGATGTAGGTGTCGGTCTGCGGGATGTACGCCTCGGGCTGGAAGTAGTCGTAGTAGCTGACGAAGTACTCGACGGCGTTGTGCGGCAGCAGCTCACGGAACTCGTTGGCGAGCTGGGCCGCGAGGGTCTTGTTGGGCGCCATCACGAGGGTGGGGCGCTGCACCTGCTCGACCAGCCAGGCGGTGGTCGCCGACTTGCCGGTGCCCGTCGCGCCCAGCAGCACGGTGTCCTGCTCCCCGGCCCGCACGCGGCGCGCGAGGTCGGCGATGGCCGTCGGCTGGTCGCCGGCGGGCTGGAAGTCGGAGACGACCTCGAAGGGGGCCAGGCTGCGCTGGAGGTCGGTGGTCGGACGCATGCCCCTACGGTATGCCGCGCCGCCGACAGTCGGTCAGGGCGCCGGCATCCGGGTCGGGTCGGGGCGGCCCGCTCAGCGGTCGAGGTCGGCCAGCACCTGGCCCACGAGGTCGATCGACTCGGCCGTGATCGGGTCGAGGACGAGCTGCAGGTGGCTGGCGCCGGCTCGGGCCAGGCCCCGCACGTGGTCGACGAGGTCGTCGGGGGTGACCGTCGTGACCCGGGCGTCGTAGTGGTCGCCCATGAGGCGACCACGGCCGCCCGGCAGGGTGACCAGCACGGCGGCCGTCGCCGCGACGTCGCGACCGGGCGGCATCACCGCGTCGACCTCGGCCCTGACCTCGGCGAAGCGCTCGACCGAGTTGCCGTAGACGCTCCACCACACGTTCCACGAGTCCACGACCGGCAGCCCGATGCCCAGCATCCGCGGGCTCGTGGAGCCCAGCATGACCGGCGGGCCGCCGGGCCGCACCGGCGACGGGTCGAGCACGCAGTCCTCGACGTCGTGGAACTGGCCGTGGAACGTGGTCCGACCCTCGCGCAACAGGGGCACGATGATCGCCAGCGCCTCCTCGAAGCGCGAGACCCGGCGGTCGTAGGTGAACCCGAACGCGTCGTACTCCCGGCGGTTCCAGCCGGCGCCGAGCCCCACGACGAGCCGGCCGCCGGAGATCGCGTCGACGGTGGCCGCCTGCTTCGCCAGCATCGC
>DASQEZ010000182.1:0-11457 GCA_035633415.1 Ornithinibacter sp. | reverse complement strand
GGCCGCCGAGGGCGAGGGCGCGACCCTGACCGGTCGAGCCGTGCACAAGTACGCCCATCCGACCCAGGCCGGCCCGCGCAACCAGCCGCGTCGTACGCCGAAGTCCAAGCGCTGACCCGGATGCCGTCCCGTCCCGACGCGCTCGGGAGCACCGAGGTGGCCGCCGTCGTCGCGTCGAGCCTGCGGGACGTTCCGGACTTCCCGCAGCCCGGGGTGGTCTTCAAGGACATCACCCCGCTGCTGGCCGACCCACGGGCCTTCGCGACGGTGGTCGCGGCCCTGGCGCAGCGCCACGTCGACAGCGTCGACCTCGTCGCCGGTGTCGAGGCGCGCGGCTTCGTCGTCGGAGCCGCGCTGGCCCACGCGCTCGGAGTGGGGTTCGTACCGGTGCGCAAGGCCGGAAAGCTGCCGGGGGAGACCGTCTCGATCTCCTACGACCTCGAGTACGGCTCGGCCGAGATCGAGGTGCACGCCGACGCCTTCGTCGGGGGCGAGCGGGTGCTGCTCGTCGACGACGTGCTCGCCACCGGTGGCACCGCCGCCGCGGCGTGGGACCTGCTCGAACAGGCCGGGGCCGAGGTGGTCGGCTTCGAGTGCGTCGTCGAGCTGGCCTTCCTCGGGGGCCGGGCCCGGCTCGGCTCCCGGCCGGTGGGAGCGCTCCTCGTCGTCCCATGACCGGCGACTACACTCCGGGCATGGCGGAGGACACCACGACGGCCGCGGCGGGGACGCCTCCCCCCGGGCTGTCCTCGCGCGCCAGGGCTCGTGCCGCGCTCGCCCTGGTCGGCCGCAACCGGGTTCCCGACAACCCCGTCCTCGAGCCGCTGCTCCAGGTGGTGCGCAGCACCCACCCCAAGGCCGACCTGGCCATCATCGAGCGCGCCTATGCCGTCGCCGAGCGGGCCCACGAGGGGCAGAAGCGGCGCTCCGGCGACGACTACATCACCCACCCCCTCGCGGTGACGACCATCCTCGCCGAGCTGGGCATGACCCCCACGACCCTGGCCGCCGCGCTGCTCCACGACACCGTCGAGGACACCGCGTACAGCCTGGAGGCACTGCGCCGCGACTTCGGTGACGAGATCGCGATGCTCGTCGACGGCGTCACCAAGCTCGACAAGGTCACGTACGGCCAGGCGGCCCAGGCCGAGACGGTGCGCAAGATGGTCGTCGCGATGGCCCGCGACATCCGGGTGCTCGTCATCAAGCTGGCCGACCGCCTGCACAACGCGCGCACCTGGCGCTACGTCTCCGAGGAGAGCGCCCAGCGCAAGGCCAAGGAGACCCTCGAGATCTACGCGCCCCTGGCGCACCGGCTCGGCATGAACACCATCAAGTGGGAGCTGGAGGACCTGTCCTTCCAGGCTCTCTACCCCAAGGTCTACGACGAGATCGTGCGCCTGGTCGCCGAGCGGGCCCCGGCCCGCGAGGAGTACCTCGCGGGTGTGCGCGAGGAGGTCGGCGCCGACCTGCGCGCGGCCAAGATCAAGGCCACGGTGACCGGCCGGCCCAAGCACTACTACTCCGTCTACCAGAAGATGATCGTGGGCGGCCGCGACTTCGAGCAGATCTACGACCTGGTCGCGGTGCGGGTGCTCGTCGAGACGGTGCGCGACTGCTACGCGGCGCTGGGGGCGCTGCACGCCCGCTGGAACCCCGTGCCGGGGCGCTTCAAGGACTACATCGCGATGCCGAAGTTCAACATGTACCAGTCGTTGCACACGACGGTCATCGGCCCCGGTGGCAAGCCGGTCGAGATCCAGATCCGCACCCACACCATGCACCGCCGGGCCGAGTACGGCGTCGCCGCGCACTGGAAGTACAAGGAGGACCCCTCCGCCAAGGGCGCCGGTGCCCAAGGTGGCGTCCAGGGGGGCGTGCAGGCCCGCGACGGCCAGGCTGACGCCGTCAACGACATGGCATGGCTGCGCCAGCTGCTCGACTGGCAGAAGGAGACCTCCGACCCCGGCGAGTTCCTCGAGTCGCTGCGCTTCGAGATCAACGCCAGCGAGGTCTACGTCTTCACCCCGAAGGGCCAGCTCGTCGGACTGCCGGCCGGGTCGACGCCCGTCGACTTCGCGTACGCCGTGCACACCGAGGTCGGGCACCACTGCATCGGCGCCCGGGTCAACGGTCGCCTCGTGCCGCTCGAGAGCCGGCTCGACAACGGCGACGTCGTCGAGGTACTGACCTCCAAGGCCGACTCGGCCGGGCCCTCACGCGACTGGCTGAGCTTCGTGCGCTCGGCGCGCGCCCGCAACAAGATCAAGCACTGGTTCACCAAGGAACGCCGCGAGGAGATGATCGACGAGGGCAAGGACTCCCTCGCGAAGGCCATGCGCAAGCAGGGCCTGCCGCTGCAGCGGCTCACCTCCGTGGAGTCCCTGACCGGCGTCGCCGAGGAGCTGCGCCTGGCCGGTATCGAGGGCCTCTACGCCGCGATCGGCGAGGGCCACGTGTCCGCCCAGCACGTCGTCTCGCGCCTGGTCGCCTCGGTCGGCGGTGAGGACGGCGCCAGCGAGGACATCGCCGAGGCCGCGATGCCGGCCGCGACCGACCGGCCGCACCACCGCCGGCACGGTGACCCCGGTGTCGTCGTCAAGGACATGTCCGACGTGTGGGTCAAGCTGGCCCGCTGCTGCACACCGGTTCCCGGTGACGACATCCTCGGCTTCGTCACGCGCGGGAACGGTGTCTCGGTGCACCGGCGGGACTGCACCAACGCCGACTCGCTGCTGTCCCAGCCCGAGAAGATCATCGAGGTCGAGTGGGCCCCCACCTCGGGCAGCATGTTCCTCGTCCAGCTGCAGGTCGAGGCCCTCGACCGGTCGCGCCTGCTCTCCGACGTCACCCGGATCATCTCCGACAACGGGGTGAACATCCTCTCGGCGGCCGTCACGACCTCGCGTGACCGGGTGGCGAAGCTGCACTTCACCTTCGAGATGGGTGACCCGGGGCACCTCGGGCACGTCGTGCGTGCGGTGCAGAAGGTCGACGGGGTGTTCGACGCCCACCGGGTCACCGGCGGCCGCCGCACCGACGGCTGAGCCGGCCTCAGCCGCCGAACTCGTCGAGCCCGGCCCGAGCCTGGGCCAGCCACTCCTCCTGGGCGCTCAGGCGCGCGCGGGCCGCGTCCGCGGCCTTGGTGTCGCCCTTGGCCTCGGCCTTGGCGAGGTCGGCGTGGATCGAGGCGACGGACGCCTCGAGCTGGTCGACGAGGGAGCGGGCGCGGGCCGCCACCTCGGGGTTGGTTCGCGTCCAGCGCTGCTCGTCGGCCTCGCGGACCGCCGACTCGACGCGCCGCATCCGCTTCTCGACCCGCTCGAGCTCGGCTCGCGGCACCTTGCCGGCCTTCTCCCACCGGTCCTGGATGCCGCGCAGCGCCACCTTGGCGGCCTCGACGTCGGTGACCGGGAGCAGTGCGTCGGCCTCGACGAGCAGCTCCTCCTTGACGGCGAGGTGGGCGCGGAACTCCTCGTCCTCCGCCGCCGAGATCTCGTCCTTGGCGGAGAAGAACGCGTCCTGAGCAGTGCGGAACCGCTCCCACAGGGCGTCGTCCTCGGCGCGCGAGGCCCGTCCGGCGGTGCGCCACCGGTCCATGAGCTGCTTGAAGGCACGCGCCGTGGGGGTCCAGTCGGTGCTCGTCGACAGCTCCTCGGCCTCGGCGACGAGCGACTCCTTCGTGGCGCGAGCCTCGGCGCGGCTGCCCTCGAGCTCGGCGAACCAGGCGCGTCGCGCCTTGTCGAAGGAGTTGCGGGCGTGGCTGAAGCGCTGCCACAGCGCCGACTCGGTGGCCTTGTCGAGCTTGGCCCCGGAGCGCTGGTGCTGCTTCCACTGGTCGAGCAGGGTCCGCATCCGCTCGCCGCTGGTCTTCCACTGCGTGGAGGCGGCGGGCTGCCCGGCGATCTCCTCGGCCTCGGCGACGATGGCCTCGCGTTCGGCGGTGGCCGCGGCCCGGGCCGCGGCACGGTGCTCGGCCTCGTGCGCCCGCTTGCTCGCCAGGCCTGCCTCGACGCGCTCGACGGTGGCCAGCAGGGCGGGGACGTCACCGACGACGCCGGTGGACTCGACGTGCTCCTTGAGCGTCGACAGGCCGTCGGCGACCTCCTTGGCGGAGACGTCGGGGTTGGCCAGCCGCGCCTCGAGCAGGTCGGCCGACGCCGCGAGCTCGTCGTACTTGCGGGCGAAGTACTGCAGCGCCTCGTCGGGGGTGGCGCCCGGGTAGGAGCCGACCTCGCGCTCCTCGTCGCCGACGCTGACGAAGACGTGGCCCTCGTCGTCGACCCGGCCGAACCGCGCCGACTCCGAGTGGGTCACCGGCGCCGGGGCGGCCGCCGGCCGCGGGTGCATCCGGGCGAGGATGGCCGGCGAGGGCATCGTCGGGCGGGGGGTGGGCTTGTCGTCGGACACGGTCAGGCCTTCTTCTCGGTGACAGCAACCCGAAGGATGCTGATCGGTGCGACGGGGAACCCGTCGGTTGAGCTGGTCCCGCCGGGGGCGACCCCGGCGGCAGCGATCCTGTCGACAATATCCAACCCGGACGTGACCGTGCCGAACACGCTGTAGCCATCGGGGTCCGGGAGCGTGGAGTCGCCGTACACGATGAAGAACTGGGCGCCGTTGCCCTTCTCCGGGTCGTTGGTGCGGGCCATCGCCAGGGTGCCGCGCGGGTAGGTGCCGTCCGACGGTGCGTTCTCCACGGCGTAGCCGTAACCGGGCGTGCCCTGCCCCGTGCCCGTGGGGTCGCCGCACTGGAGCACCTTGAGCGCCTCGTCGGTCACCAGCCGGTGGCACGGTGCGTTGAGGTAGTAGTTCTGCTTGGCCAGCTCGACGAACGAGGCGACGGCCTGCGGGGCGTTCTCGCCGTCGAGGGTCAGCTCGATGTCGCCGCAGTTCGTCGTGACGGTCGCGACGTACGTCTTGCCCTCGGCGATCGCCTTGTCGGGCAGCTGCAGCTGGGCACCGGTGCCCAGCACGGTGGGGGGCTGCTCACAGCCGGCCGCGGTGGTCGTGGGGGCGACGGCGTCGTCCGGCGGGTCGTTGGCGAGGACGGCCCCCAGCACGCCGGCCACGCCGAGCACCAGGACCACGGTGGTGACGATGGCGACCAGGCGCATCCGACGGTGGTGGTCGGACTCGCGCTGCGCCCGGGTCGCCTGCTGGCGCTCGTAGCGCCGGCGGGCCCGGGCACGCTCCTGCTCCTTGGTCACGGGACCGGTCTCCTTGCGTCATGGCGGCAACGGCGGCCCAGTCTAGGCAGGGCCGGGAAGGCTACGCTCACCCCGTGCTCGCCGTCGCCTTCCCCGCCGCCGCCTTCGGCACCAACTGCTACGTGATCGCAGCCGGGCCGGGGGAGGAGTGCCTGGTGCTCGACCCGGGCATCGGGATCGAGCAGACCCTGCGCGACGTGCTCGCCGAGCACCGTCTCAAGCCGGCCGCCGTGCTGCTCACCCACGGTCACATCGACCACGTCTACTCCGTGACGCCGGTGTGCGGCGGTGACACGGCGGCCTACATCCACACCGACGACCGCTACCGCCTCCACGACCCGCTGGGCAACGTCATGCCCGGCATGCTCGAGATGCTCGAGCAGCAGTTCGGGCAGCGGGCGACCTGGCGCGAGCCCGAGCACGTCGTCGAGGTCACCGACCGCCAGGTCCTCGCGCTCGCCGGTCTCGACGTCGAGGTGCTGCACGCGCCGGGCCACACCGAGGGCTCGGTGATGTTCGGCCTTGCGAGCGTGCCCGACGGGCTGCCGGCCGAGCAGGGCCTGGACCGCACCATGGTCAGCGGCGACGTGCTGTTCGCCGGCTCGATCGGCCGCACCGACCTGCCCGGTGGCGACGACGCCGCGATGCGGCGCTCGCTGCGCGACGTCGTGCTGCCGCTGTCGGACTCCACGCTCGTGCTTCCCGGCCACGGCGCCGCGACGACGATGCGCCGTGAGCGGGCCACCAACCCCTACCTGCAAGGATTGACCGCGTGACCGCCCCGACCAGGGTGACCCCCATCTCGGGGTTCCCCGAGCTCCTGCCCGCCGACCGTCTCCTCGAGCTGCACTTCCTCGACGTCATCCGCGAGGTCTTCGAGCTGCACGGGTTCGCGCCCCTCGAGACCCGGGCCGTCGAGCCGGTCGACCGCCTGCTCGGCAAGGGCGGCGACGCCGACAAGGAGATCTACGGCATCAGCCGCCTCGCGGGCGACGACAGCGGCAAGGATGCCGCGCTGGGCCTTCACTTCGACCTCACCGTGCCCTTCGCCCGCTACGTGCTCGAGAACGCCGGCAAGCTCGCCTTCCCGTTCCGCCGCTACCAGATCCAGAAGGTCTGGCGCGGGGAGCGCCCCCAGGAGGGACGTTTCCGCGAGTTCACCCAGGCCGACATCGACGTCGTCGACGTCGGCGACCTGGCGCCGCACTTCGAGGCCGAGATGCCGCTCGTCATCGCCGAGGCGTTCAGCCGCCTGCCGGTGGGGGAGTTCCGCATCCAGGTCAACAACCGCAAGATCCCCGAGGGCTTCTACCTCGGCATCGGGCTCGACGACGTCGCGACCACGCTGCGCATCGTCGACAAGCTCGCCAAGATCGGGCCCGGCCCGGTCGCCGAGATGCTCATCGAGTCGGGAGCGAGCGAGGACCAGGCCCGCCAGGTGCTGGCCCTGGCCGCGATCCGCAGCACCGACCTGTCCTTCGTGGATGCCGTGCGCGACCTCGGCGTGCAGCACCCGACCCTCGACGAGGGGCTCGACGCCCTCGCCGCGGTGATCGCGGTCGGGATGGAGCAGGCCCCCGGTGTGCTCGTGGCAGACCTGCAGATCGCCCGTGGCCTCGACTACTACACCGGCACGGTCTACGAGACGCAGCTCGTCGGCAGCGAGGCGTGGGGCTCGGTGTGCTCAGGAGGCCGCTACGACTCGCTTGCGACCGACGGGCGCACCACCTACCCCGGAGTCGGCATCTCGATCGGCCTGACCCGTCTGGTGCACCTGCTCGTGGCCAAGCGCGGGCTGACGGCCAGCCGTTCCACGCCGGCCGCCGTGCTCGTCGCGGTGGTCGACGAGGAGACCCGTGAGGCCTCGCGCCGGGTGGCGTCCGCGCTGCGGTTCCGTGGCATCCCGTGCGAGGTCGCGCCCAGCGCCGCGAAGTTCGGCAAGCAGATCCGCTATGCGGACCGGCGCGGCATCCCGTTCGTCTGGTTCCCCGGCGCCGGTGAGGGCGGCGACCAGGTCAAGGACATCCGCTCGGGCGAGCAGGTCGACGCCGACGCGGACACCTGGCAGTGCCCGGCGCAGGACCTGCGCCCGTCGGTCGTCACGCCGTAGCGGGCGGCGGCGGGTGCCGCCCGCTGTCCCGGAGCTCGAGCAGCACCAGGGCGTGGATGACGTCGAGGTCGCCGCGGAGCCACGCGTCAGTGCTGCCGGGCGCGCAGCATCCTGCGCTTCTGGCAGCCCTGAAGGGGCAGTGCGATGCACAGGGCGCGGTCGAGCGCGCTCCCTGCATCGCACAGCGGCCGCAGGTGCCCTACCGCTCAGTACTCGTCGTGAGAGCAGCGGTTCCTGCGCGGTAACCCGCGCCGTGCGGCGGGCGAGGCCGTGGTCACGCCGTAGCCGGCGGGGGCGGGCGCAGCCCGCTGTCCCGCAGCTCGAGCAGCGCCAGGGCGTGGATGACGTCGAGGTCGCCGCGGCGCCACGCCCCGGCCGGGTCGTCGGAGATCTTCGCCAACCGCGGCATCGGCTGGTTCGCCATCGCGCGCAGGGCGAACAGGTCGAGGTCCGGGGCGGCGTCGATGAACTGCTGGGCCGCGCCGGCCCGGCGCACGAACCGCAGCCGGAGCACGAGCCACGTCGCACCCACGATGAGGATCGGCACCAGGGCGGTCGTGAGCGCGAGCAGCAGCGACATCCGCTCGACCGCGGTGACCAGGTCGGTGCCGGCCTGCTCGATCTCGGTGCCCACCCCCGCCGCCGAGCGGAACGGCGTGGCCACCCGGTCCTGGAGCAGGGGCAGGTCGTCGACATTGTCGCCGGCGCTCGTCATCGTGTCGCGAAAGCTGCTGCCGGCCCCGGCGAGGTTGCGCCCGGGCTCGGCCAGCGCCATCGTCGCGTCGTGCACCCGCTGGGCGACCCGTACCCAGAGCACGACCCACAGCACGACGCCGACGTCGGCGGCCACCTGCACCAGGCGGCGGCCGGGGATGTCGCTGTACAGCTTCATGCGTGCTCCTCACGTCGTGGGCCGCACCGCGGCCCGGGTCTAGACTCGCATCGCGCTCCACCGGGGCGCAGCCGCCCTCGGCAACGGTGCCCGGGCGATCGACGAGACAGACAGGGCCAGATAACCGTGAAGGTCGGTATCCCCAGCGAGGTCAAGAACAACGAGTTCCGCGTCGGCATCACCCCGGTGGGAGTCCATGAGCTCGTCCGCCGCGGCCACGACGTGTTCGTCCAGAAGGGGGCCGGGCTCGGCTCCTCGATCTCCGACGAGGAGTACGTGTCGCAGGGCGCGAGGATCCTCGACGCCGCCGACGACGTGTGGGGCGAGTCGGACATGGTCATGAAGGTCAAGGAGCCGGTGGCGGAGGAGTACCACCGCCTGCGCGAGGGCCTGACCCTGTTCACCTACCTGCACCTCGCCGCCGACGAGCCGCTCACCAAGGAGCTCGTCGCCACGAGGACCACCTCCATCGCGTACGAGACCGTGCAGCTGCCCTCGGGCCTGCTGCCGCTGCTCTACCCGATGTCCGAGGTGGCCGGCTGCCTGGCCCCGCAGGTCGGTGCGCACTCGATGATGAAGGCGCAGGGCGGGCGGGGTGTGCTCATGGGCGGCATCGGCGGCGTCGCGAACTCCAAGGTCGTCGTCATCGGTGCCGGCGTCGCCGGCCAGAACGCGGCGAACATCGCACTCGGCATGGGAGCCGACGTGACGATCCTCGACACCGACCTCGACAAGCTGCGGATGAGCTTCTGGCGCTACGACAACCGGGTCGCGCAGATCGCCTCGTCGGCGATGTCGATCAAGGAGCAGGTGCTCGGCGCCGACCTGGTCATCGGCACCGTGCTCATCCCCGGCGCCAAGGCCCCCAAGCTCGTCACCGACGAGATGGTCGCGCAGATGAAGCCGGGCTCGGTGCTCGTCGACGTCGCCATCGACCAGGGCGGCTGCTTCGAGCACTCGCGCCCCACCACCCACGCCGACCCGACCTTCGAGGTGCACGACTCGATCTACTACTGCGTCGCGAACATGCCCGGCGCGGTGCCGCACACCTCCACATGGGCGCTCACCAACGCCACGATGTCGTACGCGATCAAGCTGGCCGACTCCGGCTGGAAGGACGCTTCCAGGGCCGACCGCGCCCTGGCCCTGGGCCTGAACACCCACGCCGGCCACATCACCTACGCCGCGGTCGCGGAGGCGTTCGAGATGGACAGCATCACCCTCGACGAGGCCCTGTCCTGACCGGAGCACCGACCGAGCCGACGGCCCGCCCCACGCAGGTGGAGCGGGCCGTCGACGCGTGGCTGACCCACCTCGACGTCGAGCGGGGGGCTTCCCGGCACACCCTGTCGGCCTACCGCCGCGACCTGGGCCGCTGGGCCGCCCACCTCGCCACGGTCGGGGTCGACCGCCCGCAGGACGTCCGTGAGACCCACGTGACCGAGTTCCTCGCCCGGTTGCGCGAGGGCGACGACGAGCACCAGCCCCTCGCAGCGACCTCCGCGGCCCGCACCCTCGTGTCCGTGCGTGGCCTGCACCGGTTCCTGGCCCTCGAGGGGGTGCTGGAGGCCGACCCGGCCCGCCGGGTGAGCCCGCCCCGGGCGCCGTCCCGGCTCCCCAAGGCGATCCCCGTCGAGGACGTCGAGCGGCTGCTGGTGGCGGCCTCGGTCGGCGACACCCCGGCGTCGTTGCGCGACCGCGCCCTGCTCGAGGTGCTGTACGGCACCGGTGCCCGGATCTCCGAGGCGGTGGGCCTCGACGTCGACGACGTGGAGGGAGCGGACGGGGTCGTGCGGCTGCGCGGCAAGGGCGGGAAGGAACGCATCGTCCCCCTGGGGTCCTACGCCGCGGCGGCGCTGGACGCCTGGCTGGTGCGGGGTCGCCCGGCCTTCGCGGCCCGCGGGGTCGGCACTCCCGCGCTCTTCCTCAACGCCCGCGGCGGCCGGCTCTCGCGGCAGAGCGCCTGGACGGTGCTGCGGGCCTGCGCCGAGCGGGCCCACGTGCCCGGGCACCTGTCGCCGCACACCCTGCGGCACTCGTTCGCCACGCACCTGCTCGAGGGCGGCGCCGACGTGCGCGTCGTGCAGGAGCTCCTGGGCCACGCCTCGGTCACGACGACCCAGATCTACACGCTGGTCACCGTGCAGCAACTCCGTGAGGTCTATGCCCAGAGCCACCCCCGTGCCCGCTGATAGGGTCGGGGCCGATCAGCGCGAGGCTGACCGCCACAGCACGAAAGGCACCGGGGAGAGACAGTTGGATTCCGACGCGGCGTTCCAGATCCGCACCGCCGGACAGGTAGGCCCGACCGGTCGCCCGCTACCGGACTACCCCCAGCCCCAGCCGCTGGCCTCGCACGGGCCGGCCCGGATCATCGCGATGTGCAACCAGAAGGGCGGCGTCGGCAAGACGACGACCACCATCAACCTGGGGGCGGCACTGGCCGAGGTCGGACGCCGGGTGCTGCTCGTCGACTTCGACCCGCAAGGGGCTCTGTCGGTGGGCCTGGGCGTGCCGGTCAACGAGCTCGACGTCACCGTCTACAACCTGCTGGTCGAGCGCGGCCACGACGTGCGCCAGGTCATCAAGCACACCAGGTGGGAGGGCCTCGACGTCCTTCCGGCCAACATCGACCTGTCCGCGGCCGAGGTGCAGCTGGTCGGCGAGGTCGCCCGCGAGCAGATCCTGGCCAGGGTCCTGCGCCCGGTCGTCGACGACTACGACGTCGTGCTCATCGACTGCCCCCCGTCGCTCGGCATCCTCACCATCAACGGGCTCACCGCCGCCAACGAGGTGCTCATCCCCCTGCAGTGCGAGACCCTCAGCCATCGAGGTGTCGGTCAGCTCCTGGAGACCATCGACGACGTGCGCTCGTTCACCAACGCCGACCGGCGCATCGTCGGCGCCGTCGCCACGTTGTTCGACGGCCGCACCCGACTGGCCCATGCCGTGCTCGACGACGTGCCCGAGCGCTACGGCATCGCCGTGCTCGACCCGCCGATCCCCAAGTCGGTGAAGCTGGCCGAGGCCCCGGGCTACGGACAGTCCGTGCTGACCCACGCCCCGTCGTCCAAGCCGGCGCTGGCCTACCGCGACCTGGCCCGTCACCTGCTCGAGGACGCCCGATGACCCCCGGCGACGTTCCGCTCGGACCCCACCGCGAGCGGGGCGAGGGCAAGCCGCGACGCATGTCGGCCCAGGGGAAGCAGGCCCTGTTCACCACACCACCGGCCGCAGCACGCGAC
>DASQEZ010000181.1:0-8514 GCA_035633415.1 Ornithinibacter sp. | reverse complement strand
GCTCGGCGTCCGCCGTCGGCCCAGCCAGGGCCAGGTCGACCTCGGGCGCGCTCGGCTCGACGGTCTCGTCCGTCTCGTGCGCCTCGACGGGTCCGGTCTCGGCGTCGACCGGACCACCGAAGGTGGTGGCCGCGACGGCGGCGAGCTCGTCCGCGACGGCGTCACCGACATCCGTGGACAGGTCGGTGACGCCCTCACCCACCTCGCTGCGGCGCAGGGCGGCGGCGTGGGCGGCGGCCGCGATCTGGGCCGCGGTCGGGCCGGACGGCTTGTGCGCCTCGTCGGCGCCGTGGCCGGTGGACCCGCCGGGCTGCGCCGTGCCGGTGCTGGAGCCGCGACGACCGCGCCCGGAACGGGCACCACCCTGGCCACCACCCTGGCTGCCCTGCTCACCCGAGCTGCCACTGCGGTCGATCGGCTCGGTGTGCACGAGGATGCCGCGCCCGCCGCAGTGCTCGCACTGCTCGGAGAAGACCTCGACCAGGCCGGAGCCGACCCGCTTGCGGGTCATCTGCACCAGGCCGAGCGAGGTGACCTCGGCGACCTGGTGCTTGGTGCGGTCACGGCCGAGGCACTCGAGCAGCCGACGCACGACCAGGTCGCGGTTGGACTCCAGCACCATGTCGATGAAGTCGATGACGATGATGCCGCCGATGTCGCGCAGGCGGAGCTGGCGGACGATCTCCTCGGCGGCCTCGAGGTTGTTCTTCGTGACGGTCTCCTCGAGGTTGCCCCCGGAGCCGACGAACTTGCCGGTGTTGACGTCGACGACGGTCATCGCCTCGGTGCGGTCGATGACCAGCGAGCCACCCGAGGGCAGCCACACCTTGCGGTCCATCGCCTTGGCGAGCGCCTCGTCGATGCGGTGCGCGGCGAAGACGTCCTCCTCCGCGGTCCAGCGCTGCAGGCGCGGCGCGAGGTCGGGCGCGACGTCCTCGACGTACTGGCTGACCTCCCCCCAGGCCTTCTCGCCGGAGATGACGAGCGAGGTGAAGTCCTCGGTGAACACGTCACGGATGACGCGCACGGTCAGGTCGGGCTCGCCGTGCAGGAGGGCCGGGGCGCCGCCGCTGCCGGCCTTCTTCGCCCCGGCCGACTCGGCCTTGGCCGTGATCTTGTCCCAGATCTTGGTGAGTCGTTCGACGTCGGCGCGCAGCTCCTCCTCCGAGGCCCCCTCGGCGGCGGTGCGCACGATGACACCGGCGTGGTCGGGCACGACCTCCTTGAGGATCGCCTTGAGGCGGGCCCGCTCGGTGTCGGGGAGCTTGCGCGAGATGCCGGTCATCTGGCCCTCGGGCACGTAGACCAGGTAGCGGCCGGGCAGGCTGATCTGTGAGGTCAGCCGGGCGCCCTTGTGACCGATCGGGTCCTTGGTGACCTGGGTGAGCACGGTGTCGCCGGAGCTCAGCGCGTTCTCGATGCGGCGGGCCTGGCCGCCCTCGAGCCCGGCGGCGTCCCAGTTGACCTCACCGGCGTAGAGCACGGCGTTGCGACCCTTGCCGATGTCGACGAACGCCGCCTCCATGGAGGGCAGCACGTTCTGGACCCGGCCCAGGTAGACGTTGCCTGCCATCGACGCGGTGGTCTCGCGCGAGACGTAGTGCTCGACGAGCACGCCGTCCTCGAGCACGCCGATCTGGGTGCGGTCGCCACGGCCGCGCACGACCATGACGCGCTCGACGCTCTCGCGGCGGGCGAGGAACTCGGCCTCGGTGATGATCGTGCGGCGGCGCCCGGCCTCACGGCCCTCGCGGCGGCGCTGCTTCTTGGCCTCAAGGCGGGTCGAGCCCTTGACGGCGGTCGGCTCGTCGCGCTGCGAGCGCGGCTCGCGCACGCGGGTGACGGTGCCGGGCGGGTCGTCGCTCTCGCCGTCACCGGAGCCGGCGCCACGGCGGCGGCGACGGCGGCGGCGGCTGGTGCCGCCCTCACCGTCGTCGCCCTGCTCGTCAGGACCGGTGCCCCCGGCCTCGTCGCCGGCCTCACCAGCGGTCTCGGATGCCGTGCCCTCGTCGTCGGACTGGCTGCGGCCGCGCCGGCCCCGGCCACCGCGGCGGCGGCGGCTGCGCGAGCCGCCCTCGCCCTCGTCGGTGGCGCGGTCGTCGGACCCGCGGTCGGCCTCCTGGTCGGCGGGCTCGTCGGTCGCGGTGTCGGTCGTGTCGGTGGTGTCGCTGGTGTCGTTGCCCTGGGCGCGGGTGCTGCGGGATCCACGTCCCCCGCGACCGCCCCGGCTACGACGACCGCCACGCGCCTGCTCGGTGGCGTCCTCGGCGGTGTGCTCGGTGGTGTCCTCGGTGGCGTCGGTGGGCTGAGCGGGCTCGGCGGCGGTGCCGACCTCGGCGGCGGTCTCCTCCTCCTCGGCAGGCCGTTCGGCCGGGGCCTGGGCCGGGGCGGTGGCCCGGCGGCGGCGCGGGGCGACCGGCTCGGGGGGCTGGAAGAGCAGGCCGAAACTCGGCACGGCCGCGGCGGGGGTCTCGTCGACCTCCGGGTCGGCGACGACCTCTTCCTCGACGACCTCGCCGGCCGGGTCCTCGACGACCTCGGGCTCGGCAGCGGCCACGGACTTCTTGGCGCGCTTGGTGGTGGTCTTGGCGGCCTTGGCGGTCTTGGCGGTCTTGGCGGCCTGGGCAGGCGCCGTGGCGGCCGCTCGCTTGCGGGTCGCCTTCTGCGCCGGCGTCTGCGCCGGGTCGTCGTCGGTCCCGGCGGGGGCAGCCTCGTCGGGGACGGCGCCGGCGTCCGGCTCGGCAGCGGGAGCGGCGGCCTTCTTCGTCGCACGGCGGCGCTTGGGCTTCTCGGCGGGTGCCACCGGCGAGACCTCCACCGCGAGGACGGCGTCCGCGGTGGTGTCGGGGGTGGTCTGGTCGTTCTCGGAAGCCATGAGGCCCCTTTCGTCACCCACGCGACGACGACCACACCGGTTTCCGGCCCCGGGGGGCCGGCTCCTCGTCGACCGCGTGGTGCGATCGGATCGTGCGGGGCGCACCCCGGCACGGAAGTCGACTACTGCCCCGGAGCGGCTCGCGCGGGCGGCGCGGCACCTATCCGGAGCCGGCGGCGTCCTTGTCGGCGGCCAACGGGTCGGCCACCCCAGCAGTTGCGTCGAGCAGAGGTCCTTGGGCCAGCCGGGTCACCAGGGGTGGGACCGGTGGCGAGAACCCGGTCACTGCGCGCAGTGCGGTCAGGATGTCGTCGGGGCGCACGGACGGTGTGGAGTGCCGAGCGACCACCCGAAGTATCGCACACCCCTCGTCGTCGACCCCGGTCACCGCCATGGCCAGCACCGCCCCGCGCGTGTCGAAGGTGCGCGGGCCGGTCTTGAAGGTGCGGGTCGCCTCGGCGACGTCGCACGCGAGGTAGCGCGCGACGGCATCCTCGACGGCGGCGGGGTCGGCGCCCCGGACCACGATCTGCCACTCGCTGCCCTCGAGCCGCTCGGCGAGGGACCCCGGCCCGGCCTGCACGACCTCGACGACGTCGAGCCCCTCGGGCAGCGCCTCGTCGAGGGCGGCCCGCACGGCCTGGGGGTCGACCCGCTCGGTGACCCGGATCTCGAAGTACTCCGCCTCGCTGGCCGTGCCGGTGGGTGCGGCGTTGGCGTAGGAGATCAGCGGGTGCGGGTGGAAGCCGGCGGAGAAGGCCATCGGCACGTCGGCCCGCCGCAGCGCCCTCTCCAGGGCCCGGGCGAAGTCGCGGGTGGAGGAGAAGCGCAGCCGGCCCCGCTTCGCGTACCGGATCCGGAGCTTCTGGACCGCGGGTGCGGGCGGGGGTCCGTCGGGGGTGCGCTGGGCCATGACGCACCAGCCTAGGCGCGCGGATGCCGTGCCCCGACATCGCTACGGATCCCGACGGCCTCGGCGGCCCGGACGCACTGATCCGATGGCTGAGCCGGGCTGTCGCGCACGGCATCGGTGGCGATAGCGTGCGCTCATGCCGGACATCGACCGTTCCCGTCTCACCGCCCTCGTCGCCCAGGAGCAGGCCACCTACACCCGGGACCACCCGCGCAGCCGCGAGCTCTTCGAGCAGGGCAGCAACCTGTTCGGTCGGGTGCCGATGACCTGGATGAACAAGTGGACCGGCGGGTTCCCGCTCTACCTCGACCACGCCCGGGGCAACCGGATCTCCGACGTCGACGGCCACACCTACGTCGACTTCGCCCTCGGCGACACCGGGGCGATGGCCGGGCACTCCCCCCGCGCCACCGTCGAGGCCGTCGCCCGGCGGATGGGCGACCTGGGCGGCATCACGACGATGCTGCCCAGCGAGGACGCCCAGGAGGTGGGCGCCGAGCTGACCCGCCGCTTCGGGATGCCGCTGTGGAGCTTCACGCTGTCGGCCACCGACGCCAACCGCTGGGCCGTGCGCCTGGCCCGGCTGGCCACCGGCAAGCCGAAGATCCTGGTCTTCGGCTACTGCTACCACGGCTCGGTGGACGAGACCTTCGCGATCCCCGGCCCCGACGGCAAGGCGCAGTCGCGCCCGGGCAACGTCGCCCCCCCGGTGCCGCTGGACCTCACCACCCGGGCCGCGACGTGGAACGACCTGGCCTCGGTCGAGCGCGAGCTGGCCCACGGCGACGTCGCCGCGATCCTCACCGAGCCGGCCCTGACCAACATCGGCATCGTGCTGCCCGAGCCGGGCTTCCTGGAGGGCCTGCGCGAGCTGGCCACCCGGCACGGCGCGCTGCTGATGATCGACGAGACGCACACCTTCTCGGCCGGCTGGGGCGGTGCGACGACGGCGTGGGGCCTGGAGCCCGACATCTTCGTCATCGGCAAGTCGATCGGCGGCGGCATCCCGTCGGGCGCCTACGGCATCAGCGACGAGGTCGCCGCGGCGATCACCCGCCACACCGATGCCGGTGACGCCGACATCGTCGACGTCGGCGGCGTCGGTGGCACCCTCGCCGGCAATGCGCTGTCGACGGCGGCGATGAAGGCGACCCTGGGCGAGGTCCTCACGCCCGAGGCGTTCGCCCACATGACCGAGCTCGCGACGGCGTTCACGGCCGGCGTGCAGGCCACCCTCGACGACCTCGACGTGCCGTGGTCGATCCAGCAGCTGGGCGCCCGCGCCGAGTACCGGTTCACCCGGCCCGCGCCGCGCACCGGCGAGGAGTCGGCGGTCGCGCACGACGACGAGATCGACGCCTACATGCACCTGGCGATGTGCAACCGCGGCATCCTGATGACGCCGTTCCACAACATGGCGCTGATGTGCCCCGACACCACCCGCGCCGACGTCGACCGCCACACCGCGACGTTCCGTGAGGTCGTGGGAGCGCTCTACGCCTGACCCCTCCCGCGGTCAGTCGCCGAACTGGTCGCGGATGCGCACGAGCTCGACGGCGTGGGCGTCCAGGGCCCGGTCCTCGTCGTTGGCCGGCACCCACGTGGGGCAGGGCACCGCCCGGCGCTCCTCGTCGATCGCCACGAAGATGGTGCGGCAGTACGTCGTGAGCTCCATGCCGGCGGCACCGTCGGAGGGGTCGCCCGAGCGCACGTGCACCCCGACGTGCATCGAGGTGCGCCCGGTGTGCAGCAGCCGCGCCTCCACCTCGACGACGTGCCCGATCCGCAGCGGCCGGTAGAAGCGCACCCCGCCGGTGAAGATCGCGACGTTCTGGGCGCTGCCGGTCCACCGGGTCGCGAGCACGTGCGCGGCCTCGTCGATCCACCGCATGACGATGCCGCCGTGCACCTTGCCGCCCCAGTTGACGTCGGTCGGGGCGGCGAGGAAGCGCATGACGACGCGCGGTGCGGTGCCGGCGTCGGTGTAGGCCTGCGCGGCCATCGCGGTCTCGACCTGGGCACGCAGGTCGGCACGTCGGGCCGCCCAGCGCTCCTCGAGCTCCTGGCCCTGGGTGCGCGGCACCAAGGGCGGCACCGGCGTCGAGCGCCCCTGCTCGTCCACCGCGACGAAGATGATGAGGCACCGGGTCGCCGGGGCCATCTCGCGGGTGCGGGGCTGGCCGGACGCCACGTCGACGGTGATGTGCATCGAGGAGCGGCCGGTGTGCACCACGCGCGCGGTCACCTCGACGAGCTCGCCGACCTCCACCGGGCGGGTGAACCGCACGTTCCCCACGTAGGCCGTCACGGCGTAGGTTCCGCTCCAGCCGGCGGCCGCGGCGTAGCCGGCCTTGTCGATCCACTCCAGCACCCGGCCGGCCGAGACCGAACCGGACTGGCCGGCATCCGTGGGCGCGGCGAGGAAGCGCAGGGTGATCTCGGCCGCGGAGGCGTCGGCGGGGCTCATGCGCCCATTGTGCTCAGCCTGCGGCCGACGTGCGCAGCGCGCCCACCTGCTCGGGGCTGCCGAACACGATGAGCGTCGACCCGGCCTCGATCCGCGTGTCCGGCGCCGGGTTCGGCAGGAAGGCCCCCTTGCGCGGCTGCCGCACCGCGAGCAGCTGGCACCCGGACAGGCCCGGCACGTCGGCCTCCCCCACGCTGCGACCGGCGAGCGGGCTGTGCTCCCCGAGCCGCACCTGCTCGATCCGGAAGTCCAGGTCGTCCTCGTGCATGACCTCGTCGAGGAACTCGGCGACGTCGGCGTACAACGCGAACGACGCCATCCGCCGACCGCCGATCAGCTGCGGGTTCACCGCCCGGGTGGCCCCGGCCAGGACCAGCTTCTCCTTGGAGTCCAGGGTGCGCGCCCTGCTGATGATGACCAGGTCCGGCCGCAGGGCCCGGGCGGACAGCGTGGCGTACATCGTCTCGGCATCGGTGCCGAGGGCGCAGATCAGCGCTCGTGCACGGTCGATGCCGGCCTCGCGCAGGGTGTCGTCGCGCGACGCGTCGCCCAGCACGTGCGGCTCGGCCAACCCGGCCAGCCGGGTCTCGTCGCTGTCGACGACGACGACCTGGTGCCCGGTCTCGACGAGCTGGCGCACCGCCGAGCGGCCGACGCGGCCGTGACCGCAGACGATCACGTGGTCGTGCAGGTGCGAGATGTCCCGGTCCATGCGGCTCCTCCAGAGGTACTCGCGCAGGTGTCCTTCGGTCACGGCCTCGACGAGCACGCCGAGGTTGTAGAGCACGGTGCCGACCCCGAGGACGATGAGGACCATCGTGAAGACCTGGCCGGCGTGGCTCAGGGGCTGCACCTCGCGGAAGCCGACGGTCGCCACGGTCGTGACGGTCTGGTAGAGCGCGTCCAGCGGGCCGAAGCCGAGCACGACGTAACCGAGCGTGCCGATGACGGTGACCATGAACAGCGCCAGCACGGCGATGCCGATCCGGCGGATGGCGTCGCGCCCCGAGTCCGTGCCAAGGAGCAACGTGCGGCGGGGACTGCTCGTGCTCGCCGTGGCCACGACCTCATCCTGTCACCGGCGCGAACCCCACATCAGGGGTTCGGGGAGTGACACCACCCACGCGGATGCCGCGTGCCCACCCGCCGCCGCCGGCTCGGTCAGGCGTGGGTGTGCTCGGCCATCGCGCCGCGGCCGGCGCCGAGGACGGTCACCGGCAGCAGGGTCTTGCCGGTGGGCCCGATCTCGATCTCGGTGCCCATCTGGGGGCAGACGCCGCAGTCGAAGCAGGGGGTCCAGCGGCAGTCCTCGACCTCGGTCTCGTCGAGGGCGTCGAGCCAGTCCTGCCAGAGCCACTCCTTGTCGAGCCCGGAGTCGATGTGGTCCCAGGCCAGCACCTCGGACTCCCCACGCTCGCGCGTCGTGTACCAGGCCACGTCGATGCCGAGCGGGGTCAGCTCGCGCTCCGCGGCCGCCATCCAGCGGTCGTAGGAGAAGTGCTCCGACCACCCGTCGAAGCGTCCGCCGTCGCGCCAGACCGCCTCGATGACCCGGCCCACGCGGCGGTCGCCGCGCGAGAGCAGTCCCTCGACGATGCCGGGCTTCCCGTCGTGGTAGCGGAACCCGATCGCCGAGCCGTAGCGCCGGTCGGAGCGCAGTGCCTGGCGCAGCTTGTCGAGCCGGGCGTCGGTCTCCTCCGCGCCGAGCTGGGCAGCCCACTGGAACGGGGTGTGCGGCTTGGGCACGAACCCGCCGATCGACACGGTGCACCGGATGTCGCGACGGCCGCTGACCTCGCGGCCGGTGTCGATGACCCGCTTGGCGAGGTCGGCGATCTGCAGCACGTCCTCATCGGTCTCGGTCGGCAGGCCGCACATGAAGTAGAGCTTCACCTGCCGCCAGCCGGCGCCGTAGGCGGCGGCGACGGTGCGGATCAGGTCGTCCTCGCTGACCATCTTGTTGATGACCTTGCGGATCCGCTCGGACCCACCCTCCGGCGCGAAGGTGAGCCCGGAACGGCGCCCGTTGCGGGTCAGCTCGTTGGCGAGGTCGATGTTGAAGGCGTCCACGCGCGTCGAGGGCAGCGACAGCCCCGTGTTGGTGCCCTCGTAGCGGTCGGCCAGGCCCTTGGCGACGTCGGCGATCTCGGAGTGGTCGGCCGAGCTCAGCGAGAGGAGCCCCACCTCCTCGAACCCCGTGGCCGCCAGTCCGCGTTCGACCATGTCGGCGATGCCGGTGATCGAGCGCTCGCGGACCGG
>DASQEZ010000180.1:0-4898 GCA_035633415.1 Ornithinibacter sp. | reverse complement strand
CCGAGGTCCTGCATCTCGTCGATGAACACCGCGATGCCGCGCCCGGTGTCGGCCGCCGTCCCGCCGAGGTCGGAGAGCAGCTCGACGAGGTCGATCTCGATGTCTCCGGAGTCGGCCCGCCCGGTGACAGCCGGAACGGTGATCCCCGGGTTCCACCGGTCGCGCAGCTTCGGGGCACCGCGGCCCGTTCCGCCGGCCGGCTCCCGCTGGGCGAATGCCCTGACGACACCGAGTGCGTGGTCGCCCGCGCCCCCGGCGGGCCCGAGCTCACGGACCGCCTGGTGCACGGCGGAGGCGAGCGGGCGGCGCAGCGACTGGTCGGGCCGGGCCTCGAGCTTGCCGGTGCCCCAGCCCGCACGGACCGCCGCCGACCGCAGTGCGTTGAGGAGCACGGTCTTGCCGACGCCGCGCAGCCCGGTGAGCACGATCGAACGCTCGGGACGGCCCCGGGCCACCCGTTCGAGGACGACGTCGAACGCGTCGAGCTGCTCGTCGCGTCCCGCGAGCTCGGGCGGGCGCTGGCCGGCGCCGGGGGCGTAGGGGTTCCTGACCGGGTCCACGATCGCAGGCTATACGTCTCTCTAGTGTTTCCGGCATACATGTCGATACAGCGCTAGGCCGTGTCGGGCAGGGAGGCTCCACCAGTAGGTTTGGGCCGTGCTCGAGGCGGCGTGGTGGGGATTCGTCGGCGGGGCCGCCCTGCTCGTCGGGGCCCTGTTGGGCCTCTACCTCAGGGTCGGCCTGCGGGTCATCGGCCTGGTCATGGCGTTCGGCGCCGGAGTGCTGATCAGCGCCGTGGCTTTCGAGCTCACGCAGGAGGCCTACCGATCGGCCGGCAGCGCTGCTGCCGCCCTCGGCCTGGCCGCCGGGTCGCTGACCTTCTTCACCGGCGACGCACTGATCGACCGGCAGGGCGGGCACCGGCGCAAGAGCCCGGTCCACGGCGGCGTCCGGTCGCCCGAACCGACGCCCGAGCCGGCGCCCGCGGGGACGGCCGGCGCGTCGAGCGGGATGGCGCTCGTGCTGGGAGCCCTGCTCGACGGTGTCCCGGAGTCCGCGGCCATCGGCATCAGCCTGCTCGGCGGAAGCGGGGTGAGTGTCGCCGTGGTGGCCGCGGTCGTCATGTCCAACGTCCCCGAGGCGATGTCGGCGACGACGGGGCTCAAGGCGTCGGGCCGGTCGACCGGCTGGATCCTGGGCCTGTGGTCCCTCGTCGTCGCCGCCTCGACGGTCTCGGCGATGCTCGGTTACGGCCTGCTCGGCGGAGCGTCCGAGAGCACGGTGGCCTTCATCCAGACGTTCGCAGCCGGTGCCATCCTCACCATGCTGGCCGACACGATGATGCCCGAGGCGGTCGAGCACGCCGGGCGCCTCGTCGGGTTGCTCACCGTGCTCGGCTTCGCCGTTGCGTTCTTCCTGAGCGCCGCCTGACCGTCGGCCCAGGTCAGGGCACCTGGGGGGCCGCGCCGCCCGCGGCCTCCATGGGCTTTCCGGCCGCGTGCCACGCGCGCATCCCGCCGGTCATGTTGGCCACCTCGTAGCCCTGCTGGGCCAGCCACGGCATGACGCGCTGCACCCGCCCACCGGAACGGCAGGTGATGACGAGGGGCTGCTCGGAGTCCAGGAAGGGGGCGAGCTCGTCGACCCGCACGGGCAGCTCGGACATCGGGATGTGCACCGCCGCCGGGGCGTGCCCGCGATCCCACTCGTCCTGCTCGCGGATGTCGAGGACGACGGCGTCGTCGGGCAGCGCGGTCACGGGGACGTCGGGGAAGTCAGGGAAGTCACTCATCCGTCCAGCATGCCAAAGGTCGGGGCGCCTACTTGAGGAACTTGCTCGTCCTGCGGTCGGCGAGCGGCTTGCCGCCGGTCTGGCAGGTCGCGCAGTACTGCAGCGAGGAGTCGGCGAACGACACCTCGCGCACCACGTCGCCGCACTCGGGGCAGGTCTCACCGGTACGCCCGTGCACCCGCATCCCGGCGCGCTTGGCGTCCTTGAGCTCCTTCGCGGGCTTGCCGGATGCCGCGGCGACCGCCGCCGACAGCGTTCCGCGCAGCGCCACGTAGAGTCGCTCGACCTCGGCGTCGCCGAGCTTGGCCGCGATCGCGAACGGCGACAGCTTCGCGACGTGCAGCACCTCGTCCGAGTAGGCGTTGCCGACGCCGGCGAGGATCGACTGGTCGCGCAGCATCCCCTTGACCTGCATCCGGTGCGAGGCCGCGATCGCCGCGAACTGCTCGAGGGTGAACGAGTCCGCCATCGGGTCAGGGCCGAGCGAGGCGATGCCGGGCACCGTCGCGGGGTCGTTCACCACGTACGCCGCGAGCCGCTTCTTCGTGCCGGCCTCGGTGAGGTCGAAGCCCGACGCGTCGTCGAAGCGCACCCGCAGCGCGATGGGTGACTTGCCCGGGCGCAGCACCGTGGCCGGCATGGCGTCGGACCACCGCAGCCACCCCGCACGGGCCAGGTGGAAGACCAGGTGCGTTCCGCCACAGTCGATGTCGAGGAACTTGCCGTGCCGCGACACGCCGTCGACCGGTGCCCCGACGAGGGCCTGCGGGGGTGGCGTGAAGGTCTTGAGCACCGAGATCGACCCCAGCTCGACTCCGGTGACGACGAGCCCGTCGGTGCGCTCGCCGAGGAAGTGGACGAGGGCCTGCACCTCGGGCAGCTCGGGCATGGGCCGACGCTACCGCTGGTCCCAGACCATCCGCACCTGGCGGAGCAGGCCGTAGCCATCGGTGGCCCGCACCACCGGCACTTCCAGCTCCTCGGTCGGAGCCGGCGCCCAGTCGTCGTTCGCGACCGGGATGACGTGCGAGAGCACCTGCTCGGTCGGCGAGAGCTCGCGGATCGCGATGCCGCGCACGCGGTCGGGACGGCGGCTGGTGAACTCGGTGTAGATCTTCGGGTCGTGCTGGCCGTCGTCGCCGACGAGCAGCCACTTGACGTGCGGCAGCTCGCGGGCCAGCCGGTGCAGCTGGGCGTGCTTGTGCTCCTGCCCGGAGCGGAACCACCCGGAGTTCGTCGGGCCCCAGTCGGTCAGCAGCATCGGGCCGACGGGAAAACCGTTGCGGCGCAGGAACCGCGTGAGCCAGGGAGCCGTGTTCCAGGCACCGGTCGACAGGTAGATGACGGGGGCGTCAGGGTGCTGGGCGAGCAGCTCGCGGTACATCGTCGCCATGCCCGGCACGGCCCGGCGGGCGCCCTCGGAGCGCATGAACGTGTTCCACGCGGCGATCATCGGGCGCGGCAGCGACGTCGAGAGCACCGTGTCGTCGATGTCGGAGATGATGCCGTGCGTGACGCCGCTGCCGACGACGAGCACCGGCACGTCGATGGTCTCGGCACCCGGTGAGCCGACGTAGATCTGGTGCCAGCCGGGGGCGAGACCGTGGCCTCGCACCGTGAGGTCGATGTAGCCACCGCGGTCGGTTCGCGTGGTGGCGATCCGCTCGTTCACCCGCACCGTGACCGGCTCGTCGACGGCCGGGGTCGCGAAGAAGGCTCGCCAGCCGCGCGTCTCGAGCTCGACGGCCCGCAGCCGCGCCGCGTAGGTTGGCTCCTCGGGCTCGTCCTCGGGGCGGCCGCGGGTCATGATGACGCGCCCGAACACCCGCAGCTGGGTGACGCTGCCGTACCCGGCGAGGGGGACGACGCGGGTCGTCCACCCGCGAGACCGCAGCACCTTGCCCTTGCGCCCGTTGTAGGCGTCTTCGAGCACTGCTGCGGCATGGGGTCGCGGCATGCTTCCGATCGTAGGGCAGCGCTCAGGCGCCCCCCGACTCCTCCCCCGCGACCACGCCGGTGACGATCTGGTGCGCCAGCACGCGCACCTTGACGTTGCGGGTCTGGGACGTCTTGCGCAGCACCTCGAACGCCTCGTACTCGGGCACCCCGCGCATCGCCATGATGACGCCCTTGGCCTGCTCGATGACGGCACGGCTGGCCATCGCCTGCTCGAGCTGACCGGCGAGCCGTCGCAGGCCGTCGAGCGCCGAGACGGCGACGATCGCGTCGGCACAGCGGGAGGCCGCGACCCGCACGAGCGAGGCGTCGAAGTCGTCGAAGGCGTGCGGGGCCCAGCCGTAGAGGTTGATGGCACCCACGCACTCCGAACCGCTGACCAGCGGCAGCGCGAGCAGGCTGCGCATGCCGTCCTCGCGACACTCCCGGGCGAACTCGGGCCAGCGGCCGTCGTCGACGACGAGGTCGTCGACCCGGTTCTCCCGGCGGTGACGCGCGGCGTCGAGGCACGGACCGTCATCCAGGGCGTACTGGACGGCGTCGATCTCGAGGGTCTGCACGGTGGTGTAGGCCGCGGTGTGCGGTCGCCCCGCGCTGAGCACGGTCACCCCCACCTCGTCACAGCCGCTGACGTGCCGCCGGACCGCGTGGACGACCCGCTCGAGGTAGTCGGAGACCTCTTCGAGTGACTCCAGGACGCCACCGATGTCCGTAGTGAGCGCCGCCAGGGCGGCCCCGGGCGCGACCGAGTCGTCGGGCACGGCGTCGTGCTGCTCGGTCATCGGTCCTCCCCGGCGATCAGGTGCCCGCCCAGTATCCATGCCACACCGCCTCGGCGTGGCCGACCTGCGACGATGGTCGGATGCCGGCCCGTCACCGCAAGCAGTCGGGTGCCGCACCGCCCGGCTTCTTCGCCTGGGAGGCAGCCGGCCTGCGTTGGCTCGCCTCGGCGGGTTCGGACGGTGGCGGTGCCGACGTGGTGGAGGTGCTCGACCACGGGCCCGAGCACCTCGACCTCGCGCTGCTGACCGCGGCGCCTGCCACCCGCGCGGCGGCCGAGCGACTGGGTCGGGGACTGGCGGCGACCCACGCGGCCGGTGCCACGGCCTACGGCTGCGGGCCGCCCGGGTGGGCGGGTGACGGCTGGCTC
>DASQEZ010000179.1:0-2990 GCA_035633415.1 Ornithinibacter sp. | reverse complement strand
CACCTCCTCACCGAGCGGTGTTGCTCGAACTGATCAGGCAATACTGACAGGTCACACCGACAGTCAAGACCCCCAGAAGCGTTGCTGTGGAAGAAGAACAGCTGTGGGCAAACCAACTCAGCAAGGGACTGTCTGCGCATGATCACGAACGTGGAGCGGGGAGGTCTTGACGGACTGTCGGGGGGTGGGTCTAGTCTGAGTTCTCGAACAGTTGTTCGGAACACGTGTTCGACTTCCGATCATCGACCGAGCAGCTGGTTCGACCTCCGGCCGGGTCTCGCGGCCCGCCGGGGGTGACCCGCCCGAGGGGTCGTGCGCCTCGACCCCGTGCGACCCCTCCGGGCGGGACGCTGCAAGACACGGGTCCCGGACAGGCGCGGGGAAGCGCCGGTCCGGGTCCCGACCGACCTCGATCCTGCTAAGAGGAGCCCACAGTGCGCCGCTACGACGATCCCGTCGACGTCCGTCCGGTGGTCGATGGCTCCGCGTCATTCGCCCCCGGGCAGTTCCTGTGGCGTGGCCGGCTCTACATCGTCGGTACCGTCCTCGCCCACTGGATCGAGGTCGGAGCCTGGTGGCGGGTGCGCGACAGCGACGGACTGCCCGTCGCAACCCATGCGGCCAGCCGCCAGATGTGGCGGGTCGAGGCCCGCACGGGTCCTCGCCGGGTTGCTCCGCACACCGAGACCGACGAGCGCATCACTCCCGACGGCCGCGGTCTCGACCGTTGCGTCGGGGTCTACGACCTGGCGTACGACGAGACCGCCGAGCCGGCGGCCTGGCGGCTGGCCCATGCCCTCGACTGAGATCCGATGTTCGACCGAGATCCGATGAAGGAGGGTTTCATGCGTCATGCCCCGGTTCCGCAGGCGTCCTTCGACCTGCTCCACCTCGCCGCGCGGGGACTTGCGGTGGCGGCGACGGCGTCCACGGCGGGTGAGCGCTATGCCGAGGCTCACCTGGCCTCGCTGCGGGCAGCCTCGGCCGTCCTTGCCGCGCGAGCCCAGCCGGCGAGGGTCCGTCGCGGGCCGAGCAGCGTCTGGTCGCTGCTGCCCGAGGTGGCGCCCGAGCTCGGGGAGTGGTCGGCCTTCTTCGCGGCGGGCGCCGGAAAGCGAGCGGCTGCTGAGGCAGGGCTGCCCGTGGTGAGCACGCGCGAGGCCGATGACCTGCTCCGTGACTCCGCGACCTTCCTCGCCCTGGTCGAGACCACGCTCGGCCTCGACCACCAGGTCGCCCTGCCGCTCACCGGCTGAGGGGTCCCGTCAGTGCCCACCGACCCTTTCGTCCACCTCCACGTCGCCTCGGGCTACTCACTGCGGCACGGCGCCTCCCACCCGGGCGCCCTGGTGGCCAGGGCCGCGGAGCTCGGCATGGGGGCGCTGGCCCTCACCGACCGCGACGGGGTCCGGGGGGCGGTGAAGTTCGCGAAGAGCTGCCTGGTCCACGGGCTGGCCCCGATCCTCGGCGCCGACCTCGCGGTGACCCCCGACGACGACTCGGCCGCCGCCGGTCACCGCCCCAACCGTCGGCTGCCCGCGCGCGGCGGTGCGGTCGTCGACCCTCGGCACCCTCGGGTCACCGTGCTCGCCCGCGGCGGTCCGCTGACCCCGGTCCGGCCCGGAGGCGGCGTCCCCACCGGGGCCGGGTGGGCCGCCCTCAACCGACTGGTCTCGGCCACTCATCTCGGCACCGGCGAGGCGCCCGGGGAGCGGGGCCGTCCGGTCAGCAGCAGGGAGCTCGTGGCCCAGCACGCCGAGTCGGGTGGGCTCGTCGTCCTGCTCGGTCCCGACTCCGAGGTCGGTCGGGCCCTGGCGGTGCGGCGACCCGACCTGGCCCGGGTCGCCCTCGACCGGTGGCAGGAGGTGGTAGCCCCGGCCCTGCTGCGCATCGAGGTGGTCTCCCATCGAGGACCGGGCTCGGGGCTCGGGTCGAGCGTCCTGGCTGCCCGGCTGCTCTCCTTCGCTCGGGACCAGGGACTGGAGGCGGTCCTCACCAACACCGTGCGCTACGCCGACCCGTCCGGGGCGGCCACGTCCGACCTGCTCGACTCCGCCCGGCGGCTCGTGGCCCTCGACCTGCGCCACGTCGACCGGGTCAACGCCGAGGGTTTCCTCAAGCCCGGTGCGGCGATGACCCAGGTCGCGGTCGAGGTGGCTCGGCTGGCCGGCGGGGCGGGCGACACCGAGGCGACCTGCGTCCGCCGGCTGCTCGACGCAACCGCCGCCCTCGCTGCCGACTGCGTGCTCGACCCGGCTCGTGACCTCGGTCTGGGAGCGGTCCACCTACCCGAGCTCGCGGTGGTCGACGCCAGCGGGCGACCGGCGCCCGTGGTGCTGCGCGAGCGGTGCGAGGCAGGGCTCGCCGTCCGCTATCCCGGGGGCGCCCGGCTGCGGCGCGCGGCGCAGGTCCGGCTCGACGACGAGCTCGCAGTGATCGGCACCCTCGGCTACGAGACCTACTTCCTCACGGTCGCCGAGGTCTGCGCGCTCACCCGCTCGCTCGGCGTACGGGCAGCCGCGCGCGGCTCCGGAGCCGGCAGCCTCGTGCTGCACGTGCTCGGGGTGTCCGGCGTCGAGCCCCTGCGCCACGGCCTGCTCATGGAGCGCTTCCTCACCCCCCTGCGCCAAGCGCTCCCCGACGTCGACATCGACGTCGAGTCCGCGCGACGGGGAGAGGTCTACGACGCGGTCCTCGACCGTTTCGGGGGTGATCGCTGCGTCTGCGTCTCGATGATGGACACCTACCGGGTGCGGCACGCCGTACGCGACGTCGGTGCGGCCCTCGGCCTGCCGCCCGGAGAGGTCGACGCGATCGCCAAGGCGTTCCCCCACATCAGGGCCCGCGACGCCCGGGCGGCCCTCGCCGACCTGCCCGAGCTGCGGGCCAGCCGTCTCGGCGCCGGTGGTGCGCAGGGCCTCGACACCTTCTTCGGCCTGGTCGAGAGCCTCGACGGGCTGCCGCGCCACGTCGCGCTGCACCCCTGCGGGGTG
>DASQEZ010000178.1:0-11815 GCA_035633415.1 Ornithinibacter sp. | reverse complement strand
GTCGACCACCGCGTCGACGACGTCGGCGTGTCCCTCGGCGCCCTGCTCGTCCCCGATCCAGCCGATCCGCCCGTGGACGACCACGAAGGCCGTCGCGTCGGGCCGGTCCGGGGTGCGCACCCGGCCGCGGCGGTAGAGCGTGGTCGCCATGGCGCCACTCTAGGAGCCGACCGGTCCGGAGCTGTCAGAGGGAGTGGGAGACTCCGAGCACCTCCAGTGCCGCCCGCGCGATCTCGCGCTCCTCGTCGGTGGGCACGACCCACACCGGCGACGAGCTGTCAGCCGATGACACCCGGCGCTCAGCGGGTCCCTCGGCGTTCGCGGAGGCGTCGAGCCGCAGCCCGAGCACGCCGAGCCCGTCGACGACGGCCGCCCGCAGGGCGGCGCTGTGCTCGCCGATGCCACCGGTGAAGGCGAGCGCATCGAGCCGACCCAGGACGGCGGCATACGCTCCGACGTACTTGCGGATGCGGTGCACGGTGACGTCGAAGGCGAGCCCGGCATCCGCATCCCCCGCCTCACGTCGTTCCACCACCGTCCGGAAGTCCGAGACGCCCGCCAGCCCGAGCAGGCCGCTCTCGCGGTTGAGCGCGCGGTCGTACCTCTCGGCGGACATCCCCGCCACCCGGGCGAGGTACCCGCCCAGTGCCGGGTCGACGTCGCCCGATCGGGTGCCCATGACGAGACCTTCGGCCGGGGACAGGCCCATCGAGGTGTCGACGCTGCGCCCGCCGTCGACGGCGCACGCGCTGGCGCCGTTGCCGAGGTGGAGCACCACCATCCGCACGTCGGCCGGATCCCGGCCGAGCAGCTGGGCGGTGCGCCGCGACACCCAGGCGTAGGAGCTGCCGTGAAAGCCGTAGCGGCGCACGTGGTGCTCGTCGCGCCACTCGAGCGGCACGGCGTACGTGTGCGCGGCAGGCGGCAGGGTGCGGTGGAAGCCGGTGTCGAAGACCGCGACGTGCGGGATGCCGGGAAAGGAGGCCTGTGCGCGCACGATGCCCTCGACGTTGGCCGGGTTGTGCAGCGGCGCGAGCGGCGAGAGCGTGCGCAGCGCGGCGATGACGTCGTCGTCGACCACCACCGGCTCGGTGAACCGCCGCCCACCGTGAACCACCCGGTGGCCCACCGCCACGAGGTCGTCGTCGCCGACCCACGGACCGTGCTCCGACAGCGCGGCGCGGGCGGCGGCGAAGGCGGCGCTGTGGTCGGCGCACTCCAGCTCGGCGTCGTGGGTGCGACCGCCGACCTCGTGCCGGTGCCGGGTGGCACCGCCGATCTCCGACACCAGGCCGACCGCGACCGTGAGCCCGCCGGCCGCGTCGATGAGCTGGTACTTCAGCGAGGACGAACCTGCGTTGACGACCAGGACGTGCGGGTGGCCGGTCACGCCGGCCCCCCCTGCACCGCCGTGATCGCGACCGTGTTGACGATGTCGCGCACGAGTGCACCGCGCGACAGGTCGTTGACCGGCCGGTTCAGACCCTGCAGGACCGGCCCGATGGCGACCGCGTCGGCGCTGCGCTGGACGGCCTTGTAGGTGTTGTTGCCGGTGTTCAGGTCGGGGAAGACGAGCACCGTCGCACGCCCCGCGACCGCGCTGTCCTTGAGCTTGGTGCGCGCGACGCGCGGGTCGACGGCCGCGTCGTACTGGATCGGACCTTCGACGAGCAGCTCGGGCGCTCGCTCGCGGACCAACGCCGTGGCGGCCCGCACCTTCTCGACGTCGGCGCCGGTGCCCGACTCCCCCGTGGAGTAGGACAGCATCGCCACGCGCGGCTCGATGCCGAACCGCTGCGCCGTGTGCGCCGACGAGATCGCGATGTCGGCCAGCTGCTCGGCCGTCGGGTCCGGGTTGACGGCGCAGTCGCCGTAGACGAGCACCCGGTCGGCCAGGCACATGATGAACACGCTCGAGACGACCGAGACGCCCGGGGCGGTGCGCACGACCTCGAGCGCAGGACGGATGGTGTGCGCGGTGGTGGTGACGCAGCCGGAGACCATGCCGTCGGCCAGCCCCGCACGCACCATCATCGTGCCGAAGTACGACGGGTCGACCACGCGGTCGTAGGCGAGCTCCGCCGTGACGCCCTTGTGGGCCCTCAGGGCCGCGTACTCGGCCGCGAACTGCTCGCGCCACGGGCTCGTCGCCGGGTCGACGACGGCGGCGGCGTCGATGTCGACGCCGAGCTGGCGGGCACCGGCCCGGATCTCGGCCTCGTCGCCGAGCAGGGTGAGCCGGGCGATCCCCCTCGAGAGCACCTGGTCGGCGGCGCGCAGGATGCGCTCCTCGCCGCCCTCCGGAAGCACGATGTGCGCTCCCGCGGCACGGGCCCGCTCGACGAGGTCGTGCTCGAACATCAGTGGTGTGACAGCGCCTTCGGGGGCGCCGACGCCCTCACCGACGAGGGCGTCCAGGTCGGCGTCCTCCGTCTGGTCGAGCAGTGCCACGGCCGCACGGATCTTGCGGGCGGAGTCCGCGGTGATGCGCCCCACGACGCGGTCGAGCGCCGACGCGACCGCCATCGTGCCCGGCTCGGCCGAGACGATGGGCAGCCGCACGTCGAGTCCCGCGATCAGCCGGTCGACCTGGGGGGAGAGCTGGAACCCACCGTTGAGCACCATCGCGGACAGGGTCGGCAGGGTTCGGGCATGGTGGGCGAGCAGCACCCCCAGCACGACGTCGTCGCGGTCGCCCGGCACGATGACCGTGGCCCCCTCGAAGAGCCGGTCGATGACGTGCGGCATCGACATCGCCGCGACGACCAGTCCGAGGCTCTCGCGGTCGAGCAGCTCGGCGTCACCGTGGACCAGCGTGCCGTCACACGCCGCCACCAGGTCGGCCACGGTCGGTGCCCGCAGGATCGCTGCCTCCGGCAACGGCCACACCGGCACCGCCCCGACCCGGCTGCGCACCGCGACCAGCACCGCGTCGCGTTCGGCCTCGGCCACCTGGTTGACGACGAGGCCGGCGACGTGGGCGTGCCCGGCGCGAGCGGCGGACACCGCGGCCCACACGCTGGCCGCGAGCTCGCGGGTGTCGCGGTCACGGGCCGGCGCGACCAGCACGAGCGGGGTCCCGAGGTCGGCGGCGATCGAGGCGTTGGTGGCGAACTCGGTCGGGGCGGCGACGTCGGTGAAGTCCGAGCCGACGACGAGCACCACGTCGTGGTCCCTGGCGATCGCGTGGTAGCGGTCGATGACGGTGCCGAGCGCGGCGCCCGGGTCCGCGTGCAGGGCGTGGTGGGTCACCCCCCACGCCTCGTCGGCGGTGAGGTCGGTCGGCGCCTCCTGCAGCAGCACGCGCAGCAGCTCGTCAGGGTCCCCCCCACGCACGATGGGACGGAAGACGCCCACCCGGGCGTGGCGTCGAGCGAGCCTGGCCACGAGGCCCACGGCGACGGCCGACTTGCCCGATCGTGCCTCGGTCCCGGCAAGGTAGATGCCCCTCACGAGGGGCACGCAGGGATGGAGGCCGCACCGCAGCTACCGCTCATGTCTCAACCCAACCCCGCCGCGCCCTCGTGGGCAAATGAGGCCGACCTGAGTGGCCCCTCGGCGAAGGGCCGGCCCGGCATCCGCCCGGTCGGCCCTTCGCGTCAGGCACGGAGCGGCCGATTCACTCGGCGGACTTCAGCGCGGCCTTCTCCTCGGCCTTGGACTCCTTGGCGATCGCCTTGATGTCCTTGGCCGTGACGTCGTCGATCGCGGACTCGACGATGGCGTTGGCCGTTGCGAGGGCCTTACGGATCTCCACCGCGCCGGGGTCGGAGACGAGGGCGACGATCCCGGAGTGCCCTGGGGCGACCGAGAACTCGAGCTCCTTCTCCAGGCCGATCTTGTGGTGCAGCTGCCTGGCCTTCCCGAGCGCGGCGCCACCGGCACCCAGCGCCACGGCGCTGCCGATGATCGACGGCGGGAAGATCAGGCCGAGCGCTGCGCCGCCGACGAGACCCCACTTCAGCCCCTTCTTCGTCGAGTGGTCGGTGGCCTTCTGGATCTCGAGCTTGCCGTCGGCGTCGCGCTTGACGACGATGACGCCGTCGATCGACACCGTTCGGCCGTCCTCGATCGACTTCAGCGCTTCGTAGGCCCCCCACGCGGTGTCGGTGTCGTCGAAGTCGGCGACGAAAAGCGTGGTGGCTCCGTCGCTCACCGCGGCGACGTCGGCGGTGACCTCGGTGGGCTGGTCGGTGGTGTCGGTCATGATGTTCCCTTCGGTGGTGGAGTCTTGGCGCGGGTGGCGCCGCCGGTGTGCGGTGGACAGGGGTGCAGCCGGGAGAGCGGCCGCCGGTTCGGTCAGCTGGAAGGGCAGAGCTTGCTCACGGCTGCCTCGACCGGTTCGAGCGCCGTGGTGATCTCCTCCTGGGCCGCCGTGATCTTCGGCCCGAGGTCGGCCTGGGCGTCGGTCTTCGCGATGGTCAGCTGGGCGTTCAGCGCGTCCGCCTTCTGGTTCAGGGCCCCGATCACGGCCGCCGCCGGGCCTCCCTGCGACTCCATCATCATCGTGTTGAGGTCGTCACGCACCTTGTCCGCCTTGCCCTGGAGGTCGTCGACCTGCTGCTGCACCTCGTCGGCGCTCTTGGTCGTGTCGACCTTCGTGGCCGCGAGGTCCGCGGCGTCGGTCTTCAAGCTGGCGAAGCTGCTGCACAGGGCCTCGGACACGGATGCCGCGGCGCTGGCGGCGGGCGAGCCGCTCGTGTCCGTGGAGCCGTCGGAGGAGCAGCCACCGGCGAGCAGGCCGAGGGCGAGGGCGGCGACGGGGGCGAGACGGCGGGCTGTCGAGCGGGTCATGGGGTCTCCTGGCTGCGCGTGACGATGCTCTCCTCGCGCATCGAGGAGGGAGCGTCCGGACCACTCGACGCTATTTCCGGGAGGTGCCGGAAGCGTCACCCGCAGCGGGTGAGGAGCCGCCCGGCAGCGCTCCCCCCGGAGCCGTCAGTGGGCGAGCCGAGCCTCGAAGAGCTCGCGCACCGCGGGGGTCCGGCGCAGCAGGTCCAGCGCCAGGTCGGCGTGGCCGGGGACGTAGCCGTTGCCGACGAGCATCCGCACGTCGGCGGCGAGCCCCTCCGCCCCGAGGGCGGCGGCGGAGAAGCTCGTGGCCATGGAGAAGTAGATGATCGTCCCTCCTTGTGCGGTGGCGAGGATGGCCGGCTGCTCGCAGCCGGGCACGTCGACGCAGACGACGGTGACGGTCGCGGGACCGCCCGCGGCGGCGACGGCATCCGACAGGCCCAGTGGTGAGCGGGCGTCGGCCACGACGACCTCGTCGGCCAGGCCACTCGCCCGCAGCAGGTCGGCCTCGCGCTCGACGGGCACGACGCCGATGCAGTGGCCAGCTCCCGCGTCGCGCGCCGCGGCGAGCGAGAGCGACCCGGACTTCCCGGCGGCCCCGAGGACGGCCACCGTCGGGGTGACGCCACGGCCCACGTACTCGCCCACCACGCGCGCGACGAGGGCCGGCGCGCCGCAGACGTCCATGACCATCAGGGCCAGGTCCGGTGAGAGGTCCTCGGGCAGGCGCGCCGCGATCGAGCGGCCGAAGAGCACGGCGGTGCCCTGCGCGGGTACCCGCTCGGAGCGACCGTCCCAGCGGGTGAGGCCGTCGGTGAGGGTGAGCGGGGTCAACGAGAGGGAGACCAGGGTCGCGACCCGGTCGCCGACGGACAGCCCGAGCGGCGACTGCGGGCCCACCTCGGCGACGGTGCCGATGAGCATCCCGCCGGAGCCGGTCACCGGGTTCTGCATCTTGCCGCGCTCGGCGACGATGGCGAGCACCTCGGCGCGGACCGCGTCCCCGTCGCCGGCGTGCTTCTCGGACAGCTGGCGGAAGGACGCGGCGTCGAGGTTGAGCGTCTCGACGGCGATGAGCACCTCGTCGGGCCACAGCTCCGGGGACGCCTCGAGAACCCGCGCCGCCTGCGGCAGGGCGGCGCCGGCGGGGTCGGTCACGCGGTGCAGGCCGACCGGCGAAGACGGAGTGGTGCGCACAAGAATCTCCTCGTCATCCGACACGCCACCGTAGTATTTGCGGCAGGGCGTGACTCGGGCGTCATCTATTGCGTATCCTGCCAGTCATGACGACAAACATCGAGCAGCCCTACGCCTACCGGCGTCGCGAGCTGGTTGAGCCCGACTGGACCCGCCTCCCGGGGTGGCGGGACGTCACCGCCGAGCAGTGGGCCGACGCCCAGTGGCAGCGGGCGCACTGTGTGAAGAACGTGGCGCAGCTCCGCGCGCTTCTGGGCGACCTGCTCGACGAGCGCTTCTACGCCGACCTCGAGCGCGACCAGGCCGAGCGGGCGACGATGTCGATGCTCGTCACTCCGCAGATGATGAACACGATGGTCCCGGCCACCGACGACTCGATGCCGTCGGCGGGCGCCGCGTTCACCGAGGCGTTCTACGCCGACCCGGTGCGCACCTACATGCTCCCCGTGTTCTCCGACCGACGCACCGACTGGCCGAGCCACCCGTTCGCCACGCGCGACAGCCTCCACGAGCACGACATGTGGGCCGTCGAGGGGCTGACGCACCGGTATCCCACCAAGGTGCTCGCCGAGATGCTGCCCACGTGCCCGCAGTACTGCGGCCACTGCACGCGCATGGACCTCGTCGGAAACTCCACGCCCCAGTTCACCAAGCTCAAGCTGGTCGGCAAGCCCGTCGACCGCTACTCGGCGATGATCGACTACCTGCACCGTTCACCCGGCGTGCGCGATGTCGTCGTCTCCGGCGGTGACGTGGCCAACATGCCGTGGAAGAACCTCGAGGCGTTCCTCGACCGGCTGCTCGAGGTCGACAACATCCGCGACATCCGCCTCGCGACCAAGGCGCTGATGGGTCTGCCCCAGCACTGGCTGCAGGACGACGTCGTCGAAGGCGTGGCACGCGTGTCGGCCAAGGCCCGCTCGCGCGGTGTCTCGCTGGCGATCCACACCCACGTCAACAGCGCCCAGTCGGTGACCCCCCTCGTCGCGAAGGCCGCGCAGGCGATGCTCGACGCGGGGGTGCGCGACGTGCGCAACCAGGGCGTCCTCATGCGCGGGGTCAACGACTCCCCCAAGGCGCTGCTCGACCTCTGCTTCGCCCTCCAGGACGAGGCCCTGATCACGCCGTACTACTTCTACATGTGCGACATGATCCCCTTCGCCGAGCACTGGCGGCTGTCCCTCAAGGAGGCCCAGCAGCTGCAGGAGGCGATCATGGGCTACCTGCCCGGGTTCGCGACGCCGCGCATCGTCTGCGACGTCCCCTACGTCGGCAAGCGATGGGTCCACCAGGTCGACAGCTACGAGACCGAGCGTGGCATGTCGTTCTGGCGCAAGCACTACCGCACCTCCATCGAGGCGGGCGACGACCAGGCGCTCTCGCGCGAGTACGTCTACTACGACCCGATCTACACCCTCCCGGAGTCCGGTCAGCGGTGGTGGCGGGCGAGCCACGACATGGATGCCGTGCACGCGGCGGCGCTCGTCGGCGCCGGTGCCAGCCGCGCGGCATCCGTCGCTGACCTGGCCTGAGCTGCGCCTACCCTCGTCGCATGCCGCGACGTGACCCCTCCGGGACGCCGGCCACGGTGGCGCTGACCGCGGCCGGCGTCGCGTTCTCCCACCACGTGTACGAGCACGACCCGGGTGCGCGGTCGTTCGGGCTCGAGGCCGCCGAGGTGCTCGGGCTGCCGCCAGAGCAGGTCTTCAAGACGCTGCTCGTCGACACCGGGACGGGCCTCGCCGTCGCCGTCGTGCCCGTGGCGGGCAGTCTGGACCTCAAGGCCATGGCGAACGCGCTCGGCGTCAAGCGTGTGACCATGGCGGATCCGGCTGCGGCACAGCGGTCCTCGGGCTATGTGGTCGGCGGCATCTCGCCCATCGGCCAGAAGCGCACCGTGCCAACAGTGCTCGACGAGAGCGCCGGCCTGTTCGACGTCGTCTACGTCTCCGGGGGCCGTCGCGGTCTCGACCTCGGACTCTCTCCTGCCGACCTCGTCAGAGTGACCGGCGCCGTCGTCGCCGACATCGCGCGCTAGCGGAACTCGTCGGCCGCCCGCTGGATCCGTGACACGTACGCGGACCACGTGGCGGCGTCGCCCATGTCGTCGTGGTCGCGCCCGCCCTGGCCGTCGAGGCCTTCCCGCAGGATGTCGGCGTGCCCGGCGTGCTGAGCCGTCTCGGCGACCACCCGCACGAGCAGGTGCCCGAACGTGGTCTCGCGACGCTCGACCGGCCACCACGCCACGCTCGCCCCGCTGTCGAGGGGCAGGTCGGCGATCGAGGCGTCGCTGAGTGCCCAGACCGAGCGGTAGAGGTCGACGAGGTGGTTCCGGCTCTCGCTGGCGAGCGGCCACATGTCGGCGCCCTCCCAGACCGAACCGTCCTCGTTCCACGGCAGCACGGGCGCCGGCCGGCCGACCGACTCCACGAGGTAACCCAGCTCGACGCCCGCGACGTGCTTGACCAGGCCCAGCAGGTTGGTGCCCGACGGGGTCAGCGGGCGGCGGGCGTCGTACTCGGACACGCCCTCGAGCGAGCGCAGCAGCCCGTCGCGGCCCTGCTGCAGGTAGCGCCCGAGGTCCGCGGACAGGCCCGTGGGCCCACTCACTCCCATGGTGTCGAGAGCACGACCGTCGTGCGGGTCGAGACGTTGGCGACGCCGCGCACCGTGGCGATGAGCTCTTCGAGCTCGGAGGGGGTGGCGACCCGGACCTTGAGGATGTAGTTCTCGTCGCCGGCGACCGAGTGGCACTCCTCGATCTGGGGCACCGTGTGCAGGCGCTCGGGGATGTCGTCGGGCGCCGCCGGGTCGAGCGGGGTGATCGAGATGAAGGCGGTCATCTGTTGGCCCAGGGCGGTGTGGTCGAGCTTGGCCGTGTACCCCTTGACGACGCCGCGCTGCTCAAGCCGCCGCACCCGCTGGTGCACGGCGGAGGTCGACATGCCCAGGGCCTTGCCGAGGTCGGTGAAGCTGATCCGGCCGTCCTTGGCGAGGAGGTCGACGATGCGACGGTCGAGGTCTTCCACGTCCTCAGGGTAGTGCGCCACGCGCGTGCGCATCGGGAGCGTTCGTCCCGTCGGCGTGGTCGGCGGGGACGGCTACTCTTCGGCCATGCCGGACCGCCTCATGCTCCTGGACTCCGCCTCGCTGTACTTCCGTGCCTTCTTCGGAGTACCCGACCAGCGCAGCACCCCGGACGAGACCCCGACCAACGCGCTGCGCGGCTTCCTCGACATGATCGCCACCCTGGTCACGGCGCACCGCCCCACCCACCTGGTGGCCTGCTGGGACGACGACTGGCGTCCGCAGTGGCGGGTCGACCTCGTGCCGACGTACAAGGCGCACCGGCTGGTCGAGGGCTCCGATGTCGCCGAGGAGAGCCCTGTCGACCTGACCCCGCAGGTGCCGCTCATCCGCGACGCCCTGCGTGCGCTCGGCATCGCGCGGCTGGGGGCGCCGGGGTTCGAGGCCGACGACGTCATCGGCACGCTCACCGCCCGGCATCGGGGAGTCATGCCCGTCGACGTCGTCACCGGCGACCGCGACCTGCTCCAGCTCGTCGACGACGCGCACGGCGTCCGGGTGCTCTACACCGGCAAGGGCGGGGTGCGCGACCCCGACATCGCGACGCAGTCGTACCTGCACGAGCGGTATGCGGTGCCGACCGGCGAGGCGTACCTCGACATGTCCGTGCTGCGGGGCGACACCAGTGACGGGCTACCCGGGGTCAAGGGCATCGGCGACAAGACCGCCGCCCAGCTGATCGCGGCCTACGGGACCCTCGCCGGCCTGCGCGCGGCCGTCGACACCGGCGACCCGGCCCTCAAGGGGGCCCGGCGGGCCAACCTGGAGGCGGCCACCGCCTACCTCGACGTCGCGCCCACGGTGGTGCGGGTCGCCCACGACGCCCCGGTGGCGACCGTCGACCTGGCGCTGCCCCGCGAGGTGGCCGACCCCGAGCTGCTCGAGCAGATCGGCGAGGCGTACGGCGTCACCAACCCGGTCGGTCGGGTGCTCAAGGCCCTCGGCCTCGCCTGAACCCGGAGTCAGTCCAGGCGGTCGGCGGCGACGACACCACGCAGCACGGCATCGACGGCCGTGCGGGCGGTGCGGCGCAGCTCGCCATCGGTCGCGGCCTTGGCCACCTGGTCGAGCAGGTCGACGATCTGCTTGCAGCGGCGCACGAAGTCACCGGCGGCCATCTCCTGGCCACGCAGCACCATGTCGAGCCGCTCGCCCGAGGCCCAGCGGTGCACCATCCAGGCCATCCCGCCGTCAGGCACGGAGGTCGAGGGCAGGTCGTGCTCGGTCTCGAGGTCCTCGATCTCGGACCAGAGCCGCGACATCCTGGTCAGGGCCTCGGCGACGTCGTCGTTGGGCATCCGCGGCGAGACCTCGGCCTCCTCGTGGCGCGGTTCGTGGACCAGGGCCGACACCGCCGCAGCCAGCCCGGGCGCGTCGAGTCGCTTCCACACGTCGTGGCGCAGGCACTCGGCTGCGAGCAGGTCCTTCTCGGTGTACAGCCGGCGCAGCCGCGCCCCCCGCTCGGTGACCACGGTGCCGGCGTCAGCGAGGTAGCCCAGCGCCTCGAGGGCGTCGCAGATGCGGTCGAAGGTGCGGGCCACGGTGTTGGTCCGGCCCTCGACCTTGCGCTGCAGGCCGACCGTCTCGCGCTTGAGGCGCCACCACCGCTCGGCCCAGCGGGCGTGGCTCTCGCGATCAGGGCACTGGTGGCAGGGGTGCACCTTGAGCTCCTGGCGCAGGCGCTCGACCCGCCCGGACTCGGCCGCGCTCACCTCGCGTGCCTTCATCCGGGGCGAGTCCTCGAGCCCGCGGGGCACCGCGACCCGAAGCGACGTGGCCAGGTCGCGCCGCGACCTGGGCGACTTGGGGTTGAAGTGCGGCGGCACCTTGACGTGCGCCAGCGCCTCGACCGGTTCGGGCACGTCGACCGGGGTCAGCCGGCGGAACTGCTTGTCCTCGGTGACCACAGCAGGTCCGGTGGGGGTGCCCTTCCCGGCCCGGGCGGGCTGTACGACGACGGCCCAGCCGGCACGCCGCCCGGCGGGGATGCGGATGACGTCACCGATCCGCAGTGCCTCCAGCGACACGGCGGCCTCGGCGCGCCGTGACGCGGAGCGGGCCTTGACGCCCTCCTTCTCCGCGTCGGCGAGGGCCCGGCGCAGTGCGGCGTACTCACGGAAGTCGCCGAGGTGGCAGTGCATGGCCTCGGCATAGCCCTCCATGCCCTCCTCGTTGCGGCGCACCGCGGTCGCGATGCCGACGACGGCCCGGTCGGCCTGGAACTGGGCGAACGAGGTCTCGAGGATCTCGCGCGCCACCTCACGCCCGACCTGGGCGACGAGGTTGACGGCCATGTTGTAGGTGGGCCGGAAGCTGGAGCGCAGCGGGTAGGTGCGGGTCGAGGCCAGGCCACCCACGGCCAGGGGGTCGACACCGCGGGCCCACTGCACCACGGCATGACCGTCGAGGTCGATGCCGCGCCGCCCGGCGCGCCCGGTGAGCTGGGTGTACTCGGCGGGCGTGATGTCGACGTGGGCCTCGCCGTTGAACTTGACCAGCTTCTCGAGCACCACCGTGCGGGCGGGCATGTTGATGCCCAGTGCCAGTGTCTCGGTGGCGAACACGGCCCGGATGCGTGCTGCCGTGAACAGCTCCTCGACGATCTCTCGGAAGAGCGGCAGCATCCCGGCGTGGTGCGCCGCGAACCCGCGCGAGAGCCCTTCGACGAAGTCGAAGTAGCCCAGGACCGACAGGTCCTCGTCGGCGAGCGACTCGACGCGTTCCTCGACGTACCGCC
>DASQEZ010000177.1:0-4588 GCA_035633415.1 Ornithinibacter sp. | reverse complement strand
CGGCGACGTCGAGACGAGCACGGGCGCGGTCGTGCTGGCCGAGTACCGGGACCGTACGACGCTCACCGTCGTGCCGGCCGCCGTCGTGCCGATCACCCCGCTCACCATCGACCCCACGGCCGCCGTGAGCACCAGCGGGCTCGGCGCCGTGTAGCCGTCCGAGGCCAACGCGGACACCCACGGGGACCGCAGCGCGTCCACGGCCGTGCGCGCGGCGGCGGAGTTGCCCGAGACCTCCCCCGACACCGACGGCGCGGCCCGAGCCAGCACCGGGATGAGGGTCCACACCATCACGATGGCGACTGCGGCTGCCGCGGTGCGCGACAGGGTTCGGCTCAGGGTCACGGTCGGCCTCTGGTCGTAGGTGGCCTGACGCTACCAACTTCAACCATGTCCTCGCACCTGCCTCCCGCCTGCCGGAACACTCGTTGTCGGACCGGCGCCGATCCCGCGCACCTCTTGCCCGCGTCGACGCCGCTCTGGTGCACTGGAGGTCCACGTCGGGCCGATGGTGCAGGGACTGTCACAGGCCGCTGAGGGCGACGACCCGAGCCACACACCACGAGGGCGCCTCGGGCCGTCCCCGTCCTGCTTCCCGCGAGGAGGCGACATGACCACGGTGAGTCGTTGCCGGTCGCGACAACTCCCTCGTGGCAGGCGAATTCAGGGGGCGGCAGCGGCGCTGGCCCTCGCCCTGTCGATCCTGCTGCTGCCGGTGGCGGCGCCGGCTGCCGCTTCCGCGGCGATGCTGCCGGCCGCGAACCGTGAACCACCGAACGTGGTCGGCCTGCCACTCCCCGAGGCACAGGCCCTCATCCAGGAGCAGTGGTACCCGCGGTTCACCCCCACCATCCGGGTCGAGCCCGACCTGCCGAAACAGGTGCCGCCCGACGCCGCGAGGGTGGTCGACCAGGCGGTGGTGCAGTACCTCGAGGACAGCAGCGAGATCGACCTGGCCGCCATCATCGAGCTCACCGCGGGGTCGGTCGTCGCCGACCTCGTGGGTCGTACCCGCGACGAGGCCGAGGGTCTGGTCGATGCGCTCGGCCTGTCCCTCAAGGCAACCGGAACCGGCCGAGTCGACAGTCAGGACCCTGCCGCCGGCACCCTCGTGCCCTTCGGCACCACCGTCGAGGCGGTGCTGGTGCCGCCGGCGTCGAACACCCGCACCGTGCCGGCCCTGCTCGACCTCACCGAGGCCGAGGCGCGGGCCGCGGTCGAGGGCGTCGACCTCGTGCTGCGGGTGGGGGGAAGCAGTGGCGACGGTGAGCCGACCGTGGCTCAGCAGGACCCTCGTGCCGGGACCGAGGTGGATGCCGGGGACGCCGTGACCGTCACCCTGGTCGGGTCGGGCCCGGCGACGGCCACGGTGGCGGTTCCCGACGTCACCGGGCTCGAGCCCCAGGTCGTCCAGCGGGTGCTCGACGCGGCGGGGCTGGTGCTGGCGCTCGACCCCGGCGGGCCGGACGAGGGCCTGTCGTTCCGGCAGGATCCCGAAGCCGGTACCCAGGTGGCTGCGGGCACCACGGTCACGGTGGCCTTCGCCGTGGTCGACGAGACGGGCCCGGCATCCGTGGTCGTGTGGTCCTCGGGCGCGGTCCTGCTGGCGGTGGTCGTGCTGGGCCTGTGGTTGCTCCGGTCCTCGCGTCGCCCACCGTCCGGTCCACCGGCACCGCCCGACGTCACCGTGCGCCCCCACCCGGACCCGGCACCCGCGGTGTCCGTCCAGCAGAACCCGGCCGGGCACGACCTCGTGGTCCGGGTCGTCCCCGGCCCCGACCCGGGCCGGCTGACCCTGACCGAGGAACCCCCATGATGCTGCTCGCCGGGCCGGCCACCGCCGGCGACCTGCTCTTCCAGGGGGCCCAGGCCGACCCGTCCGCCGGGCTGGCCCTGGACCTGAAGCCCTCCCTGGACGGCGTCCTGCCAGGCAGCCTCGGCGGCTCGGTACGGCAGGCGATCTCGCGTGACGTGGCCCAGGCCGCGGTCGCCCTGACCCACCTCGACCTCGGCGACGTGCTGGCCTCCGGCTGGCAGAAGCACAGCGAGCTGCGGGCCGCCGGTCGGCGCACCCGCGAGGCGCCGGGAACCCAGGAGACCGTCGTGCTCGCCGAGCACCGCATCGCGTACGACGCACACCCCTACGTCGACGTGCTCCTCTCCGGTGCCCACCTGACCAGGGTCACCCTGACCCTGCTGCTCACCGCCGACGTCACCGGGCTCGCCGGCTCGGTCAACGGTGGACGACTGACCGGCCTCAGCGCCGGCCGTGCCGTGCTCACCGCTGCCTTCGAGGTGGCCGGTGCGCCCGTCGCCCGGCGCAGCACCGAGCTGCGGCTTCCGGTCGACCTCGGCCTCGGCGAAGGCCTCCGCCTGGCCTGATTCCCGACCCGTCCGGCTGATCCGACCGCAGGCGCGAGCACGAGCGGTCAGGCAGTCAATTCCACTGCGGCACAATTGATTTGCCGACGTCATACCGACTCCAGGACGTCCATCACCGACCGGCCACACCGTCGTTACCACTTCGTGACAATCCTTAGCCCCCATTCCCTCCCGGTCCTGAGGATTATCGGAATCAGGAAGAATGTAAGCGCTTTCAACGATGAGGGCTGTGACATGGCACCAACCGATGAGGCACGCCGAGGGGCGACGATCTACTCCGTCGCCGCCCACGCCGGCGTCTCCATCGCGACGGTCTCACGCGTCCTGCAGGGCTCCCCGCTCGTGTCCGAGCGGACCCGCACCAAGGTGCTCGAGGCGGTCGACGAGCTCGCCTACCTGCCCTCCGGTGCCGCCCGCAGCCTGGCCGTGCGCCACCACGACACCTACGGCCTCGTGCTGCCCGAGCTGGGTGGCCCCTACTACGCCGAGCTCCTCATCGGCTTCGAGACCCGGGCCGCCGAGCTCGACCAGAGCGTCATGCTCGTGCTGGCCGGCACCAAGGAGGACCGCGACCGCGCGCTGCGCACCCTCGCCACCCGGGTCGACGGCATCGCCGTGCTCGGCTCCGACGCCGCGAGCGTCGGCGGTGGGAGCAAGCCGGTCGTCGTCATCGCGGGCCACGCGCGAGCCGGCATCGAGGCGATCGCGGCGGAGAACGTCGAGGGTGCCCGTGGGCTGACCGAGCACCTGCTCGACCACGGCCGCAGCAACCTGCGCTTCGTCGGTGACACCACCGCCGCGCCCGACCTCCTCGAGCGCTACGAGGGCTTCGCCGCCGCTCACCACGAGCGCGGCCTGATGCCGGCCGAACCGGTGAGCGCCGAGTTCCGCGAGCGCGAGGGCACCGCGGTCGCGCAGCGGCTGCTCGCCGGCGACTTCACTGCCGACGCCCTCGTCTGCGGCAACGACGAGCTCGCCCTGGCCGTCATGGCGCGACTGACCGACGGTGGCGTCAGGGTGCCCGAGGACATCGCCGTCGTCGGGTGGGACGACGTGATGGCTGCCCGCTACGTACGGCCCGGCCTGACCACCGTGCGTCAGCCGGTCCAACAGCTCGGCGCGCTCGCCGCCGACCGCCTGCACGACCTCGTGTCCGGAGCCACCCCGAGCACCGAGCGCCGGGTTCTCGCGTCGGAGGTGGTCATCCGCAGCTCGTGCGGTTGCCCACCGGGCGTCGCAGCCGGCTAGCGGCCGGCCAACCCCCGCCGGCTCCCCCCGGCACCCTGACCCATCTCCCCACCGATTCACTGCACCCCACCCAGAAAGTGAGAGACCGATGAGACGCACCTCCGCCATCACCTTGGCAAGCGTCACCGCACTTGCCCTGACCGTGTCCGCCTGTGGACGCGAGGCCGCCGACAGCGGGCCCGCCGAGACCGGCAAGGCGGTTGCCTCCGGCGCCGCGACCGGCACCATCACCGTGTGGGCGATGGGCGCCGAGGGCGAGAAGCTGCCCGAGCTCACCAAGGAGTTCGAGGCCGCCAACCCGGGCGTGAAGGTGCAGGTCACCGCCATCCCGTGGGATGCCGCGCACGACAAGTTCACCACCGCCATCACCGCGAACAAGACGCCCGACGTCGCCATGGTCGGCACCACCTGGATGGGTGAGTTCGCCGGCATGGACGCCCTCGACCCCACCCCGGGTGAGATCGACAAGGCCGTCTTCTTCGAGGGCGCGCAGAAGACCACCGAGGTCGCCGGCACGTCGTTCGGTGTCCCGTGGTACGTCGAGACGCGCCTGGTCTACTACCGCACCGACCTGGCCGAGAAGGCCGGCATCACCACGCCCCCCACCGACTGGGACGGCCTGAAGTCGATGGCCAAGGCCATGCAGGACAAGGCCGGCGCGAAGTACGGCATCGGCCTGCAGGCCGGCGGCACGGGGTCCTGGCAGTCGGTCATGCCGTTCGCGTGGTCCGCGGGTGCCGACCTCACCAAGGACGACGGCAAGGCCTACAACTTCGACAGCCCCGAGGTGCTCAAGGCCGCGGAGTACTACCAGTCGTTCTTCACCGACGGCATCTCGGACAAGGCGGCGCCGGCGACCCCGACGACCGAGCCCGACTTCGCCAGCGGCAAGGTGCCGATGTTCATCTCCGGCCCGTGGATGATGTCCGCGGTCGAGAAGGCCGGCGGCGCCGGCTTC
>DASQEZ010000176.1:0-3465 GCA_035633415.1 Ornithinibacter sp. | reverse complement strand
CGACGGCCTGCGCCGCCTCGACGACGACGACCGAGCGGCCCGCCTCGGCAAGCCGCCATCCGCAGCGGAGGCCCGCGAGCCCCCCACCCACCACGACCACCTCGGTGTCCACCACGGTTGCGACCATAGACGCCACCCCTTGGGGGTAAAGGTCTGTTGAACGTTGAGATGGCGGATCGCGAGCCAGTGGCGGCTTGCTGCCACCGTCGAAGTCGTCCTCGGCGGGGTGCTTGTCCTCCTGGCCTATCGACGCCGCCGTTCGCCCTCGCAAATCGTGTAGCCCCTCCTGCGCCACCTCACTCAGGGCCGGCAGGCGGCCGGAGAGACGTAGGTGGAACGACCCGGTTATGGCCGGACTCTGCACTGCTCGGCTTCACGGCAGGGCGGGCTCGCGGTCGTCGCGCTGGAATCGTTGCTCGGTCGGTCAGTGGCGCAACGCGTGGGGGCACCCCCCGTCATACCACCGACGCAGTCGCTCGAACCCGGCGTCCAACCCCACCCGGGGCGACCATTGGAGCAGGGTGCGGGTGCGACGCTGGTCGAACCAGTGCGCGGTGGTCAGTTGCTCGGCGAGGAACCGCGTTATCGGAGGGGTGTCGGTGCGTCCGGTCCTCGCCCAGACCGCGTCGGCGACCGAGCCCGCCAGTAGGCCCAACGCCTGGGGCACGTGCCGGCGCGGGGGCGGTTCCCCCGCCGCCCGGCAGACCCGGTCGAGGATCTCGAGCACCGTGCGGGGCTCACCCCCACTGACGACGAGAGGCTCGCCGTGAGCATCGGGCCCGCAGGCGTCGACCGCCGCAACCAGTGCGTCCACCGCATCCGCGACGTAGGTCGTGTCGATCAGCGCCGCACCGGTGCCGAGCACGAGCAGCCTTCCCGACCGGGCCCGCGAGACCAGTCGCGCCACGAGCTGGGTGTCACCGGGGCCCCACACCAGATGAGGTCGCACAGCGAGCACCGCGAGGTCGGGGGAGTCGGCGGCCAGCGCGAGGAGCTCGGACTGGGCCTTGGTCCGTGCGTAGTTGCCCCGGGCGGCCCCCGGGTCGGCAGGCTCCGCCGCGGCGCCGCACAGGGGTCGACCGGCATGTGCCACTGACGGCGAGGACACCTGGACCAGCCGGCCCACCCCCTGCGTGCGGCAGGCGTCGACGATGTTGCGGGTGCCCACTACGTTGGTCCGGACGTAGTCCGCGAGCGGCCCGACCACGTCGACCTTCGCCGCCAGGTGCAGCACAGCATCCTGCCCGCGGACCGCGCGGCGGACGACGTCGGCGTCGGCCACGTCGCCCAGCACCTCGCGGCAGTCGATGCCCGACGTCCGACGCTGCAGCACGGTGACCTCGTCACCACGCTCTGCGAGCAGCGTGGCGGTGCTGCGCCCGAGCAGCCCCGAGGTCCCGGTCACCAGGACCCTCACCAGGTCTGCCTCACGAGCCACCTCGACCGGCGAGCAGACGGGCGGCCTGACGGGCGACCTCGAAGCGATCCACCTTGGAGGCGTGGCGGATGTCGAGCGGCAGCCGGTTGGCGGTGAGCACGGCGGCGACGGGCGTCCCCGCGACGCTCCGCACGGCTTGCGCCAGGTCGTGACCGGATGGCCTGAGCCCGAGCGAGCCGGGCACCCGTGGATGTCGTGATCCGGCCGAGTCGGGCACGGCCACCACGACGAGCACCTGCGCCCCGATCGGGCCGACCCCGACCGCGGCTGCGGCGCCCACGCCATCGACGGCCTCGACGCGCTGCTCGACGCCGACTGGTGTCACCGCGCCGTCGGCGGTGTGCACCACGTGCGCGAGCCGGCCCTCGACCCAGAGCCGTCCCTCGTCGTCGAGGTGCCCGACGTCACCGGTGTGGTGCCAGCCCGGATGCCGTGAGGCCGACCGTTCCGTCATCCAGAGCGCGTCGTAGCGGTCCTTCACATGCGCGGCCCGCACGCAGATCTCGCCCGTCACGTTGGTCGAAGAGCTGAGCTCGTCACCACGCTCGGAGCCCGGCAAGGGTGCGAGCGACACCTCGACCCCCGGCAGTGGACGGCCCACGCACACGCCCTCGCCCGGACCCGCCGCGCGGATCTCCTCGAGCGAGACGTCGGTGACCGGGAGGACCTCCGTCATGCCGTAGGGCGTGTGCAGGCTCGCTCCGGGGAGGACCTCGCCCACCGACGCCAGCAGGGTGGCGGGCACGGGCGCGCCGGCCGACATGAGCAGCCGGACCCCGGAGAGAGCGTCTCGCTGGGCCGGGCCGAGTCGGTCCTTGGTGTCCACGACTCGGCGCAACGCGGCCGGCGACGCGAAGACGATGCGGGCATCGACGGCGGCGACCGCGTCGGCCAACAGGGCGGCCGTCAGGGTCTGCGGGGCGGTGACGTCGATGTCTGGCACGGACGAGCCGAGACCGAGGGCGGGGCCGAGGACGGAGAAGGGCGCGAACGCCGCGACGAAGGTGTCGTCCGGCTGCAGGTCGTAGGTGGCCAAGACCAGGTCGACCTGCGCGCGCACCTGCCGGTGGCGGTAGACGACCCCCTTGGCCGGCCCGGTCGCTCCGGAGGTGAAGACCACCGCGCAGTCGGCGTCGGCCCCGGGCTCCGCGGGGAGCGGCGTGTGCCGCCCACGCCGCGCCAGGGTGTCGAGGTCGTGAGTGATCCCCAGCGTTCGGCGGACCGCTCCCGACAGGGGCCGGACCGAGATCCGCGAGCCCGGCAGTCCCATCGCGCGGGCGGCGACCAGGCCGGGCCGACCCGCCACGACGTGGTCGAGCGCGGCACCGCGCAGGGCGCGGCGCATGCCGGCGAAGCCGAGCCCCTTGTCGGCGACCACCACGACGGCACCGGCGCGCCACGCCGCATACACCACCGCCGTAAGGTCGGCCGAGGGCTCGACCAGGAGTCCGACCCGGTCACCGGGGCGGATGCCGGCCGCGGCCATCCCCGCGGCGAGCTCGGTGACCCGTACGGCCATCGACTGCCAGCTCACCACGCGGCCGGCGACCGACATCACCGGGCTGGGGTCCTGCGCGCGGCGCTCGAGCGCGGACCACAGCGTCTCCTCGCTGACGTTGGTGGGCGTGGAGGTGAGTGGCACGACCGGAGCTACGGACGTCAGGTCGCCCAGCCAGGCGGCCACGGCATCCGCGTACTGCGGTGCGTCCTCGGTGACGAGGTGGGAGGCTCCCGCGAAACGGTGCAGCCGGGCGTGGGGGAGCCGGTCTTGCAGGTCGGCGAGATACCGCTCACCGAAGACGGGGTCGCGCGGACCCCAGAACATCAGCGTGGGCACGTCGAGCCCACGCACCCCTTCGGCCAGCTCGGCGACGGTGTCGTAGGAACGGTGGCCCGGGGAGAACGGGATGTCGGCGACGAAGTCACCGACGGCCTTTCGCCGATCCGCGGTGCCGTAGGGCAGCGCGAGCGCGTCGCGCACCTCGCGTGGCAGGGCGGGCCACGACAGTGCAGTGGTGCCGCGGACG
>DASQEZ010000175.1:0-7996 GCA_035633415.1 Ornithinibacter sp. | reverse complement strand
ACGATCCTGCGCCAGCCCGTCGTGGAGGCGTGGACCGCGCCCGTCGACCGCCGATGAGCACCAGCGCCGGCGCCGACGGCGGGGGTCACTCCGCCCAGAAGCCGCGGGTGCCGAACATGTCGCGGTACGAGCCGAACGCCGACGCGGGAGAACGTGACCCGAGGTATGACCCGACGACGGCCGCGCCGAGATCGCCGAGCTCGGGCGCGACGACGCGACCACCGGCGCGACGAGCCATCGAGTCGACGAAGCGAGCGAGCCCGGCATCCTCGCCCAGGCGGAAGAAGGTCGTCTGGGCACCCAGGCGCGCGGCGGCATCCAGCTCTCGCACGGCGAGCGCGATGGTGCGCGGGTGCGGCGGGTAGTCGAAGAACACCTCACCCCCGGGCTCGAGGTGGGAGGTCGGCTCCCCGTCGGTGACGACCAGCAGCACCGGTTGCTCGTGGGGGTGGCGGCGGAAGTGCCGGTTCGCCAGGAGCAGCGCGTGGTGCAGGTTGGTGCCCTTGGCCCACATCGCGTCGAGTGCGGTGAGCTGCTCGATCTGCATCACCTCGGCGTGCCGGCCGAACCCGATCAGCTCGAGGGAGTCACCGCGAAAGCGTGAGGAGATCAGCTGGTGCAGCGCCAGCGCGGTGCGCTTCATCGGCACCCACCGCCCGTCCATCGCCATCGAGAACGAGGTGTCGACGAGCAGCGCCACCGCGGCCCGGGTTCGTGCCTCGGTCTCGACCACCTCGACGTCGCGGATGTCGAGCCGGATGCCGTCGCGCGCTCCCGTTCCTTCGTCGGCGCTGCGGGTGAGCGCGTTGGTCATCGTGCGGGTGACGTCCCAGGCCTCGGTGTCCCCGAACTCCCACTGGCGAGTGGCGCCGCTCGGCTCTCCGGCCGCGCCGGCGGCCCGCACGTCGCGCGCGCCCGACCGGTTCGACAACCGGCCGGCGACGTCGCGCAGCAGTGACCTGCCGAGCTCGCGCATGGCCTGCGGCGAGAGGCGAAGGGTGCCGTCGGTGGCCCGGGTGAGGTAGCCGCTCTCGCGCAGCGCCTTCTCGAGCTGGGCCAGCGCGCGCGCGTCGACGGCGGCCTCGTCACCGAGCTGGCGCGCCAGCGCGTCGAGGTCGACGTCGTCCAGCCGCGCGCCCGGATGGGCCTGGGCGAGCTGGTCGGAGAGGGTGTCGAGCTGGGCGATGTCCTGCAGCACCCCGGTGCCGTCACCGAGGCCCAGCCCCTGCTGCCCGCCGAACTGCTCCGAGCCGTCCCAGTCCTCGCCGGGGCGCAGGCCTCGCAGCAGGTCGTCGAGCCGGTCGAGCTGGTCCATCAGGCCGGGGGAGCCGAACGCCTGCTGCGACAGCTCGGCGAGCTCGGCCCGCTGCTCGGGGGTCATCGAGGCGAGCATTCGCTGAGCCGCCGCGGCCCGAGCGGCCAGCGCGTCGACCAGCTCGTCGACGTCCTGTGGGTTCTCGGGGAAGAACTCCCCGTGCTGGTCCATGAACTGGCGGAACTGGTCGGTGGTGTCGTCGCCGCGGGCGTGCGCGGCGAGGAGGTCGCCGAGGTCGCGCAGCATCTCCTCGACCCGCTCGCGGTCCTGCGCGGTGGCGTTCTCGAGGGCCTGCTTCATGCCCGCGAACCGCTGGTCGAGCAGCTCACGGCCGAGGAGGTCCCTGATCCGGTCGTACTTCTCGCGGGCCTCGCTGCTGCGCCACTCGTAGTCGGCGAGCTCGGTGACGGCCGCCGCCGGGGATGCCGGCAGCCCCTCCATCCGCATCTCGGCGAACCGCGCGTCGTCGTCCAGGTCGCGGGCCAGCTGCTTGCGCTCGGCGAGCACCGCGTCGTCCAGGAGCGTGCGGATCTCGTCGAGGGTGCCGCCCAGCTGGTGCTGCTGCAGCAGCTCGCGCCGACGCTGCGCCACCTGCCGGGCCAGCTCGTCGAGACCGACCCGGGATGCCGTCCCCTGGCGCAGCAGCTCGCGCATCGCCCGCTCGGGCGAGACCCCCGCCATGACGTCCTCGCCGATGGCGTCGAGCGCCTCGCGCAGGTCGACGGGAGCCGCGAGGGGGTCGGGTCCGCCGGCATACCGGGCGTACCGCGACGTCCGGCCGGAGCCGCTTCCCCCGCTCACCCGTAGACCGTCTCCCCGTCGGCGCTGTCCTTGGAGATGCGCCGGGCGAGGTACAGGCCCTCGAGCGCCAGCTCGACGGCACTGGCCCGTTCACCGTCGGTGGTGGCGTCGAGCCGCTCACAGACCGCGTCGTAGAGGTCGGACTCGCCGATCACCGGCAGCCCCTGCAGGAACTCGCGGGCGCTGACCCGTTCACCCGTCGTGACCAGTGCGCCCCCCTCGATCGCGTCGACGAGCAGGTGCAGGTCGATGCCGCCGAGCCTGGCTCGGCAGGTCTCCGCCGTCGAGGTGCGAAGGAGGTGGGCGAGCACCTCGCGCTCGCGGCCCTCCTCGCCCGACTCGAACTCGATCTTGCCGCGCAGCACGTCGAGCGCCGCCTCGAGGTCGACGACCCGGGCCACGGCCTGCTCCTCGTCCCGCGTCGTGGCGCGGTGCAGTGCAGCCGCCGCGACCGTCTCGGTGCCGGCGATGGCGAACCGGGCGGACACACCCGAGCGCTGGTCGACCGCCGGCGAGGCGCGCAGCGCCCGGGTGAAGCGGGCGACCACCTCGACGAGGGCGTCGGGCACGGTGGCGACCAGGTGCGCCTCCTGCCGGATGACGGCGACCTCGTCGTCGAGCTCTCGCGGGTAGTGCGTGCGGATCTCCGCGCCGAAGCGGTCCTTGAGCGGGGTGATGATCCGGCCGCGGTTGGTGTAGTCCTCGGGGTTGGCGCTCGCGACGACGAGCACGTCGAGCGGCAGCCGCAGCACGTAGCCACGGATCTGGATGTCGCGCTCCTCCATCACGTTGAGCATCGCGACCTGGATGCGCTCGGCGAGGTCGGGAAGCTCGTTGATGGCCACGATGCCGCGGTGGCTGCGCGGGATGAGGCCGAAGTGGATCGTCTCGGGGTCGCCGAGCCGGCGGCCCTCGGCAACGCGCATCGGGTCCACGTCGCCGATCAGGTCGGCGACGCTGGTGTCGGGCGTGGCGAGCTTCTCGGCGTACCGCTCGTCGCGGTGCCGCCACTGCACGGGCAGGTCGTCGCCACGCTCGGCGGCGCGCCGCCTGGACTCGACGGTGATCGGTTCGAAGGGGTGCTCGCCGAGCTCGGACCCGGCGAGCACCGGCGACCACTCGTCGAGGAGGCCGACCAGGCTGCGCAGCAGGCGGGTCTTGCCCTGCCCGCGCTCGCCGAGCAGCACGACGTCGTGGCCGGCGAGCAGGGCGCGCTCGAGCTGGGGGATGACGCTGCCGCCGAAGCCGTGCAGCCCGGGCCACGGGTCGTGGCCGGCCGCGAGCGCGGCCAGCAGGTTGTTCCGGATCTCGGCGCGCACGGACCGGGCGACGTGCCCGGAGGCGCGCAGCGCACCGACGGTGGTCGTGGCGGGACGCTCGCTCATCGCCTCACGCTACGTCACGCCCCGCGGGTGGCACAGGCCTCGTCCGGCCTGTCGAAGCCTGACGGCGGGCACCACGGTCACCGGTCAGGGTGCCCGCGGGCGGGGTGGACCAGGACTTGGCCAAACGCTGGCAGTGTCGTCGGCCGTTGTTCACCTGTCCTTTGGCTGGTGGCCCCTCGTCGGGACCTAGCGTGCTTGTCGGCTGAGCATCCCGCCACGACCCGATCATTGGAGCCTTCCCGATGGACTTCGACCCTGACGACATCAGCAGCAACCCGTCCACCGCGACCTCCTTCGCCGAGGTCGTGCAGAGCCGGTTCTCGCGCAGGTCCGCCCTGACCGGCGGCATGGCCGTGGCAGCCGGGTTCCTGACCACGAGCATCGCGGCTGCCCCGGCTGCCTCTGCGGCACCAGCGGCACTGGCCCACAACGGATCCCACTCGAAACGGCTGCTGGGTTTCACGCCCGTCCCGCTGAGCACCGCGGACGAGATCATCGTCCCTGCGGGGTACACCGCGACGGCGTTCATCCCGTGGGGGACGCCGATCCTGGGCCGCTTCCCGACGTTCATCCCGGGCGGCAACAGCGCCGCCGAGCAGGAGCAGCAGATCGGCATGCACCACGACGGCATGCACTACTTCCCCATCGGCCGGGGGCGGGAGGGCAACGAGCGGGGCCTGCTCGTGGTGAACCACGAGTACACCGACGAGGGATACCTGCACACGGGGACCACGGTCGTGCCGCCGCTGGCGGACTGGACCCTGGAGATGGTGCGCAAGTCGCAGGCCGCCCACGGTGTCTCCGTCGTGGAGATCCGCAGGCGCAAGCACGGCGAGTGGGTGGTCGCGCGCTCCAAGCTGAACCGGCGCATCACCGCGACCACCCCGATGTCCTTCTCCGGCCCCGCCGCGCGGCACCGCCTGCTGCGCACCACGGCCGACCCGAAGGGGAAGCGCCCCCTGGGGACGATCAACAACTGCTCCCACGGCGTGACGCCGTGGGGCACCTACCTGACCTGCGAGGAGAACTTCAACGGGTACTTCCGGGTCGACCCGGGCGCGTACACCCCGGAGCAGGCATCGTTGACCAGCCGCTACGGCGTCGGCGGAGACCGCAACCGGTGGGCCACCAAGGACGAGCGCTTCGTCGTCACCCCTGACGAGCCCAACGAGCCCAACCGTTTCGGGTGGGTCGTCGAGATCGACCCGTTCGACCCGGACTCGACCCCGGTGAAGCGCACCGCGCTCGGCAGGCTCAAGCACGAGGGCGCCTACGTGCACGTGTCCAAGCGCGGCCAGGTGGTGGTCTACACCGGCGACGACCAGGTGAACGAGTACATGTACAAGTTCGTCGGCTCCGGGAGCTGGAAGTCCCTTCGCGCCCGCGGCCGCAGCCCGCTGGACGAGGGAACGCTGTACGTGGCCCGGTTCGACGACGACGGCTCCGGCCGGTGGCTGCCCCTGGTCCACGGGACGGGACCGCTCACCGCGGCCAACGGGTTCGCCGACCAGGGCGACGTGCTCGTCAAGACCCGCCTGGCCGCGTCGGCGGTCGGCGCGACCCCGATGGACCGCCCGGAGTGGGCCACGGTGGACCCCAACACCGGGATGGTCTACCTGACCCTGACCAACAACACCAGCGCGGCCAAGCAGCCGAGCGCCGCGAACCCGCGCACACCCAACCAGTGGGGCCACATCATCCGCTGGCAGGAGGCTCGCGGCGACCACTCCGCCACGACCTTCGAGTGGGACCTGTTCGCCATCGCCGGCCAGGGCCGCAGCAGCGGCGACGGTTCGACGATCGCCGACGAGGACGCCTTCGGCTCACCCGACGGGCTGTGGGCGGACCCGGACGGGCGGGTGTGGATCCAGACCGACGGCGCCCAGCCGACCGGGGCCAACGACCAGATGCTCGCTGCGAACCCCTACCGCACCGACGAGTCCGGCGTCCCCGAGATCCGCCGCTTCCTCACCGGCGTGCGCAACTGCGAGGTGACCGGCGTCGTCACCACGCCCGACCAGAGGACGATGTTCGTCAACATCCAGCACCCCGGGGAAGGCGGTGGCAGCACCTGGCCCACCGACGGGCTCACCACCCCTCGCTCGGCCACCGTCATCGTCACCAAGGACAGCCGAGGCGTCATCGGCACCTGACCGCAGCCGCGGGACCCGGTTCGGGCGGCGCTGTTCCCTCATCCCGGGGGCGGCGCCGCCCCCGGTCAGCGGCGGTTCGTGTAGTTCAGGGCCACGTCGAGGTCGGCGTCCTTGAGCAGCCGCTGCACTGCCTGGAGGTCGTCGCGCGACTTGCTCGTGACGCGGACCTCGTCGCCCTGGATCTGCGTCTTGACGCTCTTGGGACCCTCGTCGCGGATGATCTTGGTGATCTTCTTCGCGTTCTCGGAGGAGATGCCCTCCTTGAGCGGGAGGTCGAGCTTGTACTCCTTGCCGGACAACCGGGGCCCGGCCTCGGGCACGTCGAGGTGCTTGAGCGAGACGCCGCGCTTGATCAGCCAGGTCTCGACGACGTCGAGCACCGCCTTGCAGCGCTCCTCGGTGTTGGCCTCGATCTTGATGACCTCGCCCGTGAGCTCGACCCGCGCCCCCACGTTCTTGAAGTCGTAGCGGTTCGCGATCTCCTTGGCCGCGGTGTTGACGGCGTTCGCCACCTCCTGCTTGTCGTACTTGCTGACGATGTCGAAGCTGCTGTCCGCCACGGGTCCTCCAGTCGATTCGGTCTGCCGGTTGCGGCTTGCTATCCTTCCATGCGCACCACGGCAGGTTGCCCGAGCGGCCAATGGGAGTGGACTGTAAATCCATCGCGAAAGCTTCGAAGGTTCGAATCCTTCACCTGCCACCACCGCACGAGGAGCCCTTGACCAGCCGGTCGAGGGCTCCTTCGCTGTCACGGCGAGCCCCCCGGCCGGCCCGGCGGGCGGGGGCTGGGTCGGGGCCTCGGTCGCCGACCGGGCTGCCGAGGTGACGGTCGACCTGGGCTGAGGCGTGCACGAGGTCACCGTGCAGGACGACCGATGCGTGGAGGCCGAGGTGTCCGGCCTGCCCGAACTGACCGGTCCCGAGCAACCGTGACCGCCACCGACGCACCACCATGAGACGTACAGTCGGCCCGCAGGGCCGGCTGCCAAGGCACGACACCTGGAGGAACGATGACCCGACAGCCAACCCCGCAGGACCGCTTCTCGTTCGGTCTCTGGACCGTCGGATGGACCGGAACGGACCCGTTCGGCGGTCCGTCCCGCCCGGCCCTGGACCCGTGGGAGTACGCCGAGAAGCTCGCGTCGCTGGGCGCGTGGGGGATCACCTTCCACGACAACGACGTCTACGACTTCGACGCCGATGCGTCGACCAGGGCTGATCGCGTGGGCCGGCTGCGGGACGCGTGCGAGCGCAGCGGGCTCGTGATCGAGATGGTGACGACCAACACGTTCTCCCACCCGGTCTTCAAGGATGGCGGGCTGACCTCGAACGACCGGTCGGTGCGCCGGTTCGGCCTGCGCAAGGTGGTGCACGCCGTCGACCTCGCGGCCGAGGTCGGGGCGTCGACGTTCGTGATGTGGGGAGGCAGGGAGGGATCGGAGTACGACGGGAGCAAGGACCTGTACTCGGCGTTCGAGCGGTACAAGGAAGGCCTGGACACCGTCGCCGGCTACATCAAGGACCGTGGGTACGACCTGCGGATCGCGTTGGAGCCGAAGCCGAACGAGCCTCGTGGCGACATCTTCCTCCCGACGGTCGGGCACGCGTTGGCCCTCATCGCCGAGCTCGACCACGGCGACATCGTGGGGCTGAACCCCGAGACGGGCCACGAGCAGATGGCCAACCTGAACTACACGCACGAGCTGGCCCAGGCGCTGTGGTCAGGCAAGCTGTTCCACATCGACCTCAACGGCCAGCGCGGGTTGAAGTACGACCAGGACCTGGTCTTCGGGCACGGCGACCTGCTGTCGGCGTTCTTCACCGTCGACCTGCTCGAGAACGGCTTCGCCGGGAACCCGACCGCGCCTCGCTACGAGGGCCCTCGGCACTTCGACTACAAGCCGTCGCGCACCGAGCACCTCGACGGGGTGTGGGAGTCCGCCAAGGCCTGCATGAGCACCTACCTCCTGCTGGCCGACAAGGCCCTCGCGTTCCGGGCCGACCCGCGGGTCACCGAGGCCATGGAGTACGCCGGGGTCACCACCCTCGCCGAGCCCACCCTGGACCCGGGTGAGTCCCTGTCGGACCTGCTCGCCACCGACGACGGGTTCGACCCCGAGAAGGCCGCCGAGCGCGACTACGGGTTCGTCCGCCTCAACCAGCTCGCCATCGAGCACCTCGTCGGCTGAGCCGTCGACGTCGACCGTGGAGCGACCTCGTCCGCACCCTCGAACCCTCGAGGTCACTCCCGGCCGCCCCGGTAGGGTCGGCCCCGTGACGAGCGTGGGGCGGGTGCGCATGGAGGACGTCGCGCGCGTCGCAAGGGTCAAGGGGGCCAAGGT
>DASQEZ010000174.1:0-2125 GCA_035633415.1 Ornithinibacter sp. | reverse complement strand
CTGGTCGGCGTGACCGACTGGTGCACCCACCCCACCGACCTGGCCACCCGTGGGGTCGCACGGGTGCGAGGTACCAAGAACCCCGACCTCGCCGCGGTGTCGGCGCTGCGGCCCGACCTCGTCGTCGCCAACAAGGAGGAGAACCGGGAGCTCGACGTGCGCCGGATGCGGGAGCGCGGCATCCCGGTCTGGGTCACCGACATCGAGACGGTGCCGCAGGCGGTCGCGTCGATGCGGCGGCTCCTGCGGGTCGTGCTCGGGGAGGGGGAGGACCCCGCCTGGCTGGTCGAGGCCGAGGCGGCCTGGTGCGGGCCGGTGCCGCCGGCCTCGGCGCGCGTGGTCGTGCCGATCTGGCGCGACCCGTGGATGGTGGTGGGTCGGCCGACCTTCACCGCCGACCTGCTGGCCCGTGTCGGTCTCGAGGTGGTGACGGCGGGAGTGCCGGGCCGCTACCCCGCGGTGGGGCTGGAGGCCCTGGACGACCCTGCGGCAGCGGACCTGGTCCTGCTCCCGGACGAGCCGTACGTGTTCACCGCGGCCGACGGACCGGAGGCGTTCGCGCGCCTGCCGACCCGCCTGGTGTCGGGCCGGCTGCTCACCTGGTACGGCCCGTCGCTCGTCGAGGCCCGGGCCTCCTTCGACCGGTAGCGCTCAGCCGAGCTGCCGCAGGGCGGCGAGGTATGCGCCGGGGGTGAGGCCGACGGCGTCGCGGAAGTCGTTGGTCAGGTGCGCCTGGTCCGTGTAGCCCAGCGAGTGCGCCACCTCGGCCAGCGGCGGTGCGGGCTCTTGTGAGAGCAGCCGGGTGGCCTCCTGGAGGCGGACCCAGCGGGCGATCCACTTCGGTCCCTGTCCGAGGGTGTCGCGCAGCGCCCGCTGCAGGGTGCGCTCGCTGGACCCCAGCCGTGCCGAGAGCCGGGCCCCGGTCCGGGTGTGGACCGACGCCGTGAGCTCGTCGACCGCCGCGTTCGCGAGGCGGCCGACGGGGCGCACCGGGCGCGTTCGCAGCAGGTCGGCGAGCAGGGTGTCGGCGACCCGGGCCCGCGAGTCGTCGTCGGGTTGGTCCGCCACGGCATCGAGCAGGTCGTGCAGTCGGGCGTCGAGGTCGCGGGTGACCGGCAGAGTCGCGTCGGCGACGTCCCCCGGCGCGAGGTCCGACACGACGGCCAGCCCGGCGGGCCGCAGCCGTAGGGCGAAGACGTGCCCCCGACCGTGGATGTCGCGCTGCCACGCGCCGTGGTGCACCCCGGTCACCACCAGCCGGGCCGGCACGTCGCCCGCTTCGACCGACAGGGTGACGGCGGGGTGGGTCAGGATCCGCTGACGGATCCGCTCGTCAGCGGGAAGTGCCCACCGCACGCTCCAGTAGCGGTCGACGACGTCCTCGAGCCCTCCGGCAGGGGTGATCCAACGCGCCTGGTACCGCTCGAGGTTGCCCGGGGCGATGACACCGGATCGCTCCGTGGCGGTGATCGGCCGGGTCCGCGGTGGGCGAGGGTCCATCACGAGAACGCTAGTGGTCGGCTTTCTCCAAGACGAGAGGCGCGGGCGGTGGCCATCGTGGCCCTCATGACCTCCGCGCTGGTCCTGACTCCCACGCTCTGGCTCGGGGTACTCGTCGCCACCGTGCTCACCTACCTGCTGGGCGCCCTGTGGTTCACCCCGCTGTTCGGGCGGGCCTGGGACCGGGGGGTGGGCGTGCGCCGCGAACGGGGGGCGCGGTTCGGCCCGGCCTACTACGTCGTCCCCCTCGTCGGCGCGGCCGGTTCGGCCTACGCGCTCGCCGTCCTCGTGACCGCGGCGGACCTCAGCGGCGTGGGGGACGCCGTCGTCCTGGGCGTCGTCGTGGGGCTGGGTGTGGGGCTCACGGTGTCGTTCACCAACGCACTGACGCCACGCACGGCCCGACCGCTGTTGTACGGGCTGGTCACGGGCTCGTTTCACGCCGTGTCGGCGGTCCTGGCCGCGGTCGTCGCGGCCCTGGCGCGGTGACCGCGAGGGGCCGTCCGCGAATTTCGCCGGACCGATACCCAGCGTGTAATGTCTCCGTCGCGCCCGGGCGGAGTCCGCGAACGGTGCACGCCCCCTTAGCTCAGTCGGTAGAGCGTTTCCATGGTAAGGAAAAGGT